>NZ_JBFBAX010000050.1:0-27254 GCF_040682395.1 Streptomyces sp. NPDC051207 | reverse complement strand
CGATGGAGGACGACCCGGACGGGCCGTTCGGCGCCCGCTGCTTCACGCTGACGCTGTCGGAGGCGATCGACCGGGGTATCTGCGCGCCCTATCAGGTGGTGTGTGTGGACATCACTGACACCCAGCTCCAGGCCGCGCAGCTCCTGGGCGTGGAGAGGCGTTCGGACGAGGTCCGCGGGGCCCGGCTCGCAGCCCTCCAGACTGCGTTGCTCAAGGCGTCGTCGGAGGAGGGCTTCCGGCGCACACTCGTCTTCCACCACCAGGTCCGCGAAGCCGAGGCGTTCGCGGCCGGCCTTCCGGACGTCGCCGCGCAGCTGCACGCCGTGGACCCCGAGCTGTACCCGCGCACGATCTGGGCCAACTGGCTGTGCGGTGAGCACAAGCCGGGCCACCGGCGGCGGGTCCTCGGGGAGTTCGCGTCCGGGATCGCCACGGACGGCACGGTCGTGGAGAAGGGCTTCCTGGGCTCGGTGAAGGTGCTGGGCGAGGGTGTCGACACCAAGAACTGCGACTCCGTCTACTGGGCCGACGTGCGCGGCTCCATGCCCGACCTCGTCCAGGCCGTCGGCCGCGCGCTGCGCATGCAGCCCGGTGAGGGCAAGGTCGCCTCACTCGTGGTGCCGGTCCTGCTCGGGCCGGGCGAGACAGCGGACACCATGCTCACCAGCCGGGCGTACGGCGGACTGGCGAAGCTGCTGGAGGCACTCAGGGCGCATGACGCCCGGGTGGTGGAGCAGCTCGCCGAGCAGCAGACCGCGAGCGCCTACAAGCCCGTCAGCAGGGACGAGAGCGAGGAGGGCGCGGGCGGGAGCGGTGACGGCTCCGAGGGTGTCAGCGTCCCCGCCAAGGCCCTGCTGAAGTTCTCCACGCCCCGTGATCCGGCGCAGCTGGCCGCGTTCATCAACCTGCGGGTCCTCAACCCCGAACACGCCCACTGGCGGCGCGGCATCGAGGCCGCGGTCATCTACAACCGACTGCACGGGGACCTGCGCGTGCCGTTCACGTTCCGCGTGCCCGGGGGCGAGGGCCAGGCGGTGGAGGCTGAGGGGTGGCCGGTCTCGCTCGCCGGGTTCCCTCTGGGGCAGTGGATCGCCGACGCCAGGCGGTTCTACGCCCGCGGCCGTCTGGACGAGGAGCGCATTGAGCAGTTGGAGAAGCTGGGCATGGTGTGGTCGCACTTCGACGTCGCGTGGGAAGAGGGCCTGGCCGCCGCGCGTGGGTGGGCCAAGGAGAACGGGCACCTGCTGGCCCCGCTGGACGCCACCCACCAGGGCTACCGGGTGGGCATCTGGCTGAAGAACCAGCGGGCCGCCGCCCGCAAGGCCGCCGAGATCGAGCAGCGGCGAGCCGAAGAACTGCCCGTGGAGTCGTGGGCCGGGGCGCTGCCGGACGAACGGCGCGAGCAACTGGAGGACATCGACCCCTCGTGGTGCCCGGCCTGGCCGGTGGAATGGCAGCGCGCCTTCCACCGGGCGGGAGCTGGGTCAAGGCCCCCGAGCTTGCGGCTCGAGGGCTCAAGGGAGCAGGGAGCAGGGGAGCCGGGAGCCGGCCCATACACTGTCGCCGCTCTACGAGCGGTGACCTACGGCCGGCAGCAGCCGTGGGCCTGCGTGATCGCCGGGAGGATCGGGTAGGCCGTGTCACCCGCTCGCCTGCGTTTGCGTCCCGTCCGGCGGGCTACTCACCTGCGCATGGAAAGACCTACCGCTGCGCCGCGCGGCGCAGCGAGCAGCGACTTTGACCTGTCTGCCGTCCCTGGCGCGGGGGCGTGGGGACGGCCCGGCCTTCGGCGATCGCGGCAGCCGGCCCGGACTGCGCAGCTCGGGCGCCACCTTGTGCGCCGCTTCGATGAGGTTGGGGCCGTTGGGCGAGAGGCGGCCTGAGCACATGAACACCTCCCAGTCCTCGGCATCCGCGCAGCCGGGGCCGCATCCCGGCGACCGGACGCCGAAGCAGAGCCCGCTTAATTCCGCTCTGTCCACGCGGCTGCTCTATTTCTTCATCCTCGGTGACGTGTTGGGCGCCGGCGTGTACGTGCTCGTGGGACAGATCGTTGCCGCATCCGGCGGAGCGGTCTGGGTGCCGCTGAGCGTGGCGCTGTGCCTGGCGATGCTGACCGCAGGGAGTTACGCCGAGCTGGCGACCAAGTACCCGCGCGCCGGTGGGGCCTCCCACTACACGACACGGGCTTACGGACCGTTCGCCGGGTTCCTGGCGGGCTACTGCATGCTGGCAGCCGGCATCGTCTCCGTCGCCGCGCTGGCCCGCGGCTTCGCCGGTGACTATCTGAGCGCGTTCGTGTCGTTGCCCGTGGCGGCGGTCGTCGTCGTGTTCCTTGCGGCGCTCGCCCTGCTCAACGCACGCGGCATCAAGGAGTCGACCCGCGCCAACGTGGTCGCGACAGTCATCGAGGTCGGCGGCCTGCTGATCGTGGTCGTGCTCGGGGCGTGGATCGTGCTGCGCGGTGACGGACACGTCGATGCGCTGACCGACCTCGGTGCCCCGCACAAGGGCGCGGCTGCCGCCGTGCTCAGCGGCGCTGTGCTCGCGTACTACTCCTTCGTCGGTTTCGAGACGTCCGTCAACGTGGCGGAGGAGACACGCGATCCGGTGCGGTCCTATCCCCGGGCGCTGTTCGGCGCTCTTGGCACCGCCGGGCTCATTTACGTGCTCGTGGGGCTCGCGGCGACCGCCGCCGTCCCCGCCCCGGTCCTCGCCGCCTCCAGCGGTCCGTTGCTGGAGGTCGTCACAGCGGCGGGAGGGGTACCGGAGCGGCTCTTTGGCGCGATCGCCCTGGTCGCCGTGGCCAACGGAGCCCTGCTGACCGGCATCATGTCCTCCCGGCTGGCGTTCGGCATGGCCCGGGACGGGCTGCTGCCCCGTCAGCTTGCGACCGTGCTGCCGCAGCGCCGCACCCCCTGGGTCGCGATCGCCCTCACCACGGCGCTGTCACTGCTCCTGGCCCTCACCGGCGATGTCGCCACCCTGGCCTCGACCCTGGTACTCCTCCTCCTCGTGGTCTTCTTCATGGTCAACACCGCCACTCTGGTCCTGCGCAAGGACACCGCCGACCGCACACACTTCCGGGTTCCCATCGTGGTTCCTGTCCTGGGCGCCGCGTCCTGCGTCCTCCTCACAACCCGCGTCGAAGGCGAAGTGTGGAAACGCGGACTCCTCGTCCTGGCGGTAGGTATCATCCCCGCCCTCCTCGCAGCCCGCCGCCACCGACGCAAGAACCAGATCGGTACCGGGCCGAACTGAGCGGGCCGACCGGAGGGGACCGGACTGAGCGCGACGCTTTGTCCCCGCGGCGGCAACAGCGCCCGCAGGCTTCCCGGTCTGCGGGCGCACCGCGTGCCGAGGGGCTCCCTGAAGGCGGCAGCGCCCGCACAAGAACACCTCAAGGCCCCAGCCTGAGCGCCGGCGGTCCTTCGTTCGGGTACAGAACCTGTCCGGTGTCACCCGGTCGAGTGAGCGGGCACGGAGGCTGCCGCCGCTGCGCCGATACGGTCACGCGGTGACCTCGAACTCAACACAAACGCATCCCGTGCGCTCCGCCGAGGTGGGGAGCTTCGTCGCCATGTCGTGGAGCCGCGAAACACCGCAAGGCGCCATCCCCTACATCCTTGTCTTCTCCCTCGGAGACGGTACAAGCGGCCCCGAAGGCTCCGCCACCGCCGTCGAACAGCTCATCCACAACTGCCAACTCTCCACCGACGACGGCCTCATCGACGGCAGCCTGCGGCCCAGCATGCCGATCAGCCTCCTCGTCGTAGACGGATCCGTAGTCCTGACCATGCCACAAATCAACACACCCATCATCCCCTCAAACCAATGGCTCACCGATGTCACCGAACGCGGATACGCCTGCCTCCTGATCACCACCCGCACCTGGCCCGGCGGAGAACTCACCGACACCGACGCACTCGCCGCCTTCGCCAACCACGAAGAAACACTGAAACACTCCGCCAAAATCGTCCTGCCGACCCGCAAACTCCGCGACCACTGACCCAGCCGCGGGCTGCGGCTGCGGACCCACAAAAGTGCCCAGCAACCCTCCCCGCAGAACGGTGACTCGAGGCGCGATCTGACCTGACTGAGGGCGGACTGTCAAACGCCCCCGGACGGATTCACAGCCCTCGGGTACCTGGTACCGGGATTCACAGTGCTCCGATGATGCCCTCCACGCCGTCAAGAAG
Organism: Streptomyces sp. NPDC051207; assembly: GCF_040682395.1. Classification (NCBI taxonomy): domain Bacteria; kingdom Bacillati; phylum Actinomycetota; class Actinomycetes; order Kitasatosporales; family Streptomycetaceae; genus Streptomyces; species Streptomyces sp. NPDC051207. The sequence goes on along the minus strand of NZ_JBFBAX010000050.1, from coordinate 23,055 downwards.
GTCTTCCACCACATCGCCGACGAGGTCGTCGATGCCAACCGCCTGCACCGATGTGCTGGCAGCTGAGGGGGTGGATGCATGCGCTGCTCCCCCTGACAGAAGTCCGAGTGCCAGCGCAGAGGCTGCTGCTACTGCAAGCCGAGTGAACATGATTCACCCCTCGCGAGAAAAACGCCTATGCCACTTACATGTTATTTCCCCAATGGGTCCCCCGCACTTCCAGTGATTCTCCAGCCTCGGCAGCAACTCAGCCTCTACGGCAATCACTCATCCGGGCGGTCGCGACGTCGCCGACGGACCGCAGGCCGCGCCGGGTTGTCGCCAGGAGCATGCGCGTCGACGGGCACGATGCCGCCGCTGGCCTGCCGTCGGCACGCGTACTCCTTTCCGGGGGCGGCGTGGGACTGGCCGTGCCGCCCCCCTGCTTTCCGGCGGCCAGAGGGTCCAGGGTCTGCCGGTGAGTACACAGTGGCCGGTCGCGATGTTCGTCGCCGTCGGCATTTGAAGACGATCAAGATGATCCGTGTTGTCGCTGCCGTCTGCATGGAGGTGGCTGTCACGGCAGCGGCGGCTCCCTCGCACGCCGGTTCCGCAGGGTCTGCCGCTCGGCAGGCCGTCGACGAGACCTGTAGCCCGGAGACGGATACCTGCAGTTCCGACCGGTGGGCCTCAGCGCGTTGGCAGAGCTGTCTCAGCACCCACGGTGGGCCCCGCGCGGAGTAATTTTGCCGGTCGGCCTTGCCGGTGCGGCGCCTGGGCGGAGAGCAGTCCGATCAGCTCGTCGCGCCAGCGGCGGACGGTGGACTCGGACGCGTCGTTGCCGCCGGCCATGTCGGCCATGCGCTGGTCGTGGCGCAGTACGGCCAGGACGATTACTGTGATCTTCCCCGGCGGGGGGATTCGCCATCGGGACCGGATTGCCTTCAGACGGCGTCGCAGCAGGTCAGCGAGGTGGTTGACGGTGCGCGTGGACAGCGGCAGACGGCACTGGTAGACAAGCGGACAGGTATCCTCGGTGCGCTCTTTGGTATTCGTCACACAATTCCAACGGCCGCCGGGGGCACCTCGGTTACGCCCGTGCCGGTCGCTCCGAGTAGTGGCTTTCCTGGTGACAGGCGGGTGGTGAACCGGCTGTCGGGCAGTTTGCGGAGCCCTCGGTTCCTACGCTGCAGGTGAGCAAGCCTCGGCCCCGCGCGAGCGGGGGTGACTCCTGGACCTCGCACGCACCCGCCGCTGGATCGCTCTCGGCCCCGCGCGAGCGGGAGTGCTTCGTGCACCAACGAGCAACACAGTGCGGCGTCGTAGATCCCGCGCGAGCGGGAGTGACACCGCGGTCCTGTTCAACTTGCTGCTTCAGCCGCTGTAACGCCCGCGGGAACGGGAGTGACCCGCTGCCACGCACCAAGAACGGCCGTCCCTTGCGGGAGCGCCCGAACAGGAGCGGCCCGCTCATCACCCTGCAACTCGGCCAGGGCGTGCGAGGTCGGCACGAATGGAAGTGATCCGGTAGCGCCGATGCGCTCGGTGAGGTCTTCGAGGTAGGGCCCGCGCGAGCGGGGGTGACTCACCATGACACCAGCAGCCCTGCTCGATGCACGGCTCAGCCCGCGACAAACGGGAGTGACTCATCGGCCATCGAGTGGGGGCCATCTCACCTGCAGAGTGAACCAGCAGGTCACAGCCGTCTTCGTATTGTGATTCTCTTTGCAACGAACAGGAAATTTGCAGATGCCTGCATGAACAGTTCTCACGTCATGCCTGAAGCATCCCCCGTGGCTCTCCCATATCTGATGGGCCATAGGGCCATCTCAAACGACATCAGAATGAGAATTGACTGCGGCACAGATGCGAGAGTCAGCAGTAGACGGTAGGTCTCCGACTCCCTTACTGGCGTTCGACTCACTAGAGGACCTCGACAGCGCAAGGCCCGGACCAGGTGTCCGGGCCTTCGTCGTGCCCCGGAATCTTTTCTCCCGGTCGCTGCTGTCCGGGTCCCGGCCTCCGGCCCTACGGGGTGAAGAAGCCGTGCCCGCCAGGACGAGACGCAAGCACCTGCGCCCTGTCACTGTCCCGCCCGCCATGTCGAACTCACGCCGGAGGCAGTACCGATGACCACCCGCCAGACACCCGGGGCAACACCCGCGCCGATCGCCGCTACGCTGAACACGCCCACCCTGGGCCGGGCCGAAGACCCACAGGGACGCTCTCCAGAGAGCCGCAGCAGGACCGCCGACCGCGAGGCGCGCACCACCCCCACGCGGACGACACCACAACAGGTGTCCGCCGTCTCTGTTCCTCCGCCTCGTAGGAGACTCCCGATGTCTCGGGACCCCCACCCGCACTCCCCCATGTCCGCCCGACCCGAACCGCCCGGCCCGGCCAGCGCAGGGACGCCGTCGGAGACCCCGCTGCTGTCGGTGCACGCCGCCGTGGTGTTCCTGGCGGCCGTCATCATCGGCCTCGTCATGGGCGGCCTCATGTTCCTCCACGACAAGTCCGTGCCCGCGGCCGTCGCGGCGGGCCTAGTGGCCGCTGGAGGCAGCGTTCCCGTGCTGCACAAGCTGATCGGCTGACCGGCGGCGGGCGCCGGGTGCACATGCTGCGCCCGGCCCCACCGCCTCCGTCAGGCGGCGTGGAACTGGTGGGCGGGGCCGCCGCGCCACTCAACCCACTGCGGGTCGTCCAGGATGGCCTCGGGTTCGGCGACGCCGGCGCCCTCGAGGACCACGACCAGGTCGTGGTCGCTGTAGGCGGTGCCGAGGATCTCGTCCCGGCCGCTGCTGTGCACGGTGACTCTCCGGCCGCCCGAGGGCGAGTCGGCCCGGGGCGTCAGGGAGAGTCACCGGACCAGTCCCAGCGGTTTCGCTCGCCGGGACGAGGGTCGTACAGGGCGCGGCAGCCGGCGCCGAACTGCCCGAGCTCGGTCGTCAGGGCGGCGCCGATCTGGATCCAGCCGGTGATGTCGAGCAGCAGCCCATCCAGCGGGCCGCCGACCAGCTCGGTGTAGTCCCGGCCCGGCTGCGGCCACGGATACTCCGTCGACGGGTCCCTCCGGTCCCTCGGGCCCGCCGGGCAGGGACGGCGCAGCGGGTAAGGATGGTGCCGACTCGGTGGTGCCGGGCCCGTCCGGTCCGCCCGGCGCTGACTCGACGGTGGCCGGTCCGCCCGGCCCTCAAGGCCTGCCAGGGCCTGCGGGCCGGGACGGCAGCGACGGGCGGGACGGCGCCGACGGTGAGGATGGCCGTCCTCCCGCCGGATGGACGTTCACCTACGGAGGCGTCCTGTACCGGTGCGGGCCCGTCGACGGCTTCGACCCGGCCGCCAGGAGCGCGGCGACTGCCAGCCTGCCGAGATGCCGTCCCCGGAGCCGAGCCCGACGCCGCAGACGGCTGCCCTGAGTTCGTTCCGGAGTGAGCACGAGTAGCCCGGCCATCTTGACCGAGCCCCGCCCTCTACCGCTCCAGGGGGCGGGGCTCTTTTCTGAGCGACATGGCCACCCTCAGCCCCGGGCGGGGCGGGACCGCCGTGCCTACCCGCCGTTCAAGGCGACCACCACAGGCCGTACCGACTGGGACCCGCGTCCGCTGACCCAGTGGTGGCAGGCTCGGCCCGGCCACGGACCCGGGCGTGGCCGCACCGCGTAGGGCGCGCTGAGCCCCATGCCCCCTTGCGATCGCCGAGCGCTTCGAGCGGGCCCACCCCGGCCGCTGACACCCCGGTGCCGGGCGGTGTCAGTGCCCGTCGTTACCGTGCTCGTGTCCTAGTCCAGATGGCTGCTGGTGCTATGGATGAACGTGCGCCCCTGCTTCGATGACCTGGCGGGGGCGCCGTCCGTTACGCGGCCGGCTCGACGTCGCTGCGGGTCAACGCGCACCACTGGTCGAGCAGACGCCAGTACGCCTCGCGGCGTTCAGGGGTGTCGGGCTCGCTCAGCAGGCGGCGTATCGCGTCGTTGATGTCGTCCGCAGACAGGCAGGTACGCCCGGGGCGTACGGCGGGAGGCCGTCGCCGAGTTCACCTGGGGCCTGCTGCAGCGGGTGGCCGTCACGGGCACTCAGGGCTGAGGCGTGCCGGTCCGGTCGAGGGCGGGCAGGAACTGGTCGTAGAAGGCGGTCTTCAGGTGCAGGGCCTGTTCCTCGGTCTCCCGGAAGGCGTCGGCGGAGCCGTGCCGGGCGAGCAGTTCGCTGATGCGGGTGGCCAGCCGGTCGGAGTGGGTGGCCGACAGCAGGGAGACGGCGGTGAGGGGGTGGGCCTTGGCGTCGTGCACGTAGTGCGGGTAGTAGAAGCGGGAGCGGTTGCGGCCGCCGGCGGCCAGCACGGGTGCCATGCGCTGCCACAGGTGCTCGTACTCGACGGAGACCAGGACCTCGCCCCAGAATCGCAGGAAGGTCAGCAGCCGCAGGTCGGCGTCGTCGTGGCCGCCCGCCTCGGAGATCAGCGCGAAGGCCTCGTCGATGGCGTTCCGGGTGGCCCGAGTGGGCCGGGAGGCGACCAGTTCGGCGCGGGGGATGCCCAGCTGGAGCAGGTCCTCCTTCATGTCCTCCCGGTGCGAGCGGGTGTGACCGCGGCCGTCCGGGTACTCCTCGCGCAGGATGGCCCGGGCGATCCGCAGGCCGGCCTCGTCGGACAGCAGGTCGATGGCCAGGTCGTACGAGGGGGTGAAGGCCAGGGAGACGAAGCGCCGCTGGAGCAGCAGGGCGGCGAAGTCGGCGTCCGCGAGGCGTGCGGTGTTCGCCAGCACGGGGTGCCTGCGGAACCGGTCGATCAGCGCGTCCTCGAACGCGTCCAGGTCTGTCATGTGCGTACCCCTTCCCGGGTCACTGGGTGGTGTCCACCGACCTGCGCCAGTCGTCCAGGTCCACGTCGCGGCCGATGCTCCACAGCGTGTCCAGTTCCTGCTGGATCTCCCGGCCCATCACGGTGCCGCTGCCCTCGATCTCCAGCTGGGTGGAGTCGATGGCGAGCCGGCCGTGCAGGAAGGAGCTGACCAGGTAGTGCTCGTCGGCCTTGTAGACGGCGATGGACGGCAGGGCCTGGTAGACGCGCACCTGCAGGCGTGCCCGGTCGTCGGTGCGCACGCTCTGGAAGAGGGAGGCGAAGGTGGACAGACAGCGGGCGACGCCCGCCTGGACGTCCTCCTCAAGGGCCGGGTCGCGCAGGCCGCGCAGGGCCTCGTTGCGCAGGTCGGCGATCGGTGAGGACGGGTGCAGCAGCAGGACCCGCACCCGGACCCGGCGGTCGACGATGGCCTGTTTCAGCGCGGACTCGAACCGGTGCACGTTCGGGATCCACGTCTGCAGGATGGTCACCTCGCGCCCGGCGCGGTTGAGGTAGCCCTCGAAGGCCTCCTCGGGGAAGCGCCGGTGCACACGCACCACACCGCCGTAGTGATCGTGCCGCAGGTCGCGGGCGAGGGCGTCGATGTCCAGCCTGGACAGCTGGGTGTTGATGTTGTCCAGCGCCTTCAGCCGGTCGATCTCGAACAGCAGGAACAGCGTGACCGTGCTGAGGGTCAGCAGCGTGAGCTTGGGGACGGTGTCGGCCGCCAGGCCGTCGAGCAGGTCCACCTGGTCGGCGAGGGTCACGGCGATGCCGACGGTGGCGGTCAGGCCCAGGACGATGCGCTCGGCCCAGTAGCGGAAACTGCTTCCCATGCCCACTCCAGCGTGCGGCTCGACGGCGTGCGGCTCGACGGCGTCGGCGAAGACCGTACATCATGACTTTGCGTCAAGTGACGGATATCCGCCAGGAGTTCGTCCGGATACGTGAGTCGTCCCGGAGTTCCGGGCCGGTACCACCACGGGACGTATGCCCCACCCGTGGTGCTCAGCCCGCGGCGGCCAGCACCGCCCGCACGACCCGGGGCACGGAGTCCGGGTGGACGTCCAGGAACAGGTTCGGCTCGATCAGTTCCAGCTCCATCATGGCCGCAGGGCGGTAGCGACGAGGACATGGCGCCACGGTAAGGGGTGCGGCTGACACTGTTGATCACCTGATCGTTCTATCCTCCGTTCGAGGACGCGCAGCAACAACGGAAATAGATCATGAGTGCTACTCATCCGCCCGTAGCGGAAGACGATCTATCGGTCGCGACCTGCCCCGGCGATCAGGTCGGCAGGTGTGCGACGTGCCATCGGCCGACTCACCGGTACGGTCACGGCGGCTACCAGGTGGTGCCGTAGGCCTGGAAGGCGGTACGTGCTCGCTCGGGTGTCATGCCGTGACCGTTGTCGGTCACCGTGACGTCGGTGACCGCCTTCATCTCGGAGCGGTGCAGTTCGACGTGGACTTCGGTGGCGTTGGCGTCCAGGGCGTTCCACACCAGTTCGGCGACGGCTGTGATCTGAGGTTTCCTCTTGACTGGAGGATCTTGCGCTCACCGACCGAGAGTTCGAACTCCGTCAGCGGCGCTCCGCTCTGCGCCGGCAGATCGGCTCTGTCCACGCCCGCGCGATGTCTCAATGGCTGCGTTGTCTCAGTCGAGTTGCCGTCCTCGCGGATCGGCCTTCGCCCTGATCATCGGGTTTCCGGACGCCGGCACCAGCCGATGCGCTCTGCGGAGAGAACGCAGCCTCGCCCTGGACGCCTCCCGGCGGTGGCCGGGGGAGTTCGAGGGCGGGCTGGAGCACGGGGCGGCCCCCCGCCCTGGGGACGGGGGGCCGGTGTAGGGCGGGGGGTTACTCCGTGGCGTGGTCGTGACCGTCGTGGAGGCCGCCACCGCTGCCGTCCGTGCCGCCTGTCGGTTCCGAGACCACCGGCATCGACAGCGGCGCCAGGTCGAACGCGTAGTGCCCGACCGCGTTGGCGATCACATCGATGTTGATGTCCAGCGCCTTGTGGTCGATGTTGGTGATGTCGTCACCCGCGGCGTGGTAGTTGACGTCGTACGCGACCCCCGCCTGCCCGCCGAACTTGGCGGCCTGCGCCTCCGTCTTGATGCCCTCCGCACCGGTGAACGTGCCGCCGGACGGGATGCCGACCTCGATGAACGGACCGTAGTCCGAGCGGCCGCTGAAGTCGGTGCCCTCATGCGGGATGTTCTTCGAGTCGAGGAACTCGGTGATGCCCTTCTCGATCTGCGCGGAGCCCTCCGGGCCGGCTCCCGAGCCGACGCCGTCCGAGTCGTCACCGTCGTACACGAAGTACGCCGCGTTCGGCGAGGCGATCATGTCGAAGTTGAGGTAGAGCTTGATCTGCTTCTTCTGCTCCTCCGTCAGGGAGGCGACGTACGCCTCCGATCCGAGCAGACCGAACTCCTCCGCCGACCACCAGGCGAACCTGACCTTGTTCTTGATCTTGTCCTGGCTGGACGCGAGGTGCTGCGCGACCTGCAGGATGCCCGCCGAGCCCGAGCCGTTGTCGTTGATGCCGGGCCCCTCCGCGACCGAGTCCAGGTGGGCGCCGAGGAACACCGTGTTGTCCGCGTCGCCGCCGCGGGTCTCCGCAACCACGTTCCACGTCTTGCGGTTCTCGCGCAGCTCGCGGATGTCCAGGGTGACCGAGACCTCCCCGGCCGCCGCCTCGGCGGCCAGCTTCTCGCCGTCCTCCTGGGTGATGCCGCCCGTGGGGATCTTGCCGAGGGTCGGGTCGCCGATGGTGCCGTTGACGTCGCCCGCCGTGTTGTTGTAGATGACCGCGCCGACCGCGCCGGCAGCGGCCGCATTGGCCTGCTTGGCCGCGAAGGCGCAACCGCCCCGCTTGACCAGGGCTATCTTGCCGGTGAAGGTACCGGACGCGAAGTCGCCCGGCTCGCAGCCGCTGGTGCCGTCGGCGTCGACCGGGGCGGCGGCCACCGGGGCGGTGACGCCGCCCTCCGGCCCGCTCGCCGTGTACGTCATCAGCTTGATCGGAACGTCGCGCCCGGCAGGGCCGTTCACGGTCAGCTTCTCGGCGAGAGTCTCGACGTACACGAAGTCGAACCCCTGCCGGGACACCTCGTAGCCGGCGGCTCTCAAGACCGTCTCCACGTACTTGGCCGACTGCTCATGCCCCTTGGAGCCCGCCACCCGGGTGCCGCCGTTGTGGTCGGCGATCGACTGGAAGACCCTGAGGTGGTCGAAGGCCTCCTTGCCGGTGGAGTCCTTGACCAGCTTCCCGGCGAGCGCGTCACCGCGCGCGGCGTCGCTCTGCGGACTGGTGGCACCCGCGGGGCCGGCGAGCAACAGCGGTGAGACGAGAGCCGCGGCGGCCAGGGTGGCGGTGGCAACGGCTGAACGGCGTGAGGGCATGGAGGTCCTTCCACGACAGGCAGGGGGGTCTGCGGTGGACGCACGCTAGACAGCAAACAGCCACTCTGACCAGAGTTCGCGCCGGTCTCGCTGTACGAGTTTCAGATTCTCGGTACGTCATATCGGTACGTCAGTATGGCGAACGGGCATTTACGCACCGGTCCGACGGGCGCTCGGTGCAGCTGCGACCGCTCGTGGTCACGGCCGGACGCCGACCGCGCGGGAACCAGGAACCGGCCGTGGCGTCCGGCCGGGCCCAGCACGGTGACGCGCCTGGGCCATTTCGTTTGGATCAGCCGGTCGTTGGTCCGGGTGTGCCGTTGACTGGTGCGCAGTGGGCGCGGATCGAGCCGTTGCTTCCGGACCGGACGCCGAAGCGGGGTGGCCGCTGGCGGGACCGTCGTGAGGTGATTGACGCGATCGCTCACAAGTTCCAGACCGGGACGCAGTGGGTGCACCTGCCGGAGAAGTACGGCAACTGGCGGGGCGTCTGCAACCGGCTGCGGGTGTGGGCCGTCGACGGTACGTGGGAGCGGGTGTTCACCGCGGTGGTGGCTCAGGCCGACGGGGACAAAGACGTCAGTTGCGCCGTGTCCGTGGACTCCACCATCGTGCGCGCTCACCAGCACGCGGCCGGCACCCCCAAAAAAGGGGCCCCGGCCGGCGAGCCGGACGATCACGCCATCGGCCGGTCCCGCGGCGGACTGAACACGAGGATCCACCTCGCGGCCGACGGCCGGTGCCGGCCACGGGCGTTCGTCCCTACCGCCGGACAGGCCGGCGACGGACCCGCCTTCACCGACGTCACGGCCCGCCTGCGCGTTCCCCGCCCTTATGGACGGCCTCGCACCAGGCCGGACCTGATCCTGGCCGACAAGGCGTACTCCTCCCGCGCGATCCGCGAGCACCTACGCAGACGCGGCATCCGCGCGGTGATCCCGGAACGGGCGGACCAGCAGGCCAACCGGCGGCAGCGCGGACAGGCGGGCGGCAGACCGCCGGCCTTCGCCGACTGCGGAGAGGCAGGAATTTGCCACGGTGGCATGGGGCGCCCGGTGTTGCAGCCGGCCGCTTGGGGTCTGTCGGTGCGGCAGTGAGTGGCGGTCAAACCGAGGGGCCGGCAGATGCGCTCGTCCAGGAGGCGTGGGTAGGGCCTTCTGGTGGCGTGGGCCAGGGCATGGCCAAGGAGTGCGGCACCGTAGTGGGAATACCTGAAGCGGGCGCCCGGTGGGTGGGTGAGTTCGGTGCGGTGCACGGAGCGTGCCAGATCGTTTCCGGTGTGGGGCAGGCAGGGGTTGGTGAGGTGGTGCGGGAGGGCTTTGCGCAGGAGTCCGGGGGCAGGGCGGGCAGGCCGGAGGTGTGGGTGACCACATGCAGGGGACGACGCGGTCTGCACCGGGCCACGGAGGCGGAGTTCCCGTGGTCGCCGCTGTGTTCCCGCATGCGGGAGATTTATGGGCCGCAGTCGTCTGCTGGTTCGCGGTAGGGGCCGAGGTCGGCCAGGCTGCGCCCGCGCGCGGACGCCACGGGGGCGAAACCGTACTCGTGGTGGCGGAGCAGGCTGCCTTGGAGGTCGTCGTTCCACAGGCAGCCGGCGATATGGGGGCCGTCGCGTTGCTTCCGCATCCCGGCGTAAATGGTGACGATGTCGTCCAGACCCCACGCGAAGTGGTAGGTCCACCGGAAGGAGTGCCCCGGGTCTGCGCCGCGGGAGTGGACATGGGCCTGCCTCGGGAAGGTGGTCGACGGGCACGGAACGCGCAGTTCATCGCAGGTGTCCGCGACAGCGGGCAGCACCTGGGCTCCGGACATGGTCAGGACGACGTGTGCCTGGTCGGAGCGGCTGCCGCGTACAGCATCCCTCACGTCGTAACGGCGGCTGCCGTGGCGGACGCGTAACAGGGCGGTCCGCGTCCGCACAGGGTGAACCCTACGTCGCGATCTCGACGCGGATGGCCTCCGTCGCCGCTGCCAGCGCCCCCTGCACCGAGGCGGCGCTTTCCCCGGTGGCGATGACCGCGCCGACGGCGCTGGAGGAGAAGTGCGCAGGCGGCAGCCTGATCGTCGTGCCGGGGGTGCGGTCGAGCACGATGTGCTGGACGCCCGGCACGCCGCGCGCGGTGTCCACCCCGTCGACCCGCACCAGCTTGCCCGCCGCCGGAGCCATCAGCTTCCGCAGCCCGGCGTGCCGCGTCAGCCCGTCGGGCAGGCGGGGCGGGCGGCCGGTGGCGACGCGGATCACGTTCTCGTGAAACGGGACGCCGGTGGCGAGGCCGACGAGATGCGAGGCGATGAAGTCGCCGCCCGCGCGTGCGGCGACCTCGACGAGACGGGCGCCGGAGCCGGGGTCGTACATGCACTCCAGGTGGAACGCGCAGTCGTCGAAGCCGAGGGCGGTGACGACCTCGCGGGTGAGCGCGTGCACGGCGGCGAGAGCGGGGGCGGGCAGGACGCTGGGGTGCAGGTGGGCGAGTTCCAGGCGGAAGGGCTCGGTGGTCGTCTTGTCGGTGATCCCGCTGACGGTCACCTCCCCTCGGTGCACGAACCCCTCGACGCTGTGTTCGGTGCCGCCGAGCAGCTCCTCCAGGACGAGGTCGCCCCGGTCGTGGCGGAAGATGCCGTCGCCGTCGGCGCCGGTGAGCCGGGCCAGTTCGGCGAAAGCGGGCGCCAGTTCCTCCTCGGTGCGCAGCAGGAAGATGCCCTTGCTGCCGCTGCCCGCGGCGGGCTTCAGGACGGCCGGGAGTCCCGCGTGCCGCAGGGCCTGTTCGGCGTCGGACAGGGTGCGTACGCGGGCGAAGCGCGGAATCACGTGCGGCCGGCCGGCGAGCGCCTGACGCATGAGGTACTTGTTGCGCGCCAGGCGGGCCGCCTCGGGCGCGATGCCGGGCAGCCCGAGGCGCCGGGCGGCGCGGGCGGCCGGTTCCACGCCCGCGTCGGACCAGGCGACGACGCCAGCCACGGAGTGCGCAGCGGCCACCTCGTCGACAGCCGTGTCGAACGCCGCGGTGTCGTGCGGGTCGACGGCCCGTACGTCGGCGAGCAGCGCGCGGGGCAGATCGGCGGGCGGCCGAGCGGCGAGGAGCACCACGTCGTGGCCCTCGCGGTGGGCGGCCTCGAACGCCGGGCGGTGTTCGAGCGGGTTCTTGCGCAGGCCGACGAAGAGGACGACGGGCCGCGCCTCGGGTCGTTCGGGCTCGGTCTCGTCACGTCGCTGGGTCACGGTCACTCCACCTCGATGGTCAGCTCGGCCTCGACGCGGTCGAGGAGCGCCTCGAACTCCTCGGCGGTGTCCGTACCGAGGACGACCAGCAGACACCAGTCCATGGTGTGTGTGAAGCCGACGGTGTCCCCGGCCTTCTTCAGGAGGCGCCAGCCGAGCACCCCTTCCACGGCCTCGATCCGCTCCTTGGTGGGCACGGCGGTGACCGTGCCGGCCCGGGAAGGGCGCAGGTGGAGCGCGCCGATGTGCCGGTACGGCGACACGGCGGGTCCGTCGGCCTCGATGTCCCCCCGCAGCAGTCCGGTGGCGACGGTGTCGAAGACGCTGCGCCCGAGGCGGGCCGTGAGCATGTCGGGGACCCAGCCGCCGCCGATGCGCGTGGCGATCTCGGAGAACACGAGGTCGCCCGTGGGTGTCTCGAAGACCTCGAGGTGGGTGACGGCGGTCTCGATGCCGAGGGCCTCGTTGACGGTGGTGTGCAACGCGGCGATGCGTGCGTGGAGTTCGGGATGTTCCTCCGGCGCCAGCATGTACGAGCCGTCACGGGTCGGCGGGACGTCCTGCTCGGCGCCGTCCGTGGGGACGTGGTCGAGGCGGGGCACGTAGTAGGCGCTGACGTGGAGGAAGAGCGGCTTGCCCTCCCGCCACAGCGCGTCGATGTGCAGTTCGCGGCCGGGCACGAAGCGTTCGACGATGAGGTGCCCGGACCTGAGCCGATCGGACTTGGGCAGGTCACGCAGGACATCGGCGATCTCCTGCGCGTTCTCGACGCGGACCGTGCTCATCGTGCCGAAGCCGAAGGCCGGTTTGACGACGGCGGGGAAGCCCACGTCGGGCAGGGCGCCGCCGTCGGCGAAGGTGGCGCCGACGGGCAGGGAGGCCCACTCGGTGACGGGCACACCGGCGGCGGCCACCAACTGCTTCATCATCCGCTTGTCGCGGACGGCCGCCCGCATCGCGGCGCTGGTGTCGTCGCAGCCGAGCAGGGCGCGGAGCTGGGCGGCGCCGAGCTGCCCGTCCTCGGAGAACGAGAGCACGTGGTCGACCTCGACGCCGCGCACGGCGAGGTCGACGGCCACCCCGGTCAGCTCCTCGACGGAGTCGATGCTGCCGACGCGGTAGACGGCGCGGGCGGCGCCGGTGAGTTCGGGCGACCGGTCGGCGGCCGCCAACTCCTGTTCCTCAAGGACGAGGTGCAGGTGCGGAGTCGCGGCGAGCAGTGACCTCACCATGTCGGGGCGCCACTTGCACAGCACCACCACGGGGCCGTCATCGGCGATCCGGGGCGACTCGGCGGGCACCGGGGCAGGGCTGCCGGCGCCGTCGACCGGCTCCACGCGGATGTCGATCTGCCCGAGCACCGCCTCGGCCGCCGCGTCCACCTCGGCCGGGGTGTCGGCGAGGAGCAGCACGTGGGCGACCCGGTCGCCGGACGAGTGGAGGCCGACGACGACGTCACCGGCGTGCTTCTTCTGCCCGACCCGCACCACCTCGGGCTGGTCCGCCGCCGCCTCGACGCCGTCCACGGACACAATGCGGCCGGGGGCCGGGGCGGGCAGGAAGAGCACGCCCGCGGTGCGCGGGCGCCCGGAGGGGAGGCCGACCTCCCGGCCCAGGGACAGCTCGACGACGCTGCGGAAGAAGTCGTGTCCGTACGCCCGGCACATCAGCTCCAGGATGTGGTCCCCCGGCGTGCGCACGGCGAACTCCATGGGCTTGAGCGCACGGCCGTCGTCCCGGTACTCCAGGTGCACGATGCCGGTGCGGATGCCGGCGGCGGCCACCAGCGCGGCCGTCTGCGCGTCCACGCGGTCCTGGTCGGTGTGCACGTGCGGCAGTTGGTGGCGCAGCTCGACGAATTCCGGGGGCCCGGTGGTCACTTTGCGGGTGTGGTTGCCGAAGATGACCGTTCCGTCCTGGACGAGCCCTTCCCAGCTGAACTCTTGGGCGTCCAAGTATTCCTCGATGAGCACCTGTTGGGCCACGTCCCGGCCGGCCAGGTCGGCCCGCAGCGCGTCCTCGTCGGCGACCCGGCGGACTCCCGCGCTGCCCATGCCGCGCAGTGGTTTGACGACGACGGGGTAGCGGTCGCGGCTCCACTCGGCGGCCCGGTCGGCGTCGTCGACGACGGCGTACTCGGGCTGCGGCAACCCGGCGTGCGCGAACAGGGCGCGCTGCACCGCCTTGTTGCGGCTGGCCTCGGCGGCAGCGAGCGAGGGGCCGGGGAGGCCGTGCCGGTCCTGCACCCGGGCGGCGGCCAGGACGTGCTGTTCGGCGAAGGGCACGACACCCTGCGGGGCGTACCGTTCAGCGGCGTCCAGGGCGGCCCGCAGCCAGTGTGTCTCGGTGCCGCCCGCAGGGGTCTCGAAGTGTGCGACGTGGCGCTCGTGTTTCTCGCGCCAGGCTTCGTCGTCGATGAGCACGGTCCGTAGCCCGAGCTCTCTGGCGGCCGTCACATGGCCGCGCCCCATGATGCCCGCGCCGACCAGCAGCAGTGTGTCCGTCATGTTGATTCCCCTGTGTGTGACGCGGGTTTCTGTTCCGGTGTGGCTCGGGCGGCCGGTTCGCGCACCGGGGTGCGGCGCCGGCCGAAGGTGAGCAGTAACAGCAGGCTGAGCGCGGAAAGGCCGAGCCACACCGCGGACGCCTCGCCGGTGAGGGTCAGTGCCACGCCGATGGAGGGGCCGGCCGCCGTGCCGATGCCCATGGCGCCGCCGGCGAGCGCGGAGACGCGGGTCACGTCCTTCGGCGCGACCGAGTCGATCAGGTAGGGGTGGAAGGAGCAGGAGTAGGCGCACTCACCGATCGCGAACACGACGGCGAAGAGCAGCAGTCCCGCGTACCGGACGGGTAGCGGGCCGAACGACGATGCCATGGCCACGGTGTAGGAGGCGGCCCACAGCACGACCGACACCCGCAGCCCGTACGCCTCGTTGCGGCGGCCGAGCAGTCCCGTGATCCAGCGCTGTCCGAGCGCGACGACGGCGGTGTTCACCAGGAGCAGCGCGGACACGGTGCCGAGGCCGATGCCCATGAGGCGGACGGCGACGAGCGGCGCCGTGGCCTCGAACTGACTGTGTCCGAAGAGGTAGGAGCCGAGCTGGAACAGGACGGCGAGCGTGCCAGCGGCCCCGAGCCACCGCAAGCGTCCGCAGGTGGCGTCCGGCCGCTGTGTGGACTCGTCCCCGGCCGTCTCCGGCGCGGCCGCCTCGACGCGCTCGCGCGCCCTGAGCCGGTAGAAGGTGTATGAGAGCGGGAGGTAGCTCAGCGCGTTGCACACGAACAGCCAGGGCACGGCCGAGGTCGCGAAGAAGCCGGTGGCGAGTCCCGCGACGACGGCGCCGAGCCCGAGGCCCACGTTGATGGCGCGGTAGCGTCGTGCGAACACCGATCGCCGCTGTTCCTGCGACGTGAGGGAGTTCAATACGGGCACCATCGCGACGAGCAGACAGCCCTGGCCGCAGCCGATGAAGAGCACGGCTGCGGCCAGGGCGGCGATCGAGCCGGCCGCCGCCGTACCCAGGAAGCCCAGGGCGAGCATCAGCGTGCCGAGGAATCCGAGGAGCGCCGGAGGCGGTTTGATCCAGCCGGTGGCGAGCACCGTGGCGGTCGCCAGGTTGGCCGCGGCGGCGACACCGTAGAAGACGCTGACGCCCGCGGTGCCCATCTCCGGCAGCCCCGACAGATACAGCGCCGTGTAGGGGTAGACCAGGCCGGAACCGAAGGTCGACACGCCGTTGAGGAGGATCAGCGCGTCTGCGGCGGCGAAGCGGCGGCCCGGTCCCTTCGGCGCGGTCACGCGGCGCTCCCCCGCTCGGCGAAGGCCGAGTTGAGGAAGTACGTCCAGTCGGGGGCGCCGGGGTCGGACACGTGCAGCAGGTTCTCCACCGCGTCGTAGTGGGTGGTGGGGTAGCGGACGACGCGGCGCACGAGTTCCTTGAAGATGTGCAGCGTGGACAGCTCCTGGTCGCCGGTGTACCGGTAGATCTCCACTTCCTGGCCCACCAGGTAGGTGTGCAGGCTGCCGGCGAGCCGCGTGAAGTGGGTGTTGTCCGCGTACAGGCCGAGGAAGTCGCGGCGAGTGCAGCGGGTGCGCTGCACGTCGGCGACGGTGAAGCCGAGTGCCTCCGTCATGGCGAGCACGAGGTCGGCGGTGCGGACGGTGTCCTTCCCGGGCGGGGCGAGCACCGTCCCGGTCAACAGGGCGTCCAGGGCCGCGAGATGCCGGTTCGGCTCGTGCAGGGTGCGCACGTACCAGTCCCGTGCCCGGATCTTGCGCTCGATGTTGCGCAGCGCCCAGGCCACGGCCTGCTCGGACGTCTCCGCCTCGTAGGTGTACGTCGCCGAGAGCCGGTACACGGAGAGGAGGCCGCGCACCGTGTCGCGGGCGAGCGCGGCGGGGCAACGCGCGCTGGGGCCCGCGAGGATGTCGGGCTTGAGGATCAGCAGCGCGCCGGCGCTCATCGGTTCTCCTTCAGCAGGACGTCGAGCAGTCCGACGAGGCGCCCGAGATCGTCGTCGGTGCGGGTGCGGCCGAGGTGGACGCGCAGCGCCGTCGGCCGCTGCGGATCGGCGAGGCCGTAGGCCAGCCCTCGGCTCTCCACGAAGTCGACCAGTCGGGACACGGCCTCCGGGGCGAGGGTGGTGGGCAGGACGCATGCCAGGTCGCGGCCCTCCCTGTACGGAGGTGCGGCGAGCCAGGAGCGTCCGGTGGCGTGCCCGCGGACCAGTGCGAGTCCGGACTCGACCTCGTCGTCCAGGTATTCAGGGTGCGACTCGGCGAGGGTGCGCACGCCGTGGGCGAGCATCATCAGGTCCGATGCGCTGGGCCGTGGTGTGTCGGGGTCGCCCGGTTCGAGGAGGTCCCGCAGGCCGAAGGGACCGCCGTCCTCCCTCGGCGCGGGCGGCCGCGGCGGCTCGCGGGGACAGGGTGAGGACCGTGGTTCCGGGGACGACGCCCAGCAGCGGTCCCGGGTCGAAGACGGCCACGTCGAGTCCCCCGAGCACGTTCTCGGCCAGCGGCCAGGTGGTGCCGGAGAGGTCCGCAGCGACCCATCTCCCCGTCTGCGTGGCACTGTCGGCGGTCGACAGGTCCGCCCCGGCCGTCGGCCGGGGCACCGCGTCGTGGGCCACCGCCCATTTCCCGCGGGCGAGCAGCCGGGACACGGCGCGGGGTGAGGCGGGGACGAGGAGGCATTCGTGCCCGCCCGGCAGCCGCACCAGCGCGCGCAGTTCCTTCAGGAGCGAGGCGACGAAGCCGTCGACGTGGGCGAGCCCGGGCGGCAGCCCCAGTACGGCGGGTCCCGAGCGGGCGAGGGCGGCGAGGCGGTCCTCGGGGACGGCGATGCAGCCGCCGCCGATCCGCGGCTCGCGGGGCAGCACGGCGTCGGGTATCTCGTGCAGATCGACGTGGGTGAACTGCCGTTTGCCGTACTGCACTGCGGTGGTGAGGAGTGGCATCGGCGTCATCCCAGCTTCGGTCGGGCCACGAGGCGTACGTAGGCTCCGGCCCGGTCCCCGGCGGCGTCGAGCACCGCCGCGAGGACGGTCCGGGTCTCCGCGACGGCGGCCGCGGTGTCGGCGGGCGGGGCGAGCAGGTGGCGTGCGGTGTGGTCGGCGCAGCGGGTGTGGGCGGGATGTCCGCCGAGGCGGTGGGCGCCTTCGGTCCTGCCGGCGTCCTCGGCGCCGGGACCGCCCGCCACCTCGCGTTGGAGGAGCCGTACCAGCCACTTGACCGAGGGCACCGTGACACCGACGGCGGCCAGGGCGCACTGACCGGTGTGCACCAGCGCCTCCCGGTGCATCCAGGCGGCCGAGTCGGCGTGCCCGTCGGCCAGTTCACCGGCCACGTCCGTGAGCCGGTTGACGGCGGCGACCGCGGCGACGTTCAGGAGGTAGCGGGGCAGGTCGTCCGTGCCCAGGTGTTCGCGGAGCTCCTGGAGCCGGTCCGCACGGCGCAGCGCGACGCCGGTGCGTAAGCGGTGCAGGATCTTGAGGTTGTCCTCGTCGACGAGCTGGGCGATGCCCCGTTCCTGCGACAGGCTCGCGACAGCGGCGCGGAACGCGTCCCGCAGCCGGTCGAGTCCCGCCGGTTCGAGCACCGCGACGTTGACCTCGCGGCCCTCGTGGTAGGCGACGGTGGCGGTCCGCTCCCCCTGGCGAGCCGCCGTCTCCGAGCCCGTCACCCGGAAGTCGCCGACGACGTACAGGTCGAGGTCGGAGTTGCGGTTGGCGAGCCCGTCGGTCGTCGAGCCCGCGAGGAACAGCAGCTCGTCGCCGCCGCGGCCGGCGGCGGCAAGGGCGGTGGCGGCGAGCGCCTCGTGGTCGATCGCGGCCGCGCCGGAGGCGTGGCTGGTGGTGGATGACGCGTTCACTGCTGTTGCCTCGACTCCGTCCAGGACCGGCAGCGGCGGCCGAACTCCGCCAGCACCGCCCGGTCCAGGGGTGATTGATCGGTGTGGTGCTCGAAGTGCCACTGCACGCCCAGGACGAAGCGGCCCGGCGCGGCCACACTGACGGCCTCGACGGTCCCGTCCGGGGCGGTGGCCTCAACGAAGGCGTGTCCCGGGACCTTCGCCACCCGGTCGCTGTGCTGCGAGTTGACCGGCACGGCCGCCGGGTCCAGGTCGGGACCGGCCAGCGCGGCGAGCAGCCCGCCGGGGGCGAGGGCCACGGTGTGCGCGGGCGCCCAGCGGTCGGGGCCGTCGACGCCTGCCGTCAGCCGGTGCTGGACCGGGGACGCGGGCACCGTTTCGAGTGTGCCCCCGTGGTGCGCGACCAGTTCCTGGAGGCCCCGGCAGCTCGCGAGCACCGGCAGGCCGGGGATCCGGTCGGCGGCCCGCAGCAGCGCCGCGGCGGCCGCGTCCCTGGCGCGGTCGTACTCCCGGCCGGGCACCGCGTCGGCGTCCTGTCCGCCGTAGCGCTCCGGGTGGACGAACGAGCCGCTGCCCGGCAGCACCAGGCCGTCGAGCCGCGCCAGTACGTCGTCGGCGTGCTCGGGTCGCGCGGTGTGCAGCAGCACGGCGGCGACGCCCGCGTGGTCCAGGAGGGGGCCGGTCAGATGGTCGTTGACCCGTGAGTACGTCGTGCCGTTGGCCCGCTCCTTGCGGCAGGCGAGGATCCCGACCAGCGGCAGTCGCGACGGCCCGCCGCTCACCCGGCCGACTCCCGTGCGTCCGGGCCGGCGTGCTCCCGTACCTCGGACACGAGACCCGGCAGTTCGGCCGGGTCGCCGGTGACGACGACGGCCACCACGGTGTCGGTGCCGGGCCAGTCCTCGGCGAGGACCACCTGCGGGTGTGCGCGGACGGCGTCGGCCAACTGGCGAGTGTCGCGCCCGGCCTTCGGCAGCAACACCATCGCCGCACCGCGCTCCGGCTCGGGCACCTCGCCTGGCAGTTCCCCGTCGGCCAGCAGCGCGAGCAGGCTCTCGTAGGGGCGGACGGCGTCCTGGTGCGCGTACGGGATGAGGTGCGAGTTGATCAGGTCGCCGCCGAGCCGGCCGCCGACCTCCAGGACGACCGGGCCGCCGGGGGCGAGCCGCAGGTCGACGTGGAATCCGCCGGAGCGCAGGCCCACAGCGAGCACCGCCTGCTCGGCGGCCTGCCGCAACTCCTTGACCTGTGCGTCCGTGTGCGCGGACGGCACGGCCGTGGCCCACGAGGGGGTCAGCGGTCCGTCGACGCTTTTGTCGGTGACACCGAAGATCCGGACCACGCCGTCGGACACCACGCCGGAGACGGAGTGCTCCGAGCCCTCGACGTACTCCTCGACCAGGAAGTCGGTGGTGCCGGAGTAGTTGGTGGAGGTCAGCTCGAACACCTCGGCCAGATCGGTGTCGGCGCCGATGAGCGCCATACCGCGGCCCCCGGAGCAGTGCGCGGGCTTGAACACGAGGGTCCGGCCCGCCGCGCCCAGCTCGGCCACCGCCTCGCGCAGCTCCTCCAGTGAACTGCCGGACCGCCAGGCTGGGTTGAGGACGTACGGCGCCATGGCCCGGCGCTGCGTGACCTTGTCCGTGGCGACAGCCGCGGCGGTGGTGCCGATGCCGCGCGCCTCGAACCGCTCGGCGAGCAGCGCCGTGAGGCCCACGTACTTGTCGCCCCCAGCAGACCACCGCGGCCGGCTCCACACCGGACACCGCCTGGGCGGCCTGCTCGTCGAGCGGGGCCTTGCGGTCGAAGACGCCTCGTTGCTGCTCAGGAAGTCCGGTGTGCGAGACGTCGGCGTCGGACGCGACGTGGACAGCGAGGCCGCGCGCGGTGGCCGCCTCCAGCTCGGCCCGCCATTCCAGGGGGGAACGGCGCAGGCCCAGGTAGAGAACCGTGCGAGGGCCGGCGGCCCTCGGGTGGGGGGTGGTGACGGCAGAGGTCATGGGTTGGATACCGTTTTCATTCGTTTGCTCGTGCGCCGTGCTCGTCCGTGCTTCGGCCTCGGCACCGTACCGGTCCTGGTACCAGGTGTTTCCGAAGTCGTCGACGACGAAGTTCTCCTCGCGCTTCTCGAGGCGGCTGGCGTGTTCCTGGTAGTAGCCGCGCAGGATCTCGCCCATCGCGATGGCGGCCCGCAGGTCCGTGAGGTCGTACGTGTCGCCCTCGGTGCGCATCAGCCTCAGGTCGTGCACGCCGGCGCGGTGGGCTCCGGCCAGGGTGATGCCGAAGGGGACGCGGATGGCGTGTCGTACGCCGTTGGCCACGTGACCCTGGTGATGGTGCGAGGTCCACTCCGTCATGTCGGGCATGGACGGGGCGAAGAACCAGTCGCGTTCGGCGAAGCTCTCGTCATTCGTGACCGCCGCGGCGTGCGGCATGAAGTGCCAGCCGTTCCAGCGCATCCGGGCGGCGATGGCCCGTACCACCTGCGGAATGTCCGCGGCGGCGCCGGCGACGGTGAGCCGTTGCCGGAAGTGCTCCGCGGGCACCACGCAGCAGTAGTACTCGCTGGTCTTCCAGTGTCCCGGCTCGATGCTGCCCTCGGCGAGCAGGGAGCTGAGGCGCTGGATGTCGCGCGGCCCGCGGGACATGCTGACGTCGGATCGGGTGCCGACCGCGGCCGCGCCCACGAGGCGGTGCAGTACTTCCTCGAACCGGCTGCCGAAGCCGGGTACCGTGGCGGGGCCTCCGTCGAGCACCGGCCGCCAGTCCACGTCGAGGGCGCCGCCGCGCACGGCCTCGGGGGCTCCCGGCACGAGTTCGGCGAGGACGTCGAGGAAGGCCTCCGGGACATCCGCCCCGGTCACCGGGGTGTCGAAGAGGTGCTCCCTCTTGTTGATGGTCATCGCCTGCACGGTGCGATAGACCACCGTCCCCGAGGCGAGGGCGTGCACTCTCGACTCCCGTGTCAGATCGGCGAGTTCGAAGAGTCTGCCGATCGGCGAAGCCGCCGCGGCGGGGTCCGGCACCTGCTGGCCGTAGGCCCGTAATCGGTCCTCGATGAAGGCCGCGAGCCGGTCCGGAGCCAGCTGGGTGCCGCTGAACTCCTCGGTGCGCGAAGGCGTTCCGGAGGAGATCAGCGCCGACATGCAGACGACGAAGCAGGCGTCGGCGGCGCTCCACGCTCGTAGCGGTGTGCCGGAGAGCACTTTCAACCGGCAGCGGTCCGATTCGGCGGCGATGGACTTGCCGACGAGATTGCCGCCCTTGCCGAGGTTCGTGTAGCAGTCGTCGCCGATGTAGAGGCGTATCGGGCCGACGTGGCGGAACAGGAACCGCAGGCGGTCCACCAGCCCCGCCGCGTGTCCCTCGCCCTGTGCGAGCAACCAGGTCCGGCAGGCTTCGATCTCCGCGGCCTCGCCCTCGGCGAGCGCGGCGCACTCGGCTTCGAGTCCCTCCGGCACTCCGTTCGGCCACCGGATGCCCGCGACCACGCGCAGCTCGGGGCCGCCGGACTCGCCGGGGCGCAGGACGCGGGCCTTGCCCGCCTTCAGGTGCCCGAACCGGTGGCCGTCCGGGTTGTCGGCGGCCGTCAGGTCGACCGTGGCGCCCGCGGCTTCCGCCGCTTCGAGCAGGCGGCGTTCGGTCGGCCGTAACGCCGCGATGGCGACTTCGGACGCCAAGCGCTCGCCGATCGTGGCCAGATGGCGCACGGCATTGCCGACGGCGCTTTGCGCGGCGGCCTCGGCGGCAACTGTCTCAAGTAACTCGTCGAACCCCTTCGGCACGAAGAAGGCCCATGTGCGATCCCTTTGTGAAGAAGTGACTCTACGCAGGCGATCGTCAGTGAGCGCCACATACCGGACAGCAGGAGAAACCAGCGTGACATGCGCCGGACAGACACGGGACGGACAGTCGCGGACACAACCGCAGGCGACTTGAAGATCAGACACCAGTTCCGTGAAGACCCGGGAGAGCGCCGTTGCTCAAGTGGCGGCCCCGGCAGGTGATGCGAGGGCGCCAGCGCGGTGACTGTAGCCCACACCGTTAACGCCAGGCAATCACTTTGCGTACACAGGTCGACGCAGATCGCGTCCGTGTCTCAGCGCGGCGGGGCTGTTGACTCCCGTACGACGAGCCGGGCCGGGAACTCCGCTCAGTGCGTGCCGGGTTGCTCGCCGCGCGCCTGCCGCAGCACGGCGGCAGGCGCGCGGCCTTCCGCTGGAGCGGCCGGGGCGGTGGCGGGGGTTGCTGCGCTGGGGGTGGCGTTGCGGCAACTGCGTGCGTCGGTCGGCGTTTCTGCCCCGGTGGGTGGCTCGCCTGTGGCGCCGCCGGCGACGTCCGTCCCGTCTGCTCAACCGGCGGAGCCGGTGGTGGGAGAGCGTGGGGCGATCGTGGCACGGGGCAGCGTGAGGGGATCTTCGACCCGGTACATCGGGCCGGCGTCCGCTGCGCCCGGGGCGTCTTCGCAGGGTGGTGGGCCAGGGCTGGCGGGCAGCGACGGCGCCATTGTCGCGGGTGAGGACGTCGAGGACTCGCGCACCGAGTACCGGCCGTGACCGATATACCCGGCGAGGCGCCCGGGCAGCAGGCGGCGGCCGGGATCCGGGCAAGCCACGGCGCGATCGCCGCCGGCGGTGACGTGGCCGGCTCGTCGACGCAGTACATCACCGCCGGCCAGGCGTTCGTGCTGCCTCCCGAGGCGTACAGGCCGATCCCGGACGACGCCGCGGACGGCGGGATCTCGAACATCGCATCCGGTCTGTTCGTGGGCCGCAACGACGAACTGACGGCGCTGAAGCAGGCGTTCACCCGGCCGGGGAAGGTCGTGTGCACGCGGTGCACGGACTGGGCGGGGTCGGCAAGTCGGCCCTGGCCCAGAGGTGTCTGCGTGCAAGCGCCGGCCGCATGTTGGTGAGCGCGGACGATGATGGAATCGACCGAGATGTCCCAGTCGATCTCATCTGCCGCGTCGGCAGCAGCCTGGGCTGCTGGAGCAGAAGCTCCCACGTTCCGTCCGCGGACAAAAAAATCCCACGGCCTGTGCAGGTCCTCCTTTGCGATGCTTATCGCCGGGTCCGGGTCTGGGCTCCGAATGATGTTCACGAAGACATCGGGAGCGTCGCTGTTGTCCCCAGACGTGTATGCGTACTCAACGATGAGGGAGAACGGTATGGAGCCGTCAGGACTCCGCCGAGCAGTTGCGGCAGGACGGGCAACCGCTTCGGAGCTGGGC
>NZ_JBFBAX010000049.1:0-27426 GCF_040682395.1 Streptomyces sp. NPDC051207 | reverse complement strand
ATACCCCGCCCCACACGACAACGTCGGTCTCCACGACCACAACTGGATCGTGAAGACCGACGTCACGCTCGGCCCGGATTAACCAACAGCGTCCCTGCGGGACGGGCCGCCCTTCGGCGACATGTGCGGCGGCCGGTCAGGCCTTCAGGGTCCTGACCGCGGTCGGGGCGTGCCCCGGCTCGGTGGCCAGCTCCTCGAACTCCACGACGTTGCTGATGTCGTTGGTGGTCGACATGGAGATGTTGGTGACGCGCTCCAGGATCGCCTCCACGACGACCGGGACCCGGTACTCGGCGGCGAGCTTCTTGGCTTGCTCGAACGCGGCGCCGAGTTCGGCCGGGTCGGTCACCCGGATCGCCTTGCAGCCGAGGCCCTCGGCGACCTTGACGTGGTCGACGCCGTACACGCCGAGTTCGGGCGTGTTGATGTTCTCGAACTCGAGGTTGACCTGGAAGTCGATCTCGAAGGCGCGCTGGGCCTGGCGGATCAGCCCGAGGTAGGCGTTGTTGACCAGGACGTGCACGTACGGGATGCGGTGCTGGGCGCCGACCGCCAGCTCCTCGATCATGAACTGGAAGTCGTAGTCGCCGGACAGGGCGACGACGGAGGCCTCCGGGTCGGCCTTGGCGACGCCGAGCGCGGCGGGCACGGTCCAGCCGAGGGGGCCCGCCTGGCCGCAGTTGATCCAGTGGCGCGGGCGGTAGACGTGCAGCATCTGTGCGCCCGCGATCTGCGACAGGCCGATGGTGGAGACGTACCGGGTCTCGGGGCCGAAGGCCTTGTTCATCTCCTCGTAGACGCGCTGCGGCTTGATCGGGACGTTGTCGAAGTGCGTACGGCGCTGGAGCGTGGCCTTCTTCTCCTGCGCGGCAGCGGCCCAGCCGGAGCGGTCGGGCAGTTTGCCCGCCGCCTTCAGTTCCCCGGCGACCTCGACGAACAGCTCCAGGGCGGCCCTGGCGTCGGAGGCGATGCCGTAGTCCGGGGCGAAGATCCTGCCGATCTGCGTGGGCTCGATGTCGACGTGCACGAAGGTGCGGCCCGCGGTGTAGACGTCGAGCTTGCCGGTGTGGCGGTTGGCCCAGCGGTTGCCGATGCCGAGGACGAAGTCGGACTCCAGGAAGGTCGCGTTGCCGTAGCGGTGCGAGGTCTGCAGGCCGACCATGCCGGCGTTCAGCTCGTGGTCGTCGGGCAGGACACCCCAGCCCATCAGGGTCGGCACGACCGGGGTGCCGGTCAGTTCGGCGAACTCCACGAGCAGGTCGGCGGCGTCGGCGTTGATGACGCCGCCGCCGGCCACGATCAGCGGGCGTTCGGAGGCGTTGAGCATCCCGAGCGCCTTCTCGATCTGGGCGCGGCTCGCGGTGGGCTTGTAGACCGGGAGCGGCTGGTACGTCTCGGGGTCGAACTCGATTTCGGTGAGCTGGACGTCGATCGGCAGGTCGATGAGGACCGGGCCGGGACGGCCGGAGCGCATCAGGTGGAAGGCCTGCTGGAAGACGCCCGGGACCTGCGCGGCCTCCAGGACGGTGACGGCCATCTTGGTCACCGGCTTGGCGATGGAGGCGATGTCGACGGCCTGGAAGTCCTCCTTGTGGATCACGGCGGTCGGGGCCTGGCCCGTGATGCACAGGATCGGGATGGAGTCGCCGGTCGCGGAGTACAGACCGGTGATCATGTCGGTGCCGGCCGGTCCGGAGGTGCCGATGCAGACGCCGATGTTGCCGGGGTGGGTGCGGGTGTAGCCCTCGGCCATGTGGGAGGCGCCCTCGACGTGCCGGGCGAGGGTGTGCGTGATGCCTCCGGAGGCCTTGAGCGCCGCGTAGAAGGGGTTGATCGCCGCGCCCGGGACACCGAACGCGTCGGTGATGCCCTCGCGCTTGAGGATCTCAACTGCCGCGCGGGCAGCGGTCATACGAGCCATCGAGTACTCCTGCTTCGGCTGTCGGATTCGCACTCCCGTCGCGCCCCGCGGTGAGTACTTCCGTGTCGTCTTCCGCTTCACTTCCGCATAGCGGAAATAACTTTCTACTATCTGGAAGCAATGTAAGCGGGCAGCCGAAAGCCGTCAAGGGACGCACGTCCCCCGACGGCCCGGTCTCGTGCAGGAACCGGTCGCCCTCGGCTCACGGCCGGGGTACGCGGCGACCGCGCGGGCCGGGTTCGCACCGACGGCGTCGCCGAGGAGCGGCACCTAGCTGGTGCCGTGCGCGTGGGACAGGCCGGTCACCGGAAGTCCTCCTCGCGGTACTCGTTCGCCGAGCCGGCGGCCGTGGCCTCGCGCAGTTCGATGCGGCGGATCTTCCCGGACACCGTCTTGGGCAGGTCGCCGAACTCCAGTCGGCGCACCCGCTTGTACGGCGCGAGGACCTCGCGGGAGTGCTCGAACAGCACCTTCGCGGTGTCCGGGCCGGGCTCCCAGCCCTCGGCCAGCACGACGTACGCCTTCGGGACGGCCAGGCGCAGTGCGTCCGGGGCGGGCACGACGGCGGCCTCGGCGACCGCCTCGTGCTCCAGCAGGGCGCTCTCCAGCTCGAACGGGGAGATCTTGTAGTCGGACGCCTTGAACACGTCGTCGGCGCGGCCGACGTAGGTGAGGTGGCCGTCGGCGTCGCGGGAGCCGATGTCACCGGTGCGGTAGTAGCCGCCCGCCATGGCCTCGGCCGTGCGTTCCGGGTCGCCGTGGTAGCCGGCCATCAGGCCGACCGGGCGGACCGACAGGTCGAGGGCGATCTCGCCCTCGGTGGCACCGGGCGCGCCGGTGACCGGGTCGAGCAGCTCGACGCGGAAGCCGGGGCTGGGGCGGCCCATGGAGCCCGCCTTGAGGACCTGGCCGGGGGTGTTGGCGATCTGCACGGCGGTCTCGGTCTGGCCGAAGCCGTCCCGGACGGTGACGCCCCAGGCGCGCCGGACCTGCTCGATGACCTCCGGGTTGAGGGGTTCCCCGGCGGCGACGGCCTCGCGGGGCTTGTGGCGCAGCTGGGTGAGGTCGGCCTGGATGAGCATGCGCCACACCGTCGGCGGGGCGCAGAACGTGGTGACGCCCGCGCGGTCCATCTCGGTCATCAGCCGGGCGGCGTCGAACCGCGTGTAGTTGTGGATGAAGACGGTCGCCTCCGCGTTCCACGGCGCGAACAGGTTCGACCAGGCGTGCTTGGCCCACCCGGGTGAGGAGATGTTCAGGTGCACGTCGCCGGGCTTGAGGCCGATCCAGTACATGGTGGCCAGGTGCCCGATGGGGTAGGAGGTGTGGGTGTGCTCGACCAGCTTCGGCCGGGCGGTGGTGCCCGAGGTGAAGTACAGCATCAGCGGGTCGCCGGCCGGGGTGGGGCCGTCCGGGGTGAAGCCGCCGGGCGCGTCGTACGCGTCCCCGTAGGACTGCCAGCCCTCGACGGGGCCGCCGACCGCGATGCGCGTGTAGCCGCCGGGCACCTCGTCGAACTTGGCGGAGTCCGCGTCCCGCACCACGACGTGGGCGACGCGGCCCCGGTCCACCCGGTCGCGCAGGTCGGCCGGGCCGAGCAGCGGGGTCGCGGGGATGACGACGGCCCGCAGCTTCATCGCGGCCAGAGCCGTCTCCCACAGCTCGGTCTGGTTGCCGAGCATCACCAGCACGCGGTCCCCGGCGCGTACGCCGCGGCCCCGCAGCCAGTTCGCCACGCGGTCGGAGCGGTCCGACAGCTCGGCGAACGACAGCCGTGCCCCGGTGCCGTCCTCCTCGACGAGGTGCAGGGCGGTCCGCTCGTTGCCGGCGGCGATGACGTCGAACCAGTCCAGTGCCCAGTTGAAGTGTCCGGGCCGGGGCCAGGTGAAGCCCTCGTGGGCCGCGGCCCAGTCCTCGCGGTGCTCCAGCAGGAAGTCCCGCGCCCTGCGGAACGCATCCGTCGCCGTCGTCATGTGTCATCCTCTCTGGCCGGCGCGGCACCGCGTGTCCCGCGTCCTCCGACGCGCTCGGTGCCGGACCTGCCGGGCGGCTTTCCGTCATCGGGTGATCCGTGACGCGGGTCTCACTACCCCCGAACGGGGGCGTCCAGTGGGCGACCCGCCGGGAGCGGGGCCGGGCGCTCACCGCCGGAGCCGGCACAGGAAGGGCGAGGACGTGGCAGCGGACCCCGGGGCGGCGGCGGCGGAGGTCCGCGGCGCGCTTCACGCGGCTGCGGCGCACGACCGGGCTGCCGGTCGCGTTCGGCGGCCTGGTGAAGGCCGGGCGCCGGCAGCAGTGAGCCGAGCGGCACGGCCGCCCGGCGCTGCGCGCGCTCACGGTGACGTCCGGGCACGGCCTGTGCGGCGAGGCGGTGGCGCTGTCCCGGCCGTGCGCGGTGACGGACCACCCGGTGTCCCGGCAGATCAGCCACGAGTACGACGCGGCGGTCGCCGCGGAGGGCCTGCGCTCGGTCCTGGCGGTGCCCGTGGCGGTACGGCGCCGGGTGCGCGGCGTGCTCTACGGCGCGCTGCGCACGGCCGGCCGCTGGGCGACCGGACGCCGAGCGCGGCCGTGGCGGCGGCACGGAACGTGGAGCAGGCGCTGGTCGTGCGGGAGGAGGCGGCCGAGGCGGCGGCGCTGCCGGCGGCCCGGGGCGGCACCGGCCCGGACCCGGAGTAGGCGGCCGGGGGCGCCGCCCGGGAGCGGGTGCGCGACGCCCACGCGGCGCTGCGGGCACCGGCCCCGCGGATCGCCGACCCGGCGCTGCGCGAGGAGCTGCGCGCCGCGTGCGGGCTGCCGGCGGCGGGCCCCGCGGAGCCCGGGCGGCGGGTCGCGCTCGCGCCGCGAGAGGCGGACGTGCCGGCGTGTGTCGCCTCCGGCGTCACCAGCGCGGTGGCCGCCGAGCGGCTGGACCTCGGCGTCGAGACGGTCAGGGGCCGTCCGCGGTCGGCGATGCGGAAACTGGGCACCCGCACGCGGGGCGAGGCCGTCGTGGCGGCGCGCCGGGCGGGCCGGCTGCCCTGGTGCTATTGATTCGGTCACGTCCTGCATTTCCCGAACCCGGTCAGCTGTTATTTCCCTCACGACCTCGTGCGTCCGAAAGGGAAACAGCGGTTGCCTAATATTGGCCAGGACACGCCACAGGGAGGGGAGCGGTGACCGTGCGACGGGACTTCGAGGAGCCTGCCAGAAACCCCTCCGAGCAGGTCATCGGCCAGGAGGAACTGTTCGCCGCGGCACGTGAGCAGCTCGGCCGGGGCGGCAGCGTGCTGCTGCACGGCCCCGCCGGAATTGGAAAGTCCACCGTCCTGCGCACACTGGCCGCCGAATATGGCCGCACCGCGCGCACCGTGTTGCGCTGCTCGGCGACCGAGTCCGAATCCCATCTTCCCTTCCTGGCCCTCGCCGACCTCTTCGGGCTGGTCCTCGACCGGGTCGCGGGCAGCCTGCCCGCCGCCCAGCGCACCGCCCTGGAGTCGGCGCTGACCGGCCGGGGCGAGTCCACCCTGCAGCGGGACGGCCTCGCGCTGCGCCTGGCGGTGCTGTCCGCGTTGCGCGCGCTGGCCGCCGACGGGCCCGTCCTCGTCGTCGCCGACGACCTCCAGTGGCTGGACCCGGCCAGCGCCGAGCTCCTCGGCTTCGCCGCCCGCCGCCTCGGCGACACCCCCGTACAGCTGCTGTACGCGGTGCGCACCGAGGGCGAGGAGTTCGACCGCCATCTGCGGGCCACCCCGCCGGGCACCCTCGCGCTGCGGCTCGGGCCGCTGTCGCGCGGGCAGGTCTCCGCGCTGCTCGACCACCGCGGCTACCGCGGCCTGCCCCGCTCCACCGTGCGGGACATCCACCGCACCAGCGGCGGCAACCCGCTGTTCGCCCTCGAACTGGGCCGGGCGCTCGCCGAGAATCCCACGCCGCCCCGTCCGGGAGAGCCGCTGCCGGTGCCGACGTCGCTGCGCGCCCTGGTGCTCAGCCGTCTGCGGATGCTGTCCGCCGAGGCCCGCCGCACCCTGCTGGTGGCCAGCGCGGGCGCCCGGCCCACGCTGGCGCTGCTGCACGCGGCCGGCCGGTCGAACGCCGAGGCGGAGACCGCGCAGGCCGCCGAGCTGGGCCTGCTCGCCACCGAGCCGGAGGGCCCCGCCGTACGGTTCGCGCACCCGCTGATCTCCGCCGCGCTGTACGCGGAGGCGCCCGCGCAGGAGCGGCGGGCCGTGCACGCCGCGCTGTCCACGGCCGCCTCCGACCCGATCGAACGCGCCCGGCACCTGGCACTCGCCACCACCGGCACCGACCCGGACGTGGCCGCCCGGCTCGCCGAGGCCGCCGCGCTGGCCCGGGACCGCGGGGCGCCGTCGGTGGCCGCCTCGCTGGGGCTGCTCGCGGCCCGGCACACCCCCGCGGGCAGCACCCCGGCGCCCGACGAGCGGCGGCTGCAGGCCGCGGACGACGCCATCATCGCGGGCGAGGTCGACCTCGCCCGGCACATCGCCCGCGACGTGCTGACCCGGGCCACGGTGCCCGCCGACCGGGTACGGGCCTGGATGGTGGTGATCGAGGCCGCCGGGCAGGCCCTCGGCGACGTCGACGCCGTGTTCCCGCAGGCGCTCGCCGACGCCGGGGACGACCCGCGGCTGCTCGCCCAGGTGCACTACCAGCTGGCCTGGCGCGGCCTGGTCGTGGAGGGCGACTTCGAGGAGGGCCGCCGGGAGGCCGCGCACGCGGCGCAGCTCGCCGCGCGGGCCGGCGACCGGCGCACCGAACTCATGGCGCTGTCCTTCCAGGCGCAGACCGAGACCCTGATGGGCCATCCGGAGGCCCCCGCCACCATCAAGCGCGCCCTGACCGAGCCGCAGGACCCGCAGGTGGCGTGCCACCACAACGGCGCCGGCTCGGCCCGGTTCCGCTGGCTCATCATGAGCGACCAGCTGTCCGAGGCGCGCACCACCGTCACCGCCCTGCTGCGCGAGGCGCGGCGGCGCGGCATGGTCGAGAGCGAGGTGCACCACGTGCGGATGCTCGCCGAGACCGAACTGCGCGCCGGGCACTGCGGCCGGGCCCTCGACCTGGCCCGCGAGAGCCTGCGGCTGGCGCGGGACTGCGGCATCGGCGAGGTGCCCTCCGCGCTGCTCACCTCCCTCGCGGAGGCCTCCGGCGGCGACGTGGACAGCGCCCTCGCGCTGGCCCGTGAGGCGGTCGAGCAGGCCGAGGAGGACGGCGACCAGATGTACGTCTCCCGGGCGCTGGCCGCGCTCGGGTACGCCCAGTTCGTGGCCGGGGACGCGGCGGGCGCGGTCCGTTCGCTGCGCCGGGTGCGGGAGCTGGAGCAGGGCCTCGGCATCACCGACCCGGCCCGCGGCCGCTGGCAGGGCGACCTCGCCGAGGCGCTGGTGCGCGTGGGCGAACTCGACGAGGCGCAGGAGCTCGTGGACGTCACCCGCGAGCAGGCGCTGCGGCTGGACCGGGGCAGCGTGGTGGCCGTCCTGGACCGCGCCGAGGCCCTGATCCGGGCGGCGCGCGGCGCACACGACGCGGCCGTCGCCCAGTTGGCCGCGGCGCAGGACCGGCTCGCCCGGCTGGGGTCCGGCCTTGAGGAGGCGCGGGCCGCGTTCGCGCTGGCCGCGCTGCGCGCCCCCGGGGCCGCGTCGTACGACGAGGCGGCGCGGCTGATGCGGCGCTGCCGTGCGCTGCCCTGGCTGAAGCAGGTCGACGCCGCGGCGGCGGCGAGCCCTGCCGCGCCGCCCGCCGTCCCCGCCGCCGCGGACGGGCTGGAGGGCCTCGCCTCGATGGAGCGTCAGGTCGCCTCCCTGGTCATGGAGGGCGCGACCAACCGGGAGATCGCCGCGCGCCTGTTCATCAGCGTCAAGACCGTCGAGGCCACGCTGACCCGGGTCTACCGCAAGCTGGGGATCCGGTCGCGGGTGGACATCGTCCGGCTGGCGGCGGGCCGCCGTCCGAGCTGAGGATGCCACGCGCGCGCCCGCGCGGCGACCGAGGGTTTTCCCTGCCCCAACTCCCCTAGGGGGTTCCCTCATTGGGCGCCGGAGGGCCGGCTCCTAGCGTGAAGCCGTGCCGCTCGCCCGG
This sequence comes from Streptomyces sp. NPDC051207, assembly GCF_040682395.1. NCBI lineage: Bacteria > Bacillati > Actinomycetota > Actinomycetes > Kitasatosporales > Streptomycetaceae > Streptomyces > Streptomyces sp. NPDC051207. The sequence continues at coordinate 19,427 of NZ_JBFBAX010000049.1, read as the reverse complement.
GCATGACGGGGGTCTGTCCCGAGACCCCCGTTGCCACCCCCCGCACCCGTGCGACCCCCCACCGGCGACAACTGAGGAGACTCATGTTCGGGTTCACACGAGCTAGACGGGCCGCCGCCACCCTCGCCGCCACGGCCGCCGCCACCGTCGCGTCGGCGCTGCTCGCCGCTCCCGGCGCCGCCGCCGCGCCCCAGCCCGTCGTGGGCGGCACGACGACCACCACGACCTCGTACCCGTTCATGATGCAGATCACGGACTCGTTGCAGAACCAGTTCTGCGGCGGCACGCTGGTCTCCCCCACCAAGGTCGTCACGGCCGCGCACTGCATGGTCGGCGAGACCACCGGCAGCGTCCGGGTGGTCGGTGGCCGCACCTACCGCAACGGCACCAACGGCACCGTCGCCCGGGTCAGCAGGATCTGGGTGCACCCCCAGTACACGGACGCCACCAACGGCGAGGACGTGGCCGTGCTGACGCTGTCGACGTCGATGCCGTACACGCCGGCGAAGTACGTCTCCGCCGCCCAGACCTCGGTGTACGCGGCCGGCACCAGCGCCCGCATCGTCGGCTGGGGCACCACGTCGGCGGGCGGCAGCTCCTCCAACCAGCTGCGCACCGCGACCGTGCCGATCGTGTCCGACACCAGCTGCCGCGGCTCCTACGGCACCGACTACGTCGCGAGCGAGATGGTGTGCGCCGGATACAGCTCCGGCGGCGTGGACACCTGCCAGGGCGACAGCGGCGGACCCCTGCTCGTCGGGGGTGTCCTGGCAGGCATCACGTCCTGGGGCGAGGGATGCGCCATGGCCGGGTACCCGGGTGTCTACACCCGGCTGACGGCCTTCTCGAACCTGGTGACGCAGCAGGTCAACTCGTAGCGTCCAACGGACTCCTGAGTACCCCTCAGGTGACATGCCAGGGGGCGTTGCGGGCCTCCACGAGCGGCCCGCAACGTCCCCTCTCCACGTCCGCGCGGAACCGGTCCGCCGCGCGTCGCCGCCCTCACTGCCGTACGGTCCCGAAGCGGATGTCGTACGGCGTGTCCGGGTGCAGGACGCGCAGCATGCGGTCCGCCTCGGCGAGCGTCTGATCCCGCTCGGTCCTGCTGAGCGTGCCGAAGGGTTCGATGACGAGGGCGTCGGCCGTGAGCCGCCACAGCCCCGCGAGGAAGCCGTCGACCAGCAGCGCGCAGTGGGAGACGTTGCCCTGCCAGGTGCTGCCCCGGTGGGCGGGCGGGATCACCCGGGTGCGGTCGGCGTGGGACAGCAGCAGGTTGTCGAACTCGGGCAGGAAGCGGGGCGGCGCCGGGGTGTCCGGGTCGGGGCGCGGCGCGTCGGGCAGGTCGAACAGCTCGACGCCTTGCTCGTCCCGGAAGGTGAGCAGCTCCGGGCGGAGCCGCTCGAACGCGTCGCGCAGCCGGGTTAGTCCGGCCCAGGTCTGTGTGTCCTTCACGGACGCCGGCCCGAACGCGGCGAGGTGGCGCAGGACGACGGCCTCCGGCTCGGGGGCGGGTTCGGCGGGGCGGCCCAGCCAGTGCTCGGCGGTGGTGAGGCGCACCTGGCCACTGCGGCCCCACAGTCCGCGCGGGGTGACCTGGACGAGCGGCAGCGTGCAGCGCGCGGCGACCGCCAGCGACTGCGGGTCGGCGTCCGGCCACCGCGCCGACAGCGCCTCCCGCAGCTGCTTCATGGTGCGCGGCTCGGCCTCGACCAGCTCACGGGCCAGTCGGGCGAGCCGGTCGAGGTCGACGCCCTGAAGTCCCTTGCGGAACGCGCTCAGTTCGCGGTCCCGGGCGGGCTGCACCAGGGGGCGCAGGGTGAGGCAGTCGTCGGCGGTGTGGGTGTGGAGGGTGGACCGCAGGGTGACGATGCGGACGGCCTCCCGGCGGGCCATCAGATCCGACAGCTCCCGCGGTTCGAAGCCGTCGAGGCGGGCGGCGAGGGCGTAGTACGGCGGCTTGACGTTCTGTGCCTGAAGCCCGACGAGGTGCGCCACGGCGTCCGCGGCGGTCATGCCGGCCCGCTCCAGCAGGAGCTGCCGGGCGAGCGTGGCGCGGTTGAGGGCACGGGGTCCGAGGACGGGCACGTCGCCGCGCCGGGAGGCCGGGGTGCTGGTGCGCTTCGTCATGAGGGGAACGCTAGCGAGGATCGAGGACAGGTTCTGTCCTCGATCGGGGGGCGGGGTTGCCCGGGGTCGGGCGGGACGGGGACCACGCGAGGGTCGCCCTGCGCTCGGGTGGGGCCGCCCGCCCCGGCCCGGGGTCACCGGACCGGACCTGCGTGATTGCCGATCCCCGGCACGGGGCACCCGGCCGCACTGTGGAGCGCGGACGGGTTCTCGTGGCCGGGTGGTTCAGCTTCCTGCACGGGGAGGCGACCGCCGGGGACGTGCTCGCCCTGCACCGGGTCGAGGACGTCCTGCGGCGGGCCGGGATCGGCCACGACGTGGTCTGGAGCCCCGGTTTCCGGCCGGACGCGCCGCACCTGGACGATGTGCGGCCCGCCGCGTACACGCACCTGGTGTTCGTGTGCGGGCCGCTGCACGGGCCGCAGATCGAGGACCTGCACCGGCGTTTCGCGCACTGCGTGCGCATCGCCGTCGGCACCTCCGTGATCGACCCCGGCGGGCCCGCCGTGACCGGCTTCCACCGGGTACTGGCCCGCGACGGCGCCCCGGGCACCGTGCCCGGCCCGGACCTCGCGGCCCGCGCGCCCGGCCTGCCGGCCCTGCCCGTCGCCGGGCTGATCCTCACGCACGGGCAGCACGAATACGGCCCGCGGCGGCGGCACGAGCAGGTCGCCGGCGCCCTCACCGGCTGGCTCGCCGGGCGGGACTGTGCGCGCCTGGAGCTGGACACGAGGCTCGACGCGCACGACTGGCGGCTGTGTGCCACGCCCGCCCAGCTGGAGTCCGTACTGACCCGGCTGGACCTCGTCGTCACCGACCGGCTGCACGGCCTGGTCCTCGCCCTGCGCGCCGGAGTCCCGGCCCTGGCCGTCGACCCGGTGGCGGGCGGCGCGAAGGTCACCGCCCAGGCCCACGCCTGCGGCTGGCCGGCCCTGGTCCCCGCCGAGCGTCTGGACGCGGCCCGGCTGGAGCGGTGGTGGCACTGGTGCCTGACGGACGGCCGCCGGGCCGCCGCCGAGACCCGCGAACGGTTCCGGGGGGCCGGGGCGGCAGCGCCGCCGGACGCCGCGGACGGCCTGCTGGCGGCGCTGGAGGGACGGGTGGCGGCATGACCGGCGGGACCACGGCCCCGGGCGCGAGGGGCCGCGCCGGGGTCGGCCGCCGTAGCGGCGGGCCGTCGAACGGCTCGGGGGGCGGCCTGTGCCGAGGTCGGCCCACCTGGCGGCGGGGCGTCCAGCGGCTCTAGGCGGTCCCATGCCGGGGTCGGCCCGGGTGACGGCGGGCCGGGGCTCAGCCCACGTAGCGGCGGGCCGTCGAGCGGCGTTGGGTCTCGTCCAGCAGCCGCAGCCGGGACTCGACCGGCGGCGGCAGTACCCGGCGCTCGCGCAGCACCCACGGGATCGCCGCCGCGGCCTCGGCGAAAGCCCGCAGCGACACCGTGTCGCGCGGCACCGTACGGGCCAGGTACAGGGTGCGGCGCAGGGCGGGGCCGGGCGGCCGGCGCAGCCAGGTGGACCACAGCGTGTTGCGGATGCCGTGCGCCCGGCGCAGCCTCGCGTCCCGCACCACGGACGCCTGGTGGTGGATCGCCAAGTGGTCGGCGTACGTCAGCCACCAGCCCCCGGCCGCGAGGTCCGCCGCGAGCAGTTCCTCCTCGCCGCCCAGCCACAGCCGCGGATGGAAACCGCCGGCGGACCGGAAGGCGTCGGCGCGCAGGACGGTCGCGGCGGCCAGGAAGGAGCCGAGCGCCGGGCCGGGCAGCCAGTCGGGGCGGGGCAGCGGGGAGTCGCGCAGCTCCTCGGTGATCGGATCGTCCGTGCCGTCCGGTTCCACGATGATGCGGGCCGTGACCGTGGCGAGCGCGGGATGCCGGTCCAGCAGGTCCGCCGCACCGGACAGCGCGCCGGGCGCCCACCACGAGTCGTCGTCGCAGAACGCCACGTACGGCGTACGGACCCGCCGTACCGCCAGGTTCCGGCCGACCGCGCCGAGGTTGCGGCCGGGGCGCAGCAGCCGTACCTGGGGATGGTGGCGGGCCACGGCGCCCGCGGTGCCGTCGGTGGAGGCGTTGTCGGTGACGATGACCGGTGGCTTCTCCGGGAGTTCGGCGAGCCGGTCGAGGGTGCGCAGGAGTTCGGGGCGCCGGTTGTGGGTGATGACGACGACGGTGGTGCGCGGGTCGGTCATGCGGGGTCTCCCGGGGTGCCGTCGAGGAGGCGGACGGCGTGTTCCAGGTACGGGGGCAGGGTCCTGCGGGCCCGCAGGGCCGCCGGCAGCCGGGCGAGGGCCTCGCGCAGGGCGCGCCGGGCGTGCGGGTCGTGGCATGCGTCGGCCGCGAGGTCGCGGGTGCGGGCGAGGACGTACGGCAGGGGGCGGCGCAGCCAGGCGGTGAGGAGTTCGTTGCGGCGCTGGACGGCCACCCGGCCGGGGCGCGGGCCGCCGGTGCCGGGGTGGTGGTGGGCGACGACCTCGGGGCAGTGGGTGACGCCCCAGCCGCGGGCGGCGAGGTCGTAGGCGAGCAGGGACTCCTCGCCGCCGAAGAACAGCACCTGGTGGAAGCCGCCCGCGTCGAGGTAGGCGGTGCGGCGGACGACGGCGGCGCAGGCGAGGAAGCCGAGGACCTGGGTGCCGGGCAGGTCGGTGGCGGGGCCGAGGGGCGAGGCGGCGAGCACGTCGTTGAGCGGGTCGGGGTCCTGGTCGGGGCCGACGAGGGTGCGGGCGGCGAGCAGCCCGAGCCGGGGATGCGCGTCGAACAGCCGGGCCGCCTCGGCGAGCGCGCCGGGCGCCCACCAGGAGTCGTCGTCGCTGAACGCCACGTACGGCGTGCCGATCGAGCGGACGCCGTGGGTGCGGGCGAGGGCGCCGCGGTTGACCGGCAGGGCCAGGACGCGGACCTGCGGGAAGTCGCGTGCGAGCAGGGCGCGGGTGTGGTCGGTGGAGGCGTTGTCGACGACCAGGACGGGGGGCCGCTCGGGGAGCGCGAGCAGGTGCCGCAGGGTGCCGGCGAGGCCGGCGGCACGGTTGCGGGTGGCGATGACGACACCGACGGTCGAGTCCCGTACGGGGTTGCGGGCGCTCGCGCCCCTGGGCGAGACCCGTACGGGGTCGTCCCCGGCCACATCCCCGGGTGAGAGCCGTACGGGGTCGTCCCCGGCCACGCCCGCGGGCGCGGGCTGCTCCGGCGGATGCGGGCGGGTTCTCCGGGCGCGGTCGTAAGGGTGGTCCATGGCGATCAGCAAGCCGTCGGTGTGTGCGGGGCGGGCAGCGGAAGACTGTTGAAGGCGTGCACGACGTCCTCCGGGTGCAGGCGGAGCAGGGCGGGGTCGGGGCGGGTGCCGTGCGGGTCGCCGTCGGGGCCGGGGTGCCACAGGGCACGGTGGCGCGGGTCGGCGGGCGGGCCCCAGCGGCTCGGCGGCACCGGGCCGAACAGCGTGACGGACGGTGTGCCGTGGGCGACGGCCAGGTGGGCGATGCCGGTGTCGCCGCTGAGCACGGCGCGGGCGCCAGCGACGAGCGCGGACAGCCGGTCGAAGGGCGGCCCGCCGCCGAACACGTCGTCGTCCGCAAGGCCCGCCCGGGCGGCCAGGTCGGCCACCAGGCCGTCCTCGTCCGCTCCCCCGGTGATCACGACCCGGTGCCCGTCGGCGCGCAGGGCCGCCGCGACGGCCGCGTACCGGTCGACGGGCCAGCGCCGGGCGGGTGCCGCGGCGCCGGGGTGCACGACGACCGCGCCGGGCGCCGGGGACGGCACGGGCGGCGGCGGCAGCCGCAGGTCGGCGGGGTCGGCGTCGATGCCGTACGACTGGAGCAGCCGGCACCAGCGGTCGCGTTCGTGTTCCTCCGGGCGCCAGTCGGGGCCGTCGATCTCCGGGGTGTCCGGGTGGGCGAAGGCGAGCAGGCGCCGGGGGCGCAGCGCCATGAGGAGGCGGTGGCTGGGCGGGCCGTTGCCGTGCAGGTCGACGGCGGTGTCCGGGGGCGGGCCGGTCCAGTCGAGGGTGCGCGGCACGGCACGGCCGGGGGCGGACGCGGGCAGCAGCCGGTCCACGGCGCCGCTGGCGGCGGCGACCGGGGCGAGGGCAGCGGGCGCGGCCAGCACCAGTTCGTGGTCCGGGTGGGCGCGGCGCAGGGCGCGGAGCGCGGGGACGCCGGCGAGGAGGTCGCCGAGTCCGAGGGCGCGCAGGACGAGGAGGCGGGGTGCGTGGGTCATCGGGCCGCGCCTCCTGCCGCCCGGGCGAGCCGCAGGTCCGGGAGGGGGATCCTCATGCCTCCCCCATCAGCTTCTCCACGGACGTCACGACGTCCTGTGCGGTGACCGTCTCCAGGCACGGGTGGCCCGGCACGGGGCACTGCCGGGCCCTGCTGCCCGCGCAGGGCGCGTCCTGGTCGCCGAGCAGCACATAGGGGACGCCGTAGGGCCGCCAGCGCTCGGCGGGGACCACCGGGGAGAACAGGGACACCACGGGGGTGCCGACGGCGGCGGCGAGGTGGGCGGGGCCGGTGTTGCCGGTGACGACGACCGTGGCGCGTGCGAGGACCCCGGCGAGTTCCGCGGCGCCGGTGCGCCCGCCGAGGTCGAGGCCGTGCCCGCCGGCGACGTGGGCGGTGAGGTCGCGTTCGCCGGCGCCGCCGGTCACCACCACGCGGTGCCCGGCGGCGGTCAGCTCGCGCACCGCCTGGGCGCAGCGGTCCGGGCTCCAGGCGCGGGCGGGCACGGCGGCGCCGGGGTGCACGGCCACGTACGGCTCCGGGCCGGTCGTCCCCGTGGTGTCGGGCGGGGGCAGCACCCGCAGCCGCCCGTCGTCGGGTCTCGGGAACCCGGCGGCCTCGGCGAGGTCGAGCGCGGCCTCGGCCTCGTGGGCGTGAGGGGCTCTGCGGTGGCGTACGTCGAGCAGGGAGCCGGGGTAGTCCACGCTGTCGGCGGCGATGTGCCGGACGCCGGCCAGCCGCAGCAGCAGGGCGGTGGGCAGCGGTGACTGGTGGTAGGAGGTGAGGACGAGCGCGGTGTCGGCGTCGATGGCGCCGAGGAGTTCCTCGATCTCGCGGCGCTCGACGGGCGGCGGCGTGAACCCGGCCCACGGGGCGTCCCACACGAGGACCTCGTCGACGCCGGGCAGCAGCCGCGCGGCGGGCGCTCCGCGCGGCCCGCACAGCAGGGTGACGGTGTCGGCGCGGGCCGCGACGGCCCGGACGGCGGGCCCGGCGAGCAGGACGTCACCGAAGCTGTCGAGCCGCGTGACCAGGGCTCTCACGGCCGCCCCCGGTGGGGTCGGGGCCCTTGGCCGCCGTCCCCGTCCGGCGCGGGCGCGAACGCCTCCCGCAGGGGCCGCTCGTCGGCCAGGACGTGACCGGTCGGGGGGCCGTTCAGCAGGGCGCGGACCGCGGTCAGGAGGTCGGGGGCCACGTGCGGGGCGGCCGTCGTCTCCTCCGGGCGGGTCTCGGGGGTGGGCACGAGGATGCCGCGGGCGCCCGCGCGGCGGGCGGCCTCCACGTCGGCGCCGATGTCGCCGATCACCGCGCAGTCGGCGGGTGCCGTGCACACCCGGCCCGCCGCCCACAGGACGAGGCCGGGTTCGGGCTTGCGGCAGTGGCAGCCGTCGTCGGGGCCGTGCGGGCAGATCGCCCATACGTCGAAGGGGCCGAGGAGTTCGTCCACGCGGGCGTTGACGCGGCGGACGTCGGCGTTGGTGAGCAGCCCGCGGGCGATGCCGGACTGGTTGGTGACGACACCGGTGCGGATTCCGCGCTCGCGCAGCAGTTCCACTGCCTCGCGGGCGCCGTCCACGGGCCGGACGAGATCGGGGTCGCCGTTGTAGGGGACGTCCTCGACCAGAGTGCCGTCACGGTCGAACAACACGGTACGAACAGGACTCACGAAGCCACCACTTCCTGCCACGAGGCGGCATCCCGGTGCCGCCGATTCCCGAACGGCCGGTGCGCCGCCACAGCGGCCGGGGCGCCCGGACCGGCCACCAGTGCGCTGCGGACAGAACTCACGGAGCCACCTCCCGCCATGGCACAACGCCACCGCGCCACCGCTCCTCCCGCAACCGGTGCGCCACCGCAACGGCCGAAACGGATGAAACGGCCGAGGCGCCCGCGCCGGTCACCGGCACGGCCCCCACGCCGTACGGCACGGCGCGAACAGCGCTCACCGAGCCACCTCCCGCCACGGCGCGGCATCGCGGTGCCGCCCCTCCCCGCGCAACCGGTGCCAGGTAGCCGCGGATGGGGAGAGCGCGCCGGTCACCGGCATGGTGGTGATCCCGTACCGGGAGCGCGGCCCGCGGGCGATGCGCGCCCACGCGCATGCGGCGGTGCCGGCCACCCGGCCGAGTGCGGCGGCAGCGGCGGACCGTGGCCGCCCGGCGGCGGCGAGGGCGCACGTGGCGGCCCCGGCGGCGGTGATCGCGGCGGGGCGGCGGATGCGCCCGCGCGGCGCGACCGCCCCGGGCCACCGGTCGGGTCCGTGCGGAGTCGGAGCACTCCGGTGCATCGGTGTCGAGGCCGGAGCGGACGACGAGGCCGGCGGCCGGACCGTGGATCAGGGCGTCGATGCCGAGGATGCGCATGCGGGGTGCTCCCGTGCCGGGTGCGGTGGGACTCCGGTTCCAGCGGGTGCCGCGGGGCGGCTGTCTCAAACACGTGGAGACGGCTCGGCCCGTAGGGGACCGTTCCGGCCCCTTTTACTGCACCCTTTTGAGCGGTCCGGTGGGTATCCAGGGCGTGCCCGGTGTGCCGGGCGGGTGAGCCGGGCGCGGCGGCCCCGGCTTCCCTACGATCGTCCCGTGGTCACCTTCCTCGTCGAACGCACGGCTGCCCTCCCGCTCGCCGAGGCCTGGCGCCGGCTCACCGAGTGGCCGCGGCACGGGGCGGTGGTCCCGCTGACGCGGGTCACCGTGCTCACGCCGCCGCCCACCGCCGTGGGCACGGTGTTCGTGGCCCGCACGGGCGTCGGTCCGCTGTCGTTCGCCGATCCGATGGAGGTGACGGTCTGGCGCCCGCCGCGCGGCGACGATCCCGGTCTGTGCCGGCTGGAGAAGCGGGGCCGGACGGTCACGGGCTGGGCGGAACTGGAGGTCCGCCCCGGTCCTGGCGGCCGGACCCGGGTCCTGTGGCGGGAGGAGATCGGCGTCCGCTTCCTGCCGTCGCTGTTCGACGCCGTACTGCGCGGCACGGCCCACCGGGTGTTCGGCCGGGCGGCGAACCGCCTCCTCACCATGGCGTGAGCCGGCCCGCAGGGGCCGGTGCGGTCCTGATGCGCCCCCGCAGCCGGGGCCGCCCGACTCACGCGACCGAGTCGATACGCCCCGTCGGCCGCGGCGGCGCGTCGTGGTGGATCGGGGTGTGGGCCCCCGTGAGGGACACCCCCGTGCCGCCGCGGCGGCCGGCGACGATCTCCGCCGCGATCGACAGGGCCGTCTCCTCGGGCGTGCGGGCGCCGAGGTCGAGGCCGATGGGCGAGCGCAGGCGGGCCAGCTCCAGGTCGGTGACGCCCACCTCGCGCAGCCGGCGGTTGCGGTCCAGGTGGGTGCGGCGGGAGCCCATCGCGCCGACGTACGCGACCGGCAGCCGCAGGGCGAGCTTCAGCAGCGGTACGTCGAACTTGGCGTCGTGGGTCAGCACGCACAGCACGGTGCGCGCGTCGACCCGGGTGCGCTCCAGGTACCGGTGGGGCCACTCGACGACGATCTCGTCGGCCTCCGGGAAGCGTGCCCGGGTGGCGAACACCGGCCGCGCGTCGCACACGGTGACGTGATGGCCGAGGAACTTGCCGACGCGGACCAGCGCCGACGCGAAGTCGATCGCGCCGAAGACGATCATCCGGGGCGGCGGAACGGACGACTCCACCAGCACGGTGAGCGGCGCTCCGCAGCGGGAGCCCCGCTCGCCGATCTCCAGGGTGCCGGTGCGGCCCGCGTCCAGGAACGCGCCCGCCTCCGCCGCCACCGTGCGGTCCAGCTCGGGGGCGCCGCCGAAGCCGCCCTCGCAGGACCCGTCGGGGCGCACCAGCAGCGCGCGGCCCGTCAGTTCGGCGGGCCCGGACACGATCCGGGCCAGGGCCGCCGTGCCCCCGTCGGCGGCCGTCGCCAGCGCTGCCGTGACGACCGGGCGGGCGGGGTCGTCCGCCCGTACCGGGGTGACCAGGACGTCGATGACGCCGCCGCAGGTCAGGCCCACGGCGAAGGCGTCGTCGTCGCTGTAGCCGAAGCGCTCCAGGACGGTCCGGCCGTCCTGGAGCGCCTGCCGGCACAGCTCGTACACCGCGCCCTCCACGCAGCCGCCGGAGACCGAGCCGATGGCCGTGCCGTCGGCGTCGACCGCGAGCGCGGCGCCCGGACTGCGGGGCGCGCTGCCGCCGACGGCCACCACGGTGGCGACGGCGAAGTCACGGCCCTGCCCGGCCCACCGGTTCAGCTCCTCGGCGATGTCCAGCATCTGTCGGTCCTCCTTGGGGCGGCGGTTGTGCGGCGGGCCCGGGGTGTCCCTAGTGGACGCCCAGCCAGCTCTCGATCGGGTTGAGGGCGAAGTACACCAGGAACACGGCCGTCAGGACCCACATGAAGGCGCCGATCTCGCGCACCTTGCCCTGCGCGGTCTTGATGGCGACGTAGGAGATGACGCCCGCGGCGACACCGGTGGTGATGGTGTACGTGAACGGCATCAGGACGACGGTGAGGAACACCGGGATCGCGGTGGCCCGGTCGGCCCAGTCGACGTGCCGGGCGTTCATCAGCATCATCGCGCCGATGACCACCAGCGCGGCCGACGCGACCTCCTGCGGCACGATCGCCGTCAGCGGGGTGAAGAACAGGCAGGCCGCGAAGAACAGGCCGGTGACGACCGAGGCGAGGCCGGTGCGGGCGCCCTCTCCGACGCCCGTCGCCGACTCGATGAACACGGTCTGCCCGGAGCCGCCGGACACGCCGCCGATCGCGCCGCCCGCGCCGTCGACGAACAGCGCCCTGGACAGGCCCGGCATGCGGCCCTTGTCGTCGGCGAGCCCGGCCTCGGTGCCGACGCCGATGATGGTGGCCATCGCGTCGAAGAAGCCGGCGAGGACGAGCGTGAAGACGATCATGCCGACGGTCATCGCGCCGACCTCGCCCCAGCCGCCGAACTCCACGTCCCCGAAGAGCGAGAAGTCGGGCGCGGACACGGCGCTGCCGGGCAGTTCGGGCGCGCCGGCCGCCCACTGCCTGGGGTCGACGACGCCGGCCGCGTTCAGCACGGCCGCGACGACGGTGCCGGCGACGATGCCGATGAGGATGGCGCCGGGGACGTTCCGCGCCTGGAGCATGAAGATCAGCAGCAGGGTGCCGGCGAACAGCAGGACCGGCCAGCCGGCCAGTTCACCGGCCGGGCCGAGCGTGACCGGGGTGGCCTTGCCCTGGTGGACGAAGCCGGACTTGTAGAAGCCGATGAGGGCGATGAACAGGCCGATGCCCATGGTGATGCCGTGCTTGAGCGCGAGCGGGATCGCGTTCATGATCATCTCGCGCAGGCCGGTGACGACCAGCAGCATGATGACGACGCCGTACATCACGCACATGCCCATGGCCTGCGGCCAGGTCATCGTGGGCGCGACCTGGGAGGCGAGCACGCCGGAGACGGAGAGCCCGGCGGCGAGGGCGAGCGGCACCTTGCCGATGAAACCCATCAGCAGGGTGGTGAGGGCCGCCGCGAACGCGGTGGCGGTGATCAGGGCCTGCTGGCCGAGCGTGTTGCCGGCCGCGTCCTTGCCGGACAGGATCACCGGGTTCAGCAGGAGGATGTACGCCATCGCCATGAAGGTGGTGACGCCGCCGCGCACTTCGCGCGCGACCGTGGATCCGCGCAGGGATATGTGGAAGTACCGGTCGAGCCAGGACCTGCCGGCCGGGACGCGGGTGCCTTCGCCCGCGTCGTCGGCGGCTGTTCTGGGCTCCAGGGACTGCTGGGTCATGTGGGGCCTACTCCCAAGGTTCACAGGGACACCCGCTGGTTGCCGTCGGCGGTTGCGGGATTTGGGAAGGTGCTGCGGCCGCACGACCCGGGGGACGGCCCGAGGCGAACGATCTGAGTGCTCCGGGCGGCGCGGGAGTGTGTGACGTTCCGTGCGCCGCCCGGAGGGTCTGTCACGCGGTTCCGGTGAGGTGTTCCGGACGGACCGGCGTGCGGTTGAGCTCCAGGCCCGTCGCGTTGCGGATGGCCGCGAGGACCGCCGGCGTGGACGACAGGGTGGGGGCCTCGCCGATGCCGCGCAGCCCGTACGGCGCGTGGTCGTCGGCGAGTTCGAGCACGTCGACGGGGATGGTCGGCGTGTCGAGGATGGTGGGGATGAGGTAGTCCGTGAAGGACGGGTTGCGCACCTTCGCCGTCTTGGGGTCGACGACGATCTCCTCCATCACGGCGACGCCCAGGCCCTGGGTCGTGCCGCCCTGGATCTGCCCGATGACGGACAGCGGGTTGAGCGCCTTGCCGACGTCCTGCGCGCAGGCCAGTTCGATGACCTTGACCAGGCCGAGTTCGGTGTCGACCTCGACGACGGCGCGGTGCGCGGCGAAGGAGTACTGGACGTGCCCGTTGCCCTGCCCGGTGCGCAGGTCGAAGGGCTCGGTGGGCCGGTGCCGCCACTCCTCCTCGACCTCGACGGCCTCGCCCTCGAGGACGTCCACCAGGTCGGCGAGGACCTCGCCGCCGTCGGTGACGACCTTGCCGCCCTCCAGCACCAGGTCGGCCGTGGCCCAGGCGGGGTGGTAGGAGCCGAACTTGCGGCGCCCGATCTCCAGCACCCGTTCGCGCACCAGCTCGCAGGCGTTCTTCACGGCGCCGCCGGTGACGTACGTCTGACGCGACGCGGACGTGGAGCCGGCGCTGCCCACCTCCGTGTTGGCCGGGTGGATGGTGACCTGGGTGACGCCGAGTTCGGTGCGGGCGATCTGGGCGTGGACGGTGACGCCGCCCTGGCCGACCTCCGCCATGGCCGTGTGGACGGTGGCGACGGGCTCGCCGCCGACGATCTCCATGCGGACGCGGGCGGTGGAGTAGTCGTCGAAGCCCTCGGAGAAGCCGACGTTCTTGATGCCGACCGCGTAGCCGACCCCGCGTACGACGCCCTCGCCGTGCGTGGTGTTGGACAGGCCGCCGGGCAGCTGCCGTACGTCGGCGCCCTCGCTGGACTCCCACTGGCGCTCCGGCGGCATCGGCATCGCCTTGACGCGGCGCAGCAGTTCGGCGACCGGGGCCGGGGAGTCGACGGGCTGCCCGGTCGGCATGATCGTGCCCTGCTCCATGGCGTTGAGCTGCCGGAACTCCACCGGGTCCATGCCGAGCCTCTTCGCCAGCTTGTCCATCTGCGCCTCGTAGGCGAAGCACGCCTGGACCGCGCCGAAGCCGCGCATGGCGCCGCAGGGCGGGTTGTTGGTGTAGAGGGCGATGGCCTCGATGTCGACGTTGTCGACGACGTACGGGCCGACGGACAGTGAGGAGGCGTTGCCGACGACGGCCGGGGAGGCGGAGGCGTAGGCGCCGCCGTCCAGCACGATGCGGCACTTGAGGTGGGTGAGCTTGCCGTCCTTGGTCGCGCCGTGCTCGTAGTACAGCTTGGCCGGGTGGCGGTGGACGTGCCCGAAGAAGGACTCGAAGCGGTTGTAGACGATCTTGACGGGCTTGCCGGTGCGCAGCGCGAGCAGGCAGGCGTGGATCTGCATCGACAGGTCCTCGCGCCCGCCGAACGCGCCGCCGACGCCGGCCAGCGTCATGCGCACCTTCTCCTCGGGCAGGCCGAGGACGGGCGCGATCTGGCGCAGGTCGGAGTGGAGCCACTGGGTGGCGATGTAGAGGTGGACGCCGCCGTCCTCCTCGGGTACGGCGAGGCCGGACTCGGGGCCGAGGAAGGCCTGGTCCTGCATGCCGAAGGTGTACTCGCCCTTCACGATCACGTCGGCCCGTTCGCGGGCCTGCTCCACGTCGCCGCGGACGATGGGCTGGCGGTGCACGATGTTGGGGTGCGGGACGTGCCCGGCGTGGTGGTCGTCGCGGCCCTCGTGGACGAGGATCGCGTCCGGCGCGGTCGCGGAGGCCTCGTCGGTGATGACGGGCAGCTCGCGGTACTCCACCTTGATCTTGGCGGCGGCGCGGCGGGCGGTCTCGGGGTGGTCGGCGGCGACGATGGCGACGGGCTCGCCGTGGTGGCGCACCTTGCCGTGCGCGAGGACCGGGGTGTCCTGGATCTCCAGGCCGTAGTTCTTCACGTCGGTCGGCAGGTCGTCGTACGTCATGACGGCGTAGACGCCCGGGGTGGCGAGGGCCTCGGCCGTGTCGATGGAGACGATCTCGGCGTGCGCGACGGTGGAGCGCAGGATCTGGCCCCAGAGCATGTCCTCGTGCCACATGTCGGACGAGTACGCGAACTCGCCGGTGACCTTCAGGGTGCCGTCGGGGCGGAGGGTGGACTCGCCGATGCCGCCCTTGGTCTTCGACCCCTGGGTGATCTTCGTCGGGGTTCCGCTGGGGGACGCCATGATCAGACCGCCTCTCCCTGCCGGGCGGCCGCCAGGCGGACCGCGTCCATGATCTTCTCGTAGCCGGTGCAGCGGCACAGGTTGCCCGACAGCGCCTCGCGGATGTCCGCGTCGGTCGGGTTGGGGTTGCGCTCCAGCATCTCGTCGGCGGCGACCAGCAGGCCGGGCGTGCAGAAGCCGCACTGCACGGCGCCGGCGTCGATGAACGCCTGCTGGACCGGGGAGAGTTCGATGCCTTCTCCGGTGTGGGAGTCCTGGCCCTTGGCGGCCCAGCCCTTGGCCTCGTCGAGGGAGGTGCCGCAGGCGCCGCTCGCGCAGCCCTCGGCGCGCTGCCTGGCGAAGTCGGCGAGGCCCTCGACGGTGACGACCTCGCGGCCCTCGACCTGCCCGGCGGCGACGAGGCACGCGCACACCGGCACCCCGTCGAGGCGGACGGTGCACGACCCGCACTCGCCCTGCTCGCAGGCGTTCTTCGAGCCGGGCAGGCCGAGCCGCTCGCGCAGCACGTACAGCAGGGACTCGCCCTCCCACACGTCGTCGGCTTCCTGCGGACGTCCGTTGACAGTGAAGTTGACGCGCATTACGCAGCTCCCTCGGTGGTGCGGCGGGCGCCGCGGTACGACTCCCAGGTCCAGGTCAGCGTGCGGCGGGCCATGACGCCGACCGCGTGGCGGCGGTAGCTCGCGGTGCCCCGGACGTCGTCGATCGGGTTGCAGGCGGCGGCGCACAGGTCCGCGAACTGCTTGGCGACCGACGGGGTGATGATCTTCCCGTTGTCCCAGAAGCCGCCCTCTTCGAGCGCCGCGTTCAAGAACTCCTCGGCGGTCCGGGCCCGGACGGGCGTCGGCGCGGCCGAGCCGATCCCGGTGCGCACGGTCCGGCTGTCCGGGTGCAGGGCGATCCCGAAGGCGCACACGGCGATGACCATGGCGTTCCTGGTGCCCACCTTGGAGTACTGCTGCGGCCCGTCCGCCTTCTTGACGTGGACGGCGCGGATCAGCTCGTCGGGCGCCAGCGCGTTGCGCTTCACCCCGGTGTAGAAGTCGTCGATGGGGATGAGGCGCGATCCGCGCACCGACTCCACCTCGACCTCGGCGCCGGCCGCGAGGAGGGCGGGGTGGGCGTCGCCGGCCGGGGAGGCGGTGCCGAGGTTGCCGCCGACGCCGCCGCGGTTGCGGATCTGCGGGGAGGCGACCGTGTGGGAGGCGAGGGCGAGGCCCGGCAGCTCGGCGCGCAGGTGGTCCATGATCTTCGTGTACGGGACGGAGGCACCGAGCCGCACGCTCCCCTCGCCGACCTCCCACTCGTAGAGGTCGCCGATGCGGTTCAGGTCCAGGAGGTACTCGGGACGCCGATGGTCGAAGTTGATCTCGACCATCACGTCGGTGCCACCCGCAATCGGCACAGCGGTGGGGTGCTCGGCCTTCGCGGCGAGCGCCTCCTCCCAGCTGGCGGGGCGAAGGAAGTCCATGACCGGCTCTCTTCTTCGTCTTGTGGGTCGTACAGATTGAGCCAATCCGTGTGCGGCGGGCGAGGCTCGTTCATGTGCTGTTAACGCCAAGTGGGGTCAGTACACAGCGCGCTGCTCCATCGGGGTCAGTCACGGAAACCATGAAGGAGTTGGCTGGCCAGGCAGGGCATCTTGTAGATTCGTATGAACGGAGGTCATCAGAAACCTCCCCGTTCTCCTGTGGCAACGCGAGAAACACCCGCGTGACCTGGAGCACGCGTCCGCAGACGGCGAGCAGCGCTCACCCGCCGCCGGACGGGTTCCCCTCCCACCCCACCCCACGAACATTTCGAGACAAAGAACGGCGGCGACGAGAATGCGGCTGCGCGCACTGCTGGACACCGACGCGCTGGGCCTCAGGCTGCTCGGCGGCGAGGACGAGCTGGACCGCACCGTACGGGGTGTGATGACCACCGACCTGCGGGACCCCAGCCGCTATCTCTCGGGCGGGGAACTGGTGCTCACGGGCCTGGCCTGGCGCCGGGACGCCGCGGACTCCGAGCCCTTCGTCCGGATCCTGGCGCAGGCCGGCGTGACCGCCCTGGCGGCCGGCGAGGCGGAGCTCGGCGACGTCCCCGACGACCTGGTCGCGGCCTGCGCCCGGCACCGCCTGCCGCTGTTCGCGGTGCACGAGTCGGTGGCGTTCGCGACGATCACCGAGCACGTCGTACGGCAGGTGTCCGGCGAGCGCGCCGGGGACCTCGCGGCGGTGGTGGACCGGCACCGCCGGATGATGACCTCCGGCCCGGCGGGCGGCGGCCCGGACGTCGTCCTCGACCTGCTCGGCTCCGACCTGGACCTGCGGGCGTGGGTGCTCTCCCCCACCGGGCGGCTCATCGCCGGCCCGAAGGTCGCGGGCCCGGCGCTGCCCGCGGAGGTGTGCGGCCGGCTGGCGGCCGAGCACCTGTCGGCGACCCGCACCGGCCGGCGCGCCCCGCACCGCGTCCTGCTGGCGGGCACCACGTACTCGCTGTTCCCGGTCCGCAGCACGGGCCGCGCCCCGCAGGCCGCCCAGGACGTCCGCGACACGGTGCTGTCCGACTGGCTCCTCGCGGTGGAGGCGGACGCGGGCGACTGGCCGGAGGAGCGCCTCGACCTGGTGCACGGCGTGACCCAGCTGATCTCGGTCGAGCGGGACCGCCGGGAGGCGGCCCGCACGGTCCGCCGCCGCCTGGCGCAGGAGGTGCTGGAGCTGGTGCAGACGGGCGCGGCGCCGGCCGAGATCGCGGCGCGTCTGAGGGTCGCCGCGCCGGTACTGCTGCCCGGGCTCGGCGCGGCCCCGCACTGGCAGGTCGTGGTGGCCCGCGTCGACTGGCAGGGCGGCGACGCGCAGGAGGGCCCGGCGGCCCAGACGCTGCTGGAGGAAATCCTGGTCGACCCGCTGTCGACGGGCCCGGAGCCCTCGGACCGCATCGCGGTCGCCCACACGGGCGAGGAGGCGGTGGCGCTGGTGCCCCTGCCCGCCGTGTCGGCCGAACACGACGGCTCGGAGGCCGGGATCGTCGCCGACACGCTGCTGGAGTCCGTACGGGACCCGCTCTCCTCGGGCCTGGGCGAGGACGGCCGCGTCACGCTGGGCGTCAGCGCGGCGGTGCACTCGGCGGAGGGCCTGCGCGGTGCCCTGGAGGAGGCCCGGCACGCCAGACGCGTCGCCGCGGCCCGGCCGGGCCGGGTGTGCGCCGCGGGTCACCAGGAACTAGCCTCCCACGTCCTGCTGCTGCCGTTCGTCCCGGACGACGTGCGCCGCGCCTTCACCGCGCGCCTGCTGGACCCGCTGCGCGACTACGACCGCCGCCACCGCGCCGAGCTGATCCCCACCCTGGAGGCGTTCCTGGACTGCGACGGCTCGTGGACGCGCTGCGCGACCCGGCTGCACCTGCACGTCAACACGCTGCGCTACCGGGTCGGGCGAATCGAGCAGTTGACGGGCCGTGACCTGGCCCGCCTGGAGGACAAGCTGGACTTCTTCCTGGCGTTGCGCATGAGTTGAAACCACCCGCGAGTGACAGGACGGGGACGGCGCGCCCCCCGCTGTACCCAAACTTTGTGAATTCCTTCACCCACCCTCTTGGCCGGGCCGGGCGATTCGTGCTGAGATGCCGCCACCACTCAACAGCTCGACGGCGTGCTCGGGGAGGGCAACGTGGCGCATACCGCCATGTCTGGTAACGGAACGACCGCCGGTGACGATCCACTCCAGACCGCGGTATGGCGGCTGCGCTCCCGCGCATGCTGGGCCGACGCGGCAGCCCTGCTGACACCGGACACCGCGGGGGCCGCGCTGCAGCGGGCCGCGCTGCTGGTGGAGCGGTGCCTGTACACCGAGCAGGGCTGGGAGGAGGCGGAGGACGCGCTGCGCACCGCCGAGGCGCTGGCCCACACCGACGAGGAGCGCGGGGCCGCGGCGTGCGAGCGGGGCCAGCTCGCGTACGCGTCCACGCTGCACACCGTGCGGGACCGGGCCGACGAGGCGAGGGCGGCGCTGGGACGGGCGGCGGCGCTGATCCCGCCGGGCTCGCCGGGCCGGGCGCTGCTGGACTTCCGCCGGGGGCTGCTGGCGGAGAACCTCACCGGCTCCCCGCAGGCCGCCCGCGCCGCGTACCGCAGGGCCCACGCGGGCGCGACGGCGCACTCCAATCCGCTCCTGCTGTCCTTCACCTGGCGGCACCTTGCCGGACTCGCCCTGCGGGACGGGGAGTTGGCGGAGGCGCGGCACGGGTTCGCGGAGTCCCTGCGGATCCGGGAGGAGCTGGGGTATCTCGTCGGTACGGCGCCGGCGCTGGCGTCCCTCGCGGACACGGAGCCGGAGCCGGAGGCGGCCCGCCTGCGCGAGGAGGCCCGCCGGCTGTTCCGCCTCCTGGGCGGCGTGCCCACGTGGCTCTCCCGCCAGCTGGCTCCACCGGCACCGGATGCGGGGGCGGCGTAGCGGGGGTTTGCCTGACCGGGGTCGCGCAGCTCGGCGCGGGCGTGAGGGTGCCGGGGTTGCCGAGCCACCCGGCGTTGCGGTGCCCGCCGGGGGTTGCGCGGCCCGGCGCCGACGGGTTGCCGCCCGCGCCCACCCTCCCGCATCGCCCCGGCGGCACGACTGCCCGCGGAAAGACGGACCGCAGCCGTCCGTCACCCACCGGTCCCGCGCGAGCGGGGCCTTGTGTGGTCCGGAAGGGCACCGGGCCGCAGTCGCCGACGGCGAGAAGGGGCCGTGTCGGGGGGTGTCCGCCCGCAGCGGTTGGCGCGTCCGCGCCGGTCCCTTCACGGCCCACCGATTCCGCGCCGTTCCGAGGACGGAC
>NZ_JBFBAX010000048.1:0-27642 GCF_040682395.1 Streptomyces sp. NPDC051207 | reverse complement strand
GGGTCGTGGGCCTGTTCCTGTGCCCGGCTGTGCTGTCGTGCGGCGTGGCGCGGGGTTTGTTGGGTCTGGGTGGCGGGGGGGGCGGGGGGGGGGGGCCCGCGGCGGGACCCGCACCTCCCTTCGGGGCGTCGGCGGTCGGGGCGGCCTGGGGGGTCAGCCGGTTCCCGTGGCGGCGGGCTCGGCGTCGAGGACGTCGCAGTACGCCGATTCGGTGGCCGCGGCGACGCGGCTCCAGCCGTACCGGCTGAGGACCCGGCGGCGCCCTGCCGCGCCGCAGGCCGCGCGGGCGGCCGGGTCGGCGAGCAGACCGGCGACGGCGCGGGCCAGCGCCTGCGGGTCGCGGGGCGGCACCAGGCGTCCGGTGCCGGGGTCGGCGACGGTGTCGAGCTGTCCGCCGACGGCGCTGGCCACGACAGGGCGCCCGCAGGCCATGGCTTCCAGCGGGACGATGCCGAAGGGCTCGTAGTCGGCGGGGCACAGCACCACGTCGGCCGAGCGCAGCAGCCGCGGCACGTCCTCGCCGGTCACACCGCCCGTGAAGCGGACCCGGTCGGCGACCCCGGCGTCACGGGCGATGCCGCGCAGCCGGCGTACCTCGGGGTCGTCGTCGAGCCGGTCGGGCGGGGGTCCGCCGACGAGGACGAGTTCGGTCTCGGGCAACCGCGCGAGCGCGGCGATGGACACGGCGGCGCCCTTGCGCGGCACGAGGCGGCCCAGCTGGAGGAGCCGGTGGCGGTGCGGCCCGCGCGGCGCGGCCGGTCCGGTGGGGGTGAAGCGGTCCGTGTCGACGCCGCACGGTACGACGGTCGTCTTGCGGGTGGGGATGCCCATGCGGGCGAGTTCGGTGATCTCGTCGCGGCAGGTGGCGACGATGCGGTCGCAGCCGAGGCCGACCTCGATCTCGCCGGCGATGCGCTGCGGCGGGCTGGTGTCGGCGAGGCGCTGGTGGCGGCGCTTCACCGTGCCGAGCGCGTGGTAGGTGTGCACGAGCGGCAGGCCGCGCTCCCGGGCGGCGGCGAGCGCGGCGAGGCCGGACATCCAGTAGTGGGAGTGCACGAGGTCGGGTGCCCGGCGCCGCCACGCGCGGTCCAGGACCTCGCCGAACTGCGCCATGTGCGGCAGCAGTTCGTCCTTCGGGAGCGGCTCGGGCGGACCGGCGGACACGTGGTGCACCTCGACGCCGTCGCGTACCCGGACCCGGTCGGGCAGGTCGGGCGCGTCGCGCCGGGTGTGGACGGTGACGCGGTGCCCGCGGTCGGCGAGGGCGGCGGCGAGGCAGGCGACGTGGACGTTCTGCCCGCCGGCGTCGACGCCGCCGAGCGCGGCGAGGGGGCTCGCGTGTTCCGACACCATCGCGATGTCCAGGGTGCCCGGCTGGAGGCGGTCGCCGCCGACGTCGCCCGACGGGAAGGGGCTGAGGGACGGGGTCATGCGCACACCTCCGTGATCAGGCGCTCCCAGTCGGCCAGGAAGCGTTTGAGCCCGTACCGTTCGAGGGCCGCCTGGCGGGCACGTGCCCCGTCCTCGGCGGCGGCCGCGGGGTCGGCCAGGTAGCGGCGCGCGGCCTCGGCCAGCACCTCGGGACGAGTGGACAGGGTGCCGGCGCCGGGTGGTACGGCCTCGACGGCCTCGGTGGTGGCCAGTGCCACGACGGGCATGCCGAGGTGCATCGCCTCCAGCAGGGACAGGCCGAGGGACGTCCAGCGCACCGGATGCAGGTACAGCCGGCGTTCCGCCATCGCCGCGTGCAGTTCGTGCTGCGGCAGGTCGGCGGTGCGGCACCGGTCGGGCGGCAGGCCGAGGTGGTCGGCGAGGCCCTCGGTGCGCATGCCGAAGACGTCGAGCGGTGCCGCCGCGGCGAGCGCGGGCAGCAGGTCGGTACCGGTGTGACGACCCCGGCGCAGCGGTTCGTTGACGACGACGGCGGCCCGGCCGATCCGGCCCGTGTACCGGTGGCCGGGGTCGACGATGCCGTGCTCGACGACCTCGGCGCGGGTGGTGCCGCAGTCCCAGAACAGCCGGTTGAAGTGGGTGACGTGGACGATCGTGAGGTCGTCGCGGTCGGCGCACGGGTGCCGGGTGCCGGGTACGTCGCCGTCCGGGGCGTTGTGCTCCAGGTACACGGCGGGTACGTCCCGGCCGGGCCGGCGTCCGCCCAGCCAGCGCTCGGCCAGCTCGAGTTCGTGCGGGCGCTGCAGGACGACCAGGTCGACCGGTGTGTCGCGCAGTTGCCCGGGGGTGGCCTCGCGCACGGACGCGGGCCAGGCGAAGGTCCTGGCCCGGCCGAGCCCGTCCGGGTCGCGGCCCGGGGTGACGGGGACGACGTAGGTGTGCGGGCCCTGCACGAACGCCGTCGTCCAGGAACCGTGCACGTGCCACAGGAGGATGTTCATACGGGTGCTCCTCGTTCCGTCTGTTCCCCCCGGTCGCGTGCGTCCCCCCGGGACCGGACGAGCGTGGTCACCGCGGCGAGGACCTCGGCGTCGCCGATCCCGTCGAGGCAGGGGTGTCCGGGCTCCGGGCAGTGCCGGGCCCTGCTGTCGGCGCAGGGCGCCCACTGGTCGCCGAGCACGACGTGCGGCACGCCGTACGGGGCCCACTGCCCCACGGGCACCACGGGCGCGAAGAGGCTCACGACGGGTGTGCCGACGGCGGCGGCGAGGTGGGCGGGGCCGGTGTTGCCGGCGACGAGGACGCGGGCCCCCGCCAGGACCCCGGCGAGGGTGGGCAGGTCGGTGGCGCCGCCGAGGTCTCGGGCGTGCCGTCCGGCGACGCGCGCGGTCAGGGCGCGCTCGGCCGGGCCGCCCGTGACGACGACCCGGTGACCGGCGGCGGCGAGCGCGGCGACGGCGCGGGCCGCCCGGCCGGGGCTCCAGGCGCGGGCCGGTACGGCGGCGCCGGGATGCACGGCGACGTACGGCCCGCGCCCGGTGAGGCGGGCGGTGTCGGGCAGCGGGGTGGTGACGCGGAGCCTGCCGTCGTCGCCGGGCGGGAGCGGGCATCCGGCGGCCCGCGCGAGGTCCAGCGCGGCCTCCACTTCGTGCCGGTGGGGCCTGCGGTGGTGGCGCAGGTCGAGCAGGGTCCCGGGGTAGTCCTCGCTGTCGGCGGCGATCCGGCCGACACCCGCCAGCTTCAGCAGCAGCGCGGCGGGCAGCGGGCTCTGGTGGTACGACACGAGCACCAGGGCCCGGTCGAAACGCCCGGCCCCGACCGTGTCCAGCAGGCGCCGGGTGGCACTGTCCGTGACGGGCGGCGGTTCGAGGCCCACCCAGGGCGCCTCGTAGACGAGAACGTCGTCCACGCCCGGCAGCAGCCGCGCGGCGGGCGCGCCCTGCGGTCCGCACAACAGGGCGGTGTACGAGGACCCGGCCGCGACAGCCCGCACGGCGGGCCCGGCCAGCAACACGTCTCCGGCACTGTCCAGCCGCACGACGAGCGTCCGCGGAAGGCTGCTTCGGGCACTGGTCATCGCGACTCCGCGGGACTGCGGACCGGCCGACGGGGCGGGCACGGGGGGCCGAGCGGGCCGGGGAGCGGGCGTGAGGCGCCGAGCGGGCCGCGGGGCGGGGGTGGGGGTGGGGCGCCGAGCGGGTCGCGGGGCGGGGGTGGGGCGCCGAGCGGGCCGCGGAGCACGTGTGCGGCACCCTGCACGCCCTCGGGGAGACGCGGAGCGCCGAGCAGGCCGCAGGGCAGGCGCAGGGCGCCGAGCATGCCCTGGGGCAGGCGCCGGGCGCCGAGCAGGCCGCGCGGCACGCGCAGAGCGCCGAACGGGCCATGGAGCCGACACGGGGCGCCGAGCGGCCCATGGAGCACGTGCGGGGCGCTTGGCGGCCCGTGGAACACCCGCGGGGCGCCGAGCGTGCCCTGGAGTACGCGCCGGGCGCCGGGCAGGCCGTGGGGCAGGCGTCCGCCGGACGGGCCGTAGGGCAGGCCCGGGGCGCCGAGCGGCCCGTGGCCCGTGGCTGCGGACGCGGTGGCCGGGCGCGTCATGACCCGGTCCGTTCCCCGGCCGCGGAGCGCACCCGGGGGGATGGTCGGTGTGGCTGCCGGGTGCGGTGCGGCGGGACGTCGCGGTGGGTGATCCGGCCGCGCAGCCAGTGCCAGGTGGCGGCCGGGGGGATGGCCGCGCTGGTCAGCAGCATGGTGAGGATCTCGTCGCGGGTGCGTGGCCCGGGCAGGACGCGGGCCGTGGTGAATTCCGCGGTGCCCGCCAGCCAGGCCGCGCCGCAGTACGCCGCCGAGCGCGGCCGGTGCAGCAGGGCGCAGGCGACGGCGCCCAGCCCGGCCGCGGTGATGGCCAGATGGGCGGGCAGGCGTCCGCGCGGGGCCCCGGCCCGGTGCCACCAGTCGCGGCCGTGCAGCCGTGTCATGAGGACGTCGTCGGCGTTGCCCGCCTGGACGCGGACGGAGGTCCAGCGCCCGGTCGGCCGCACGGGATGGGTCGTGGTCCGCCGCCCCTCGGTGAGGGTCCAGCCCGCGTCGAGGAGGCGCAGCGCGAGGTCGGCGTCCTCCCGGAAGGCGCGGCGGAAGCGCTCGTCGAAGCCGCCCACGGATTCCAGCGCCGTACGGCGGTATGCCAGGTCGGCGGTGATCCAGCGGGCGGTGGCGAGTCCGGCCGTGGCACGCTCCCAGTCCGTGGGCCGGCGGCCGGACGGCAGCGGCACCTCGATGCGGGCGGTGACCCCGGCGACCCGGCCGGTGGCCGCGGCGAGGTCGACGGCGAGGTCGTGCGCCCAGCCGGGTCCGGGCACCACGTCGTCGTCCAGGAAGACGATCCACGGCACGTCACCCGCGGCCCGCCACCCGGCGTTGCGGGCGGCGGCGGGGCCGCGTGCCGCGCCGCGCACCACGGTGGTCCGGGGCCGCAGCGCCGGCGGTACGTGGGCGGTGACGGCGGGGCCCGCGGGGTCGGGCCGGTCGTCGACGAGGACGACGCGTTCCGGGCCCGGCCCGTCCGCCAGGGCGAGCGCGCGCAGGCAGGCGCCGAGGCTGGGCCTGCCCAGTGTGGGGATCACCACGGCGTACGCGGGCGTGCCGTCGGGCCCGGTCATCGCGGTCCTCCCCCGTCGGTGCGGAAGAGGTCGCCGCGCCGGATGGCGTACGGGCCGATGGCCAGCAGGTCGACGGGCGAGGAGCCGAAGCACTCCAGGGCGTCGCGCGGGTCGTCCACCATGGGCCGCCCGGCCGTGTTGAGGCTGGTGTTGACGACGACGGGCAGTCCGGTGAGCCGCTCGAACTCGCCCAGCACGCGGGCGACGAGCGGTTCGCGCGCCGGGTCGACGGTCTGGATGCGGGCGGTGCCGTCGACGTGCACGACGGCGGGGATGCGCTCCCGCCAGGCGGGAGCCACGTCGTGCACGAACAGCATGTACGGGCTGGGCAGCGGGCCGTCGAAAATGGCGGCGGCGCGGTCGGCGAGCACCATCGGCGCGACGGGCCGGAACTGCTCGCGGCCCTTGACGTCGTTGAGCCGTTCCAGGTTGCCCGCGTGACCGGGGTGGGCCAGCAGGGAGCGGTGCCCGAGGGCGCGCGGCCCGTACTCGGAGCGGCCCTGGAACCAGGCGACGATCCCGTTGTCGGCCAGGGCGCGGGCGACGGTCGCGGCGATGTCCGGGGGTCGTTCGAAGGGGACGGCCGCGGTCTTGAGCCAGGCGCCGAGTTCGGCGTCGGACCAGTCTCGGCCTAGGTCGGCGCCGGTCATGGGCTCCGGTTCGTCGCCGGTGGCCGCGGACAGCAGCAGGGCGCCGCCGAGGGCGGTCCCGGCGTCGCCGGCCGCGGGCTGCACCCACACCGTGCCGAAGGGGCCCTCGCGGGCGATGCGGGAGTTGGCGACGCAGTTGAGGGCGACGCCCCCGGCGAGGGTCAGCACGCTGTCATGGGTACGGCCGTGCAGCCAGCGCACCAGGTCCAGCAGCGTCTCCTCCAGGACGGCCTGCGCGCTGGCGGCGACGTCCGCGTGGGCCTGCGTCCACGGCTCGTCCGCGCCGCGCGGCGGGCACAGCTCGGCCCAGGGGACGGCGGTGGCGTGGAAGCCGCCGTCGCCGGTCGGGTACACGTGGCGGCGCAGTTCGCCCAGCATGCGCGGCGTGCCGTGGGAGGCGAGGGCCATCACCTTGAACTCGTCGGAGGAGCGCAGGAATCCGAGGTGCTCGGTGAGTTCCTCGTAGACCAGGCCCAGGGAGTGCGGCAGTTCCTGGGAGTGCAGCGCCTCCAGGCGGTCGTGGACGCGGCGGGCGGCGAGGTGGGAGGCGCGTTCGCCGCGGCCGTCCAGGACGAGCACGGAGGAGTTCCCGGCGCCGGGCGCGGCGAACGCGCTGGACGCGGCGTGCGCCATGTGGTGCGGCACGAAGCGGACGATGCCGGGGTCCAGGCCGGGCAGTGCCGCCGTCAGGAAGCCGGGTGCTTCGCGGGCGTAGGTCTGGCGCAGGTGGTCCCAGGGGTCGTCCAGCCCCATCTCGTGGGCGGGCCGGGCGAGCGACGGGTCGTACGAGTAGGTCACCGCGTCGAGGTCCTGCGGGCGCAGGCCGGCACGCTTGAGGCACCAGGCGGCGGCCTGCTCCGGCAGTTCCCAGGCGGAGAACGGCACCGGCCGCTTGCCGTGCTTGCGCCGTGAGAACCGCTCCTCCTCCGCGGCGGCGACGGTGCGCCCGTCGATGACGAGGGCGGCGGCGGGGTCGTGGAAGAGGGCGTTGATTCCGAGGATTCGCATGGGGTGACCAGGCCTTTCGGCGGATCGGGACGGAGCCGGGGCCGCGCGGGGCGGGGCGCGGTCAGGCGCCGGTTTCGGGCTGGGTGCCGGCGCCGGCCTGGGCCCGGAACCAGGTGATCGTGCGGCGCAGGCCGTCCTCGGCCCCCACGCGCGGTTCCCAGCCGAGCTTGTCGCGGGCCAGCGTGATGTCCGGGCAGCGCAGGGCCGGGTCGTCCACGGGGCGTTCGACGAAGCGGATGTCGGAGCCGGAGTCGCAGAGTTCGATGACGAGCCGGGCCAGGTCGAGCATGGTGATCTCGGCCGGGTTGCCGAGGTTGACCGGCCCGCGCAGGCCGTGCGCGGCGGCGGCGAGGATGCCGGCCACGGTGTCGTCGACGTAGCACAGGGAGCGGGTCTGGCGTCCGTCGCCGGTCACGGTGAGGGGTTCGCCCGCGAGCGCCTGGCGGACGAACGTCGGCACGGCCCGCCCGTCGTGGCCGCGCATCCGGGGGCCGTAGGTGTTGAACAGGCGCACGATGCAGGTGTCCGTGCCGCGCGTCTCGGCGTGCGCGGTGGTCAGCGCCTCGGCGAAGCGTTTCGCCTCGTCGTAGACGCTGCGCGGGCCGACCGGGTTGACGTTGCCCCAGTAGCGCTCGTTCTGCGGGTTCTGCTGCGGGTCGCCGTACACCTCGGACGTCGAGGTCAGCAGGAAGCGGGCCGAGGAGGTGTGGGCGAGTTCCAGGGCGTGCCGGGTGCCGAGGCTGCCGGTCTCCATGGTGTGCAGGGGCAGCCGCTGGTAGTCGGCCGGGGACGCGGGGGACGCCAGGTGCAGCACGAGGTCGGGGGGCCGCTTGACCGGGATGCCCTCGGCGACGTTGGCGTGCACCAGGGTGAAGCCGGGGCGGTCGAGGAGCGGGGTGATGTTCTCGGTCTGGCCGGTGCTGAAGTCGTCCACGCAGGTGACGGCCGTGCCCGCGTCCAGCAGGGCGGCGCACAGGTGGGAGCCGAGGAAGCCTGCTCCCCCGGTGACGACGGCGTGCTCCCAGTTCGGTGCGGTGGCGGTGGTCATACGGTCTCTCCTCCGTCGGCGGCGGAGCCCGGGCGCGGGGGGCCGCGGCCGGGTCGCCCTGTCTTCTCCGGAGGCTTTGGAGCCCCGCCTCAGCTTCCGTCGTCCGGCGGGCCGGGGCACGGTCGCGTAGGGCACTCGGGTGATGTACGGAGGGTGAGGGGCACCGGGGGTGTGCGTTTGCGCAGGTCGCGGGAGGGGTGGGGCGTCCGGCTCCGTACCTGGCTGAAAACGCCTCCGAGGATCTCGCCGCACGGGGCCGGGGAGGGCCGTACGCGGCCGGGGAAGCGTCCGCCGGGCGGTCAGGCAGCGCGGCTCAGGCGATGAGCGTGCGCCCGGGCTTCAGCCGGTCCAGGAGCTGCGGCTGGTGCAGTTCCGCCACGGAGGCCAGCAGGTCGGGGTGGCGCAGCAGGGCCGCAGCGCGCCGGTCGCCGTCGTCGGGCGCCAGCAGTCGGCGGAAGTCCGCCTCTACGGCGGTGCCGTGGCCGTCGGCGAGCGCGGTCACGGCCAGCGCCGCCAGCGCGGGGTCGCCGAGCAGGCAGGCCGCCCAGCTCACGAGGACCTCGTCGACCCAGGTCCGCCAGGCGTGGCCGTCCGGTTCCCGCTCCGCCGCGTCGGCGCCGGTCACCCAGTCGAGCCGGGCGGAGCCGCCGGGGCCCGCGAGGGCGACGAGCGCGGCGTCCATGGGCGTCGGGTAGCGCAGCCACGCGGCGACCGTGACGGCCTGCCGCGCCTGCGCCTCGCACAGCGCTGCGGCCAGCGCACCCCCTGGGGCGGGGAAGGCGCGGGTGAGCCACTGCGCGGTCGCCGCGATGACCGGGGAGAGTTCTGCGTGCACTGACGGGCCGCCCGGGACTGCTGGAGGAGAAGGGGGACTGTACGGCAGACGGTAGTGGGCGGCCGTGCCCGCGGGATATGAGCGGCGCCTCCCCCGGGATGTGGCCTCGCCCACACCCGCACCACCGCAATGGCACC
The DNA here is from genome assembly GCF_040682395.1 of Streptomyces sp. NPDC051207. Taxonomy (NCBI): domain Bacteria; kingdom Bacillati; phylum Actinomycetota; class Actinomycetes; order Kitasatosporales; family Streptomycetaceae; genus Streptomyces; species Streptomyces sp. NPDC051207. The sequence continues at coordinate 18,913 of NZ_JBFBAX010000048.1, read as the reverse complement.
CGCGCCCCCGGCAGCATCGCGCAGGCCAGGGCCCCGCCGGGCACGACGAAGGCCCGGCCCCCTGCTCACCGGAGGACCGGGCCTTACGCGTGTGACGTGCCGTCAGCCGTCGTTCAGGCGCGCGCGCAGCAGCTTCTTGCCCAGTTCGGCGCCCTTGCGGCTGTCGGCCTGGGCCTTGCGGAACAGGTCCGCGACCTCGGTGTCCTTGGCGCGCTCCGCGTCCTGGATGTAGCTCTCCAGGCGCAGTGCGTTGCTGAGGCACGCTTCCACGTACCAGATCAGGTTGTAGTCCTTGTCCTGCGTACCGGTCACGCCTCCGGTCTCGGCGCCACTGGTCATGCGGGCCTCTCCAACTGCTTCGGTTTTCGTGCCGGGTCCCCGTGGGCGGGTGGACCCGCCGGCGCGGGACGGGTACCCGGCCTCCCGCGCCGCACACAACCTCGTCGCCGGCCTGCCGCGTCCGGCCGTCGCCGCGGGCCCCGAGGGCGCTTGCGCGCGGCGGGCTCCCCGGCGCTCCCCGGTGCGGCACCCTCAACTCGCGTCGCGGAGGCCGAAGTTCCGTCGAACCTCGCCGGAAGCGAAAAAGACCGGACAGTTTGCGAATGAGATCGGCCGCGACCAGGCGATATCGGCAGGTCACGGTGTGTACTGGTGTGCGTGAACGTGACCGACCGCATTGCTCTCGACCCCTTCGGTGCCGACATCCCCGCGGAGATCGCCCGGCTGCGCGAGCTCGGCCCGATCGTCCCCGTCGAGCTGCCCGGCGGCATCCCCGCCTGGGCCCCCACCCGTTACGACACCCTGAAGCAACTGATCCTCGACCCCCGGGTGAGCAAGGATCCCCGCCTGCACTGGCGGCTGTGGGCCGAGGTCGGCGACCGCCCGGCCTGGCACTGGATCCTGGGCTGGGTCGGAGTGGTCAACATGCTGTCCACGTACGGCGAGGACCACGCGCGGCTGCGCCGCCTCGTGGCACCGAGCTTCACCCACCGGCGCACCGAGGCGATGCGCCCCCGCGTGACGGCCATCACCGAGGAGCTGCTCGACGCGCTCGACGCGTCCCCCGACGGCACGGCGGACCTGCGGGCCGCGTACGCCCATGCGCTGCCGATGCGGATGATCTGCGACCTGGTCGGCGTGCCCGAGGAGTTGCGGGACGCGTTCGCCCGGCTGATCGCCGCGCTGATGGACACCTCCGACCCGAGTCCGGAGCGGGCGGCGGCCGTGCAGCAGCAGCTCGGGACGGTGCTGCCCGCGCTGATCGCGCACAAGCGGAAGCTGCCCGGCGACGACCTCACCACCGAGCTGATCCGGGTGCGCGACGAGGACGGCGACCGGCTCTCCGACGACGAGCTGCTGCACATGATGCTGCTGATCGTCGGGGCCGGTTTCGAGACGACGGTCAACCTGATCGGCAACGCGGTCGTCGCGCTGCTGCGGGACCCGGCGCAGCTCGCCGCCGTGCGCGCCGGGACCATCGGCTGGGACGCCGTGGTCGACGAGACGCTGCGGGTGCATCCGTCGATCGCGTCGCTGCCGCTGCGGTTCGCCGTCACCGACCTCACCGTCGACGGCGTCACCGTTCCGGCCGGGGACGCCATCGTCACGACATACGCCGCCGCCGGGCTCGATCCGGAGCGCTACGGTCCGGACGTGGCCGCTTTCGACGCCGCGCGCGGCGCGGACGACCATCTGGCGTTCGGCATCGGCGTGCACCGCTGCGTCGGGGCCCCGCTCGCCCGGGTGGAGGCGCTGACCGCGCTGCCCGCCCTCTTCGACCGGTTCCCGGACCTGCGGCTGGCGGTGGACCCCGGCGAGCTGCGGCAGGTGTCGTCGTTCGTCGTGTACGGCTGGCGGGAGATCCCGGTGCTGCTGCGCGGCTGACCGGAGGGCCGTGGGGCGCGACCGGTCCCCCGTTCCGGTCGTGCCCCCGGCTCGATGAACCTACGTGCCGGGCGCGGCCGTTGTGAATCGCGTCGATGCCCGCTGCACGCCCGGCAGCACTCAGCCGTGCACAAGTGAGTCCGGATGGCCCGTTTTCGTCCCGCCCAGAGCGGGCTGTTCGAGGTCGCCGACGGCGAGATGGGCGAGGACGACCTCGTAGAGGTCGCCGCCGCCGGCCAGGAGCTGGTGCTCCAGGACGGGTTCGGCGCTGCGGACGTGTTCGCGCACGGTCTGCGCGTGGACGCCGAGGGTCTGCGCGGCGCGCTCGGCGTTGCCTCCGGCCGCGATCCAGGTGCGCAGCGTGCGGCGCAGGTTGCGGGCGTCGCCGTCCAGCTTCCCGAGCAGGTCCCGCGCCCAGCTGCGCACCGCGGGAGAGGCCAGCAGGTCGCCGAGCCGGGCGCCGCCCGCGTCGGGGGCCGCGCCGCCGGGGGCGCTCTCGGTCAGGGCGATCTGCGTGTTGAGGGCGAGCTGCACGGTGGCGCGGACGGTGAGGTCGGTGAAGTCGATGCCGAGCAGGGCCTCCACGCGTTCCATCCGGGCCCGGACGGTGTTGCGGCTGACGCCGAGGATCCGGGCGGTGCTGACCGCCGTGAACTCCAGGCCCAGGCGGGTGGTGGCGAGGAGTTCGGCGCGGGTGTGGTGCGGCAGCGCGTCGAGAGGACGCAGGACGTGGTACGTCCAGGCGCGCAGGGCGGCCGGGTCCATCAGGCGTTCGGGGTGGGTGCGTTCGGCGTAGACGGCTGTCTTGTCGGGCCGGAAGCGGGCCACGGCGAGGGCGCTGACGGCCTGCCCGTAGGCGGCGGCGGTGTTGGCGAGGCGCTGTCTGGCGCTGCCGCCGAGGAAGGTGTCCGCATGCCGGGCGACCAGGGCGCGCAGCGCGCCGCCGACGCTCTCGCGGGAGGTGACGACGATGACGTGCCCGTCCATGGCCGGGCAGCGCACCACCAGGGCGTGGTCGCCCACCGCGTCCAGGCAGGCGTCGGCGAGCCGGTCGCGTTCCTCGGTGCAGCTCTCCACGACGTACACGCAGGCGGTGTCCGTGTCGAGGAGGCCGGGCCACAGTCCCGCGGCGACGCGGCGGGCCGAGACGGTGTCCTCGACCATCAGCAGCTGGAGGATCGCCAGCCGCAGGTCGGACGTCGCGCGTTCCAGCCGGTGCCCGGCGGCGGTGGACTCGTGGGCGCGCAGCAGGATCTCCACGACCTGCGCGGTGTGCGTGACGATGTCGAAGGCGCGCCGGTCGAAGGGCTCGCGGCGGGAGACGGCGAGGACGGCGGGGCGGGCGGAGCCGGGGTGCTCGACCCGCACCAGGCGCAGGTGGTCACCGCGGTCCTCCCAGGCGGCGGAGGCGATACGGCCGGTGACGATGCTCGCGACGAGTTTGTCGTCAAGGGTGAGCGGGGTGCCGGCGAGGACGGTGCCGGTGTCGTCGCGCAGGCACACCGGGCCGTCCACGGTCTCGGCGAGCCAGGCGAGGAGCCTGCCGATGTCGCGCCCGGCCGGACGCAGGTGTTCCAGCAGTTTCTCGGCCCACGGCGCGGGTGCGCCGTCCACCGCCGCCGTGCCTCGTGCGCCGTCCTCTCGGCCCGCCATGTCGGCCTTCTCCTCGTTCCTCGTCGGCGTCCCCCGGTTCGGACGTTACCTCACGGGTGGCCTGAACCGGACGGCGGCGAGGGCGGCAACACCGGGCCCGGCAGAGGCTCTACCGGCGCTTTTCGGCCATGGTCGGCGGGCCGGTGCGTTCGCCGGGCGGGGCTCACCCGGCCTGCGGTGCCCCGGCCCGATGAGGGGCATAAGCTCGGCGGATGGCCAAGTACTACGACGTGCACCCCGACAACCCGCAGCCGCGCACCATCGCCCAGGTCGCGGACGGCATCCGCTCCGACGCGCTCGTCGCGTACCCGACGGACTCGTGCTACGCGCTGGGCTGCCGGCTGGGCAGCCGTGACGGCATCGACCGGATCCGGACCATCCGTCAGCTGGACGACCGGCACCACTTCACGCTGGTGTGCCAGGACTTCGCGCAGCTCGGCCAGTTCGTACGGATCGACAACGACGTGTTCCGGATCATCAAGGCCTCCACGCCGGGCAGTTACACGTTCATCCTGCCGGCGACCCGGGAGGTGCCGCGCATGCTCCAGCACCCGAAGAAGAAGACGGTCGGCGTCCGCATCCCCGACCACGTGGTGACACAGGCGCTGCTGGCCGAGCTGGGCGAGCCGCTGCTGTCCAGCACGCTGCTGCTGCCCGGCGAGGACGAACCGCTGACGCAGGGCTGGGAGATCAAGGACCGGCTCGACCACGTGCTGGACGCGGTGGTCGACTCCGGGGAGTGCGGCACCGAGCCGACGACGGTCGTCGACTTCTCCTCCGGTGAGGCCGAGATCGTGCGGCGCGGGGCGGGAGACACCGCACGGTTCGAGTGAGCTGCCGGCCGGGGGCGGGCGCGGCGGGCGGCATCCCGCGTGTCAGGATGACCGGGATCCGGTTCCTCCCGCCGGGCCGGGTCCCGCACCCCGCCCCCCACCGAGAGGCAGTCCCGGACATGACCGCCGTACAGGGCTCTGCCGTCGACGTTCCGATCGGCGACGGCACCGCCGACGCGTACCTGGCCCACCCCGGCGACGGGGACCCGCACCCGGCCGTGCTGCTCTTCATGGACGCCTTCGGGCTGCGTCCGCGGCTGAGGTCCATGGCCGACCGGCTGGCCGGGGCCGGCTACACGGTGCTGGTGCCGAACCTGTTCCACCGTCACGGGCCCGCGCCGGTCACGGAGTTGCCCGATGTCATCGACCCCGGCGCGCGCCCGGAGATCTTCGAGCGGCTCCGGCCGGTCATGCGGTCCCTCACCCCCGAGCTCGCCGCCCGGGACGCCGGTGCCTACCTGCGGTGGCTGGCCGACTGCCCGGTGGCGGCCGGCGGGCCGGTCGCGCTCACCGGGTACTGCATGGGCGCGCGGCTCGCCCTGCTGACCGCCGGCACGTATCCGGAGCGGGTCGCCGCGGCAGCCGGTTTCCACGGCGGGCAGCTCGCCACGGACGCGCCCGACAGCCCGCACCTGCTGGCGCCCCGGATCACCGCCGAGCTGTACTTCGGGCACGCCGACCAGGACCCGTCGCTGCCGCCCGACCAGATCGACCGCCTGGAGACCGCCCTGACCGAGGCGGGCGTACGGCACCGCTGCGAGGTGTACGCCGGAGCGCGGCACGGCTTCACGCAGGCCGACACCGCCGCGTACGACGGGAGGCGGACGAGCGGCACTGGGCGGCACTGCTCGACCTGCTGAAACGGGCCTTCTGACACCGACGGGCGGGCCGCGTGTGGTGGCGGTCCGGCGGGGCACTCGGCCTGCCCCGGAAGGAGATCAAGGTGCCTGAACAGCGCAACGACGACCAGTACGACAACGAGGCCGAGGTCCCCGTGAAGGGCTACGCGGCCCTCGCGGGCACCTTCGCGGCCGGTGCCACCTTGTTCACCGTGACGGCGTGGCGTCGAGGGCTGCGGCTGCCCGACCAGGTGCCGCCGTGGGACGTCGCGCTGCTGGGCACCGCGACGTTCAAGGCGTCGCGCCTGCTGTCCAGGGACAAGGTGACCAGTTTCCTGCGGGCACCGTTCACCCGCCGCGCGGAGGACGGCGCCGCCGGCGAGGTCACGGACGAGTCCCGCGGCGGCGAGGCGCGGCGTGCGGTGGGCGACCTCGTGACCTGCCCGTTCTGCACGTCCGTGTGGGTGGCCGCCGCCCTGACCGGCACGTACGCCTGTGCGCCGCGGGCCGCGCGGATGCTGGCCGCCGGGCTGACGGCGGTGACGATGGCGGACTGGCTGCAGTACGCCTGGACCCGCACGCAGGCCAGCGTGGAGTGAACGGCCGCGTCCGCCCGGCCTCCTGATCGGGGCCGGGCGGACGCGGCCCGGTTCCGGCTGGGCAACCCGGCACATCACCGACGCCGCGTTCGCGCACTTCGAGAGAGGTCCCCCCGTGCTCAGCACCCCGGCACACACCCTCAACGACGGCACGACGATCCCCGCCCTGGGCCTCGGCACCTGGCCGCTGGACGACGACGGCGCGGAGCGGGCGGTGCTCTCCGCCCTGGAGATCGGCTACCGCCTCGTTGACACGGCGACGAACTACCGCAACGAGACCGGCGTCGGCCGCGCGGTCGCCCGAGGCGGCGTGCCCCGCGAGGAGATCGTCGTGACGACGAAGCTGCCCGGCCGCCACCACGGCTACGAGGAGACTCTCGCCTCCTTCGAGGAGTCCCGCCGCCGCCTCGGCCTGGAGTACGTCGACCTGTACCTGATCCACTGGCCGCTGCCGCGCGTGGACAAGTACGTCGACTCGTGGCGGGCGATGATCAAGCTCCGCGAGGACGGCCTGGTGCGCTCGATCGGCGTCTCGAACTTCACGCCCGGGCACATCGGCCGACTGGAGCGGGAGACGGGGGTGCTGCCGTCCGTCAACCAGATCGAACTGCACCCGCTGTTCCCGCAGGAGGAACTGCGCGCCTTCCACGCCGGCAAGGGCGTCCTCACCGAGAGCTGGAGCCCGCTGGGCCGCGGGTCCGAGCTGCTCTCCGACCCCGCGCTCGGGGCGGTCGCCGACGCCCACGGGGTCACGCCGGGCCAGGTCGTGCTGCGCTGGCACACCCAGCTCGGGGCGCTGCCCATCCCGAAGTCGGCGAGCCCCGAGCGGCAGCGCGAGAACCTCGACGTGTTCGGCTTCGAGCTGACCGACGAGGAGATGCGGGCCGTGTCCGACCGCGCCCACCGGCGCCTCGGCGGGGACCCGGAGCGGCACGAGGAGTTCTGAGCCGGCCGGCTCCGGCGGCGCGGCCTGCCGGCTCCGGCGATCCGTGTCGCGCGCCGCGGGGTACGTGTCGCGCGCCGCGGGGTACCCGGCTCCGAGAGGGGAAGGAGCGGCAGGTGAGCAGGCGCGACCGGCTGCGGGACCACCACGGCAAGCGGGACTTCGGACGCACGGGGGAGCCCGCGGGCGGGTCCCCGGACGCCGGCGGGGACCGGCCCCGGTTCGTCGTGCAGATCCACGACGCGAGCACCCTGCACTTCGACTTCCGGCTCCAGGTCGACGGCGTACTGAAGTCGTGGTCGGTGCCCAAGGGACCGTCGGGGAACCCCGCGGACAAGCGGCTCGCCGTGCCGACCGAGGACCACCCGCTGGAGTGCGAGCAGTTCGAGGGCGTGATCGCGCGCGGCGAGTACGGCGGCGGAACCGTCATCGTCTGGGACCACGGCACGTACGTGCCGCTGAGCCACGACCGCACGGGGCGCCCCGTCGACTTCGGCGAGTCCCTGCGGCGCGGCCACGCCACGTTCCGTCTGCACGGCGCGAAGCTGCGCGGCGACTACGCCCTCACCCGCTTCCGCGGCGGCCGGGGCTCAGGTGACGCGGAGGAGGCGTGGCTGCTGGTGAAGACCAGGGGCGGCGGTGCCTCCCGTCGGGTGGGCACCCCGGACCCGCGCCGGGCGCGCTCCGCCCGCAGCGGCCGCACCCTGGCGCAGGTCGCCGCGGACGGTCCCGGGGAGTGAGGCGGGTCCGGTTCAGGACGCGGGGGACCGCCCCCGGTGGGCGCGCAGTGCGGCGAGGGCACGGTCCGCGTGGGTGTTCATGCGCAGTTCGCTGCGGACGACCTCCAGGACGGTGCGGTCCTGCGCGACGACGAGGGTGACGCGCTTGGTCGGCGCCAGTGAAAAGCCCCGCTTCACGCCGAACCGTTCGCGGACCGTGCCGTCGGTGTCGGACAGCAGCGGCATGCCGAGGGAGTGCCGTCCGGCGAACTCCCGCTGCCGGTCCACGGGGTCGCCGCTGACGCCGACGGGCCGCGCGCCCACCACCGCGAACTCGGCGGCGAGATCCCGGAAGTGGCACGCCTCGGCCGTGCACCCGGAGGTCAGGGCGGCCGGGTAGAAGAACAGCACGACCGGTCCGTCGGCGAGGAGCCCCGACAGGGTGCGTATCTCGCCGGTCTCGTCCGGCAGGGAGAAGTCCTCGACGGTGTCGCCGATCCGCGGGGTGCCGCTCATCGCGCGTCCTCCGCGTTCCTGGCGACCGCGCGGGCCCACAGCACGAGCGGCAGTTGCAGCGGCAGCCGTCCTACGGCCACGGCCTTCTGCGGCGCGGGGCGGTGCCGCCAGTCGGCGGCCATCTTGACGTTCGCCGGGAACACGCCGACGAAGAAGGCCGCCGTGGCCAGCGCCGCCCGGCGCCGAGTGCGCGGCAGGGCCACCCCGGCGGCGAGGGCGAGTTCGGCGGCGCCGCTGACGTACGTCCAGGTCCTCGGCGGACCGGGCAGGGCCCGCGGGACGATCGCGTCGAACTGGCGCGGTGACGCGAAGTGGGCGGCGCCCGCGGCGGCCAGCAGACCGGCGAGCAGCAGGGGCGAGCGTTCGGACCGTGGCACGGTGCCTCCTCTGACGACCTGCCGCCGGAGCTTACTGGACGGTAACTGGGGGGTGCAGGCGGGGTCGGCTCGGAGTGGTCCGCCACCGGCCACCGGCCGCTCCTCGCCTGCGCGTGGACGCGGCGCCCACGGCGACGTCCTGCCGGTCCCCTGCCTCCTGCCGAGGGGCCGACGGGCTGATGGGCTTACGGGCCGAGGGGCCGAATGACCGGCGCCCGGTCACGCCACCGACTCGGGCCGTTCAGGCGAACCTCCCCGCCGACACGCGTGACGGCGCAGGCCCGCGTCGACAACTGACCCGTGACCCTGCCGCTGATCCCGCCCATGCTCGCCACGCCCGGCACGCTGCCGCCCGCCGCACAGGACGCGCGCTGGGCCTACGAGACCAAGCAGGACGGCCAGCGGGTCGTGGTCTATCTCCCGGGCGACGGAAGTCTCGTGCTGCGGGCCCGCTCGGGCCTGGAGATCACGGGTGCCTACCCGGAGCTCCACGGGCTCGGCGACGCCCTCGGCGCGACGCCCGCGGTGCTGGACGGCGAGGTGCTGGCCCTCGACGAACAGGGCCGCGCGAACTTCCAGTTGCTCCAGTCCCGCATGGGCCTGGCCCACGCCCCCGCCCGGGCGGCCCGGCTCGCCGCCCGCACCCCCGTGCACCTCGTGCTGTTCGACGTGATGCACCTGGGCGGGCGGTCCCGGCTCCCGCTCCCCTACCGGCGGCGCCGCGCCGAACTGGACGGACTCGCCTTGCGGGGCCCGCACTGGTCGACCCCGGCCGCGCTCGTCGGGCACGGCGAGCAGGCCCTGCGGGCCACCCGGGAGCACGGCCTGGAGGGGCTGGTGTGCAAGCGGCTGGACTCGGTGTACGAACCGGGCGTGCGCTCCCGCGCCTGGATCAAGATCCGCAACATGCTCAGCGAGGACGTCCTGGTCGGCGGCTGGCTGCCCGGCAAGGGCCGGCTGACGGGCCTGCCGGGCGCGGTCCTGGTCGGCCAGCGGGCCGCCGGGCGGCTGCGTTGTGTCGGCGGGGTGGGCACCGGCTGGAACGAGGCCGAGCGGGAACAGCTCGCCGGGCTGCTGCGGGCCGCCGCCACCGACGTCTGCCCCTTCGACCCGGTGCCGCACGCCCCCGGCGCCCACTGGGTGGTGCCGCGCCTGGTCGGCGAGGTCCGCTACAGCACCCGGACCCGGGAGGGCATGCTGCGCCAGCCGTCCTGGCTGCGGCTGCGCCCGGACCTGGCGCCCGAGGAGGCCGCGGCCGACCTTCCGGACGACCTGGTGTGACACACGACCGCCCGGCCGGTGGGGCCGCCAACTGTTGGGCTGTGCTTCACCGCCGGGACGCCTGCACCCTCTTGGCATGGACCTGATCGACCGGGATGCTGAACCCCGTTTCCCCCCACAGCCGTTCGGCTGCGCCCGGAACCAGGAGGAGGACGCAGTGTCGTCGAGCACGTCCCGTATCCACCGCAGGAGATGGCTCACCGGTCTGGCCGGTGCCGCCGCCCTCGTCATCGCCTTCCCCGCCACCGCGTTCGCGGCCCCGCCGCCGGCCCTGCCGGCCAACGCTGAGGCGGCGGAGCGGACGTACCAGCCCGCCTTCGACTACGACACCGACGGCTGCTACGCGACGCCGGCCATCGGCCCGGACGGGGCCGTCAACGGCGGCCTGAGCCCCACCGGCGCGCTGAACGGCAACTGCCGGGACGCCTCCGACCTGGACAACACCAACAGCTACTCGCGCTACAAGTGCAACAACGGCTGGTGCGCCTACCTCTACGGCCTGTACTTCGAGAAGGACCAGGCCGTGTCCGGCAGCAGCATCGGCGGTCACCGGCACGACTGGGAGCACGTCGTGGTGTGGGTGCAGAACGGCACCGTGCAGTACGTCTCGACGTCGAACCACGGCTCGTTCACCGTGCACGCGCGCTCGCAGGTCCGCTTCGACGGCACGCACGCGAAGATCGTCTACCACAAGGACGGCATCAGCACGCACTGCTTCCGGCTCGCGGGCAACAACGACGAGCCGCCGGAGAACCACAAGGGCACCTGGCAGTACCCGCCGCTGGTCGGCTGGAACGGCTACCCGGCCGGGATCCGCTCCAAGCTGACCTCGTACGATTTCGGCAGCGCCCACTTCGGCCTGAAGGACGGCAGCTTCGCCTCCCACCTGGCCGCCGCCAAGCCCTCCGGGATCGCCTTCGACCCGAACGCCTGACGCGGCCCGCTCCCCGGCCCGCTCACGGAAAGGCCGTGCCGGGCCGGGGAGTTGACCCGTACGGCATGTCCCGTGCGGGCCACCGTCTATGGTGGTCCGCATGCCCGCTCCCGGAACAATCCGCATCGTCTCCCGCGACTCGCCGATGGCCCTGGCCCAGGTGGCGCGCGTACAAGCCGAGTTGGCCGCCCTGCGGCCCGGTGTGCGCACCGAGGTGGTACCCGTGAAGACGACCGGGGACAAGTGGCTGGGCGACCTGTCCCTGGTGGAGGGCAAGGGCGCGTTCACGAAGGAGGTCGACGCCGCGCTGCTGGCCGGTGCGGCCGATCTCGCCGTGCACTGCGTCAAGGACGTGCCGGCCGACCGGCCGCTGCCGGCGGGCACGGTGTTCGCCGCGTTCCTGAAGCGGGACGACATCCGCGACGCGCTCGTCCACCCCGGCGGACTCACCCTGGACGAACTGCCGCCCGGCACCCGCGTCGGCACCTCCTCGGTGCGCCGCGTCGCCCAGCTGGCCGCCACCCACCCGCACCTGCGGTGCGTGCCGTTCCGCGGCAACGCCAACCGCCGGCTGGCCAAGCTCGCCGAGGGCGAGGCGGACGCACTGCTGCTCGCGGTGTCCGGCCTCGAGCGCATCGGCCGCACCGACGTGATCAGCGAGGTGCTGTCCCCGGAGACGATGATGCCGCCGATCGGCGCGGGCATCCTCGCCCTGCAGTGCCGCGAGGGCGACACCGGCCTCATCGACACGGTCAGCGCCCTCGGCGACCCGGACACGCACCGGGAGGCCACGGCCGAGCGCATGTTCCTGCACGTGCTCCAGGGGCACTGCAACAGCCCGATCGCCGGTTACGCCCGCGTGGACCGCGGCGGGGAACTGTCCTTGCGGGCGTGCGTGTTCACTCCCGACGGCAAGACCCGCCTGAACGCCCACGAGTGGGCCGGCCGGCTGGATCCGGCCACCCTCGGCACGTCGGTCGCCGTGGCCCTGCTGCGGCAGGGCGCCCGCGAGATCATCGACGGCATCCCGCACGGCTGAGCGGCGCGGGCCGGGCCCCGGGGGCACCGCCTCAGGCGGTGCCCTCCTCCGCCTGGTCCCGCAGGAAGCTGCTCACCTGGTGGGCGAGGCTGTCGCGGACCGCCCCGTGGGGAGTGCCGGCGCCCTCTTCCTGAAGGCCGATGCCGCCGGTCCACAGCCGGCGCTCGCACCACTCCTCGTCCACGCGCAGCTGCACCTGGACGTCCACCTGGCTCAGCGCCGCCTCGGGTCCGGCCGCGAACAGCACGGCCGTGGCGCGGCGCAGGGGGTAGACGTCGAAGCCCTCGACGAACTGCGAGTTGCGCCAGTCGACGAACGCGCTCTCGCCGTCTGGGCCGAGCCGCACGTCGATCTGGCCGTCCTCGAGATGGATTCCGTAACGGCGGTCGCCGCGATTCTCGACGGTGACGCGGACACTGAAGTACGTCATTCCTTCGGCGGCGTCGTCCCGTCCCCGCGGCGGCTCGGCCTGCTCAAGGCGGTGGACGCGGACCCGCAGACCGGCATGCTCGTCGTACTCCTGCCAGTCCCCGACCACGTTCGGCTCGTACACAGTGCACCCTCTCGACCTCTGGACGCTGCTTCCTATCTGTGCGCTCAGTGCACTGTCAAATGCACAGAATGCGCTGTGGCCAGGGAATTCGGCGCTTTTGATCGCTGATCAAGCCGTGCGCAGCAACGATCCACCGAGGGGCCGCCGACCGCCCTCCGGCGGCGTGCCGCACATCACGTTCCGCGTCCCGCGCCGCGAGCCACCCGGCATCGAACACACGGACGAACACAGGCGGCGGCCGACCGCACCGCCGCGGCAGCCGGGGATTTCACTCCACGAATTCCCTCGATTTCTCCCCGTACATTTTTGTGCGGCGTTTGATAAAGCCGTCGCCATGACCCCCTCCACATTCCGCGAATTGTTTCGGATCGGTCTGCGGAGGGAATGCCCTTTTCAGTGCTTCGGACAGGAGGCATGTTCGTGGGAGCCGCCCGCCGGGGCCCCGGACGTCCTCCGTGGCTCCACGCCGCGCCTCCCCTGCGGTGTCTGTCCATCGAGCACCTGCTCTGGGAGGTGCGCACCATGCCCGTCGCGAGCAGCAGGAAAAAGCACCCGCACGACGACGCCCCGGACACGACGGAGGCGTTCGAGCGGCTCGCGCGGCTGCCCGAGGGACCGGAGCGCAAGGCGCTGCGCGACGAGCTGGTCCGGCTCTGGCTCCCGATGGCCGAGCGCATCGCCGTCCGCTTCCGCGGTCGCGGCGAGACCCTCGAAGACCTGTACCAGGTGGCCGCCCTCGGCCTGGTCAAGGCCGTCGACCACTACGAACCGGCACGCGGCAACGCCTTCGAGGCGTACGCCGTGCCGACCGTCACCGGCGAGATCAAGCGGCACTTCCGCGACCACATGTGGACCCTGCACGTGCCCCGGCGCGTCCAGGACCTGCGCAATCGCGTCCGGCAGGCCGCGAAGGACCTGTCGCAGACGACGCCCGGACGGCCGCCCACGGTCACCGAGATCGCCGAGCGGGCACACCTGAGCGAGGACGAGGTGCGCACCGGCATGGAGGCGATCGACTGCTTCACCGCGCTGTCCCTGGAGGCCGAGATGCCCGGCACCGACGGGTACGCCCTCGGCGACGCCCTCGGCGAACCGGACACGGCCTTCGACACCATCGTGGACCGGGTGGCCGCCAGGCCCTGTCTGCAGGCGCTTCCGGAGCGCGAGCGGACCATCCTCTACCTGCGCTTCTTCCAGGGCATGACGCAGAGCTGCATCGCGCAGCAGCTCGGCATCTCGCAGATGCACGTCTCCCGGCTGCTCAACGGCTGCTTCGCCCGGCTGCGCGAGGAACTCCTCGCCGAGGTCCGCTGACACGGGACGCGGACCCGCCTCCGCCCGGGTCCGCGATCTCCCGTCCTGCCCCGTTCGGCTCAGGGCGGGGGCTGACCGCCGGGGATCTCGGTGGGTCCGTAGCGGTCCAGGGCCTCTTCCAGCGCGGCGCTGATCTCCGGCGGCATGACGCCGCTGCGACCCCAGACAAGGATCATCTCGGCGACGCTCCGGAGCTTGACGTTCGTGTGCTGGGACACCTCCTTCAGCACCTGCCACCCCTGGTCGGGCGTCACCCGGCCGAGCGCGACGACCATCCCGATCGCCTGGTCGACGACGGCGTGCGAGACGACCGCCTCTTTCAGCTGCCGGACCTCCGCCTGCAGCTCGGAGATCCGCTCCGAGCCCCCGTCCGTGGGCATGGTCACCTCCGGGTCCGGTGTGTCGCTCTGCCCTTGCCTTGGGGTAGTGCTCCGATTTCCTCCATCGTCGCCACTGGGCCCGCGCCGTGCCACCCGGTTCCGCTGTCAGTTTCGCAGGCGTCTGCGGGGTACCCGGCAGGCGCCGGCAGCGGCTCCGGCTCGACATCGGCGCGGTTCCGGTGGCTGCCGGCCCACGACACCAGGACGCGACAGCCATGAACCACGACAGCACACCCGCCACCGGTACGACCCACGTCGTCTCCACCCATTCCGTCTTCGGCGCCCCCTGCTGGGTGAGCCTGACCAGCCGCGACCTGCAAGCCACGGAGGACTTCTACGGGGCCGTGCTGGGCTGGCAGTGGCGCCAGGGCAAGCTCGGCGAACGCTTCCGCATCGCGCTCGCGGGCGGCGCGCCGGTCGCCGGGATCGCCGGGATCGCCTCGATGTGGCAGATGGCGGTGGCCTGGACGCCGTACTTCGCGGTCCCGAGCGCGGACGACGCCGTGTCGCGGGTGCAGGAGCGCGGCGGCACCGCGGCCGTCGGGCCGCTGTCCTTCCCGCCGGGCCGCGCGGCGCTGCTGGCCGACCGCGACGGCGCGACGTTCGGGATCTGGGAGGGCAAGCTGTTCAGCGACTGGGAGACCTGGCGCAGAGCCGCACCGGCGTTCATCAGGCTCCACACCCGCGACGCCTTCGACGCCGCGATCTTCTACGGCGAGGTCCTCGACTGGGCCTCCGACAAGCCCGGCTGCTGCGAGGTGCACTACGAGGGCGACGAGGTCGTGCTGCGCAGCCGCGGCGACATCGTGGCCCGCATCGAGTCGGGCGCCCTGGACGAGGCGCCCGACCCGACGATCCGGCCGCACTGGCAGGTCCACTTCGCGGTGTCCGACGTGGCGGCCTGCGCGCGCACGGCGGAACTGCACGGCGGCAGCGTGCTGACCAAGGGCGCCGACGAGGCGCTGCTGCGCGACCCGGACGGCGCCCAGTTCACGGTCACCTCGCGCACCCGGCGCTGACCCGGCCGCTCCTCCGGCCTCTCCTCCTGCTGGTCATCCGGCGACGGACGGGCGTGACAGCAGCACCAGGCTGCGCGCCGCGACCGTCATGTCCGTGCCGGCCTTGTGCTCGGTCTCGTCGGGCGGGCCCTGCGGCTCGGCGGTGTCGATCAGCGTCGTCCACCGCTCGCCGTAGCGCACGTCGGGCAGCCGGAAGCGGGCCGGCTCCCAGTGGCTGTTGAGCAGCAGCAGGAAGGAATCGTCCACGACGGGCCGGCCGCACGGGTCGGGTTCGGCGATGGCGTCGCCGTTGAGGAAGACGCCGACCGCGTGCGCGTCGGGACGCAGCCAGTCCTCGTCGGTCATCTCGCTCGCGTCCGGCAGCAGCCACACCAGGTCGGGCAGCGGCTGTCCCTTGCGGATCGCCGTCTCGCCGCGGAAGTAGCGCCGCCTGCGCAGCACGGGGTGGGCGGCGCGCAGCGCGATGACGCGCCGCGTGAAGTCCAGCAGCTCGCGCTGCCCGTCCACGAGCCGCCAGTCGATCCAGGAGATCTCGTTGTCCTGGCAGTAGGCGTTGTTGTTGCCGCGCTGGGTGCGGCCCAGCTCGTCGCCGTGGCAGAGCATCGGGATGCCCTGCGACAGCAGGAGCGTGGCCAGGAAGTTGCGCTGCTGACGGCCGCGCAGCTCCAGCACGGCGGAGTCCTTCGTGTCGCCCTCGGTCCCGCAGTTCCAGGACCGGTTGTCGTTCTCGCCGTCGCGGTTGTCCTCGCCGTTGGCCTCGTTGTGCTTGTCGTTGTACGACACGAGGTCGCGCAGGGTGAAGCCGTCGTGCGCGGTGACGAAGTTGACGCTGGCGCGGGGCCGGCGCCTGCTGTGCGCGTACAGGTCGGACGAGCCGGTCAGCCGCGAGGCGAACTCGCCGAGCGTGTGTTCCTCGCCGCGCCAGAAGTCGCGCACGGCGTCGCGGTACTTGCCGTTCCACTCCGACCACAGCGGCGGGAAGTTGCCCACCTGGTAGCCGCCCTCTCCCACGTCCCACGGCTCGGCGATCAGCTTGACGCGGCTGATCACCGGGTCCTGCTGGATCAGGTCGAAGAACGCCGACAGCCGGTCCACCTCGTGGAACTGCCGGGCCAGGGTGGCCGCGAGGTCGAAGCGGAAGCCGTCGACGTGCATCTCCGTCACCCAGTACCGCAGCGAGTCCATGATCAGCTGGAGCACGTAGGGGTGCCGCATCAGCAGGCTGTTGCCGGTGCCGGTGGTGTCGTAGTAGTGCTGCCAGTCGCCGTCCACGAGCCGGTAGTACGAGGAGTTGTCGATGCCCCGGAAGGACAGGGTGGGCCCCTTCTCGTTGCCCTCGGCGGTGTGGTTGTAGACCACGTCGAGGATGACCTCGAGGCCGGCCGCGTGCAGGGTCTTGACCATCGACTTGAACTCGGTGACCTGCTGGCCCAGGGTGCCGTACGCGGCGTAGGCGTTGTGCGGGGCGAAGAAGCCGATGGTGTTATAGCCCCAGTAGTTGGCCAGGCCGCGGCCCTGGAGCACGCCGTCGTGCACGAACTGGTGGACCGGCATCAGCTCCACCGCGGTCACGCCGAGCGAGGTCAGGTGGGCGACGACCGCCGGGTGGGCGAGGCCCGCGTAGGTGCCGCGCAGCTCGGGCGGGACCTCGGGGTGGGTGCGGGTCAGGCCCTTGACGTGCGCCTCGTAGATCACGCTGTCCGCGTACGGCCGGCGGGGCGGGCGGTCCTCGCCCCAGTCGAAGAACGGGTCGGTGACGACGCCGAGCATGCCGTGCCCGGCGCTGTCGGCCGGGGCGGGCCCGTCCGGCTCCCGCTCGTACAGCGAGGCGTGGTTGTCGATCTGTCCGTCCACGGCGCGCGCGTAGGGGTCGAGGAGCAGCTTCGCGGGGTTGCAGCGGTGCCCGAGGGAGGGCTGCCAGGGGCCGTGCACGCGGTAGCCGTAGCGCTGCCCCGGGCCGACGCCGGGCAGGTAGCCGTGCCAGACGAAGCCGTCGACCTCGGTGAGCGGCAGGGTGCTGTGCCGTCCGGCGTCGTCGACGAGGACCAGTTCGACCCGCTCGGCGACCTCGCTGAACAGGGCGAAGTTGGTGCCCTGCCCGTCGTAGACGGCGCCCAGGGGGTAGGGGTACCCGCTCCACACAGGCACCCCTTTCGCGGTTCGCCGCGCCGTCACCGCGCCTCCTCCAGCACGGGTTCGTGCAGACCGGCGTGGCCGGCCAGGGCGGCGACGGCCGCCTCGCGGGGCGTGTCGAGACCCTCGCGGAGGGTCGGGGCGGGCGCCTTGGGCACCAGCGGGACGCGCTGGCCGGCGCGGGCCCGCTGCGAGAACCAGATGATCTTGCTGCCGGTGCTGGTGGCGCAGCAGCCCCAGCCGTCGCTCATGGCGGCGATGCGGGTCAGGCAGTCGCGCAGCTCCTGGTCGGGGCGCAGGGCGTGGTCGTTCTCGCCGATCGCCGTGATGAGGTGCTGGCCGTTCCACCACATCTCGATGGAGGTGTTCTTGTCGGTGGCGTGCTCGTCGATGGCCTGCAGCAGCATCTCGGTGCCGTCGCAGACGGGCTCGACGAGATCCTCCAGGTCCCAGAACCTCAGGTGCGCGGCCAGGATGCGCCTGACCTGTCCGACCCGTTCGGGGCTGACTTCCACGTCGAGGTGGTAGTAGCAGGGCACTGCGGTTTTCATCGTCGTTGACTCCTCACCGCGAAAGCTCTCGTCCTCCTCGCCCCTGCGGGACGGGCCCCGTACACAGAACGTGAGCGGCGATCGCTTCTGAGTAACCTCCACAGTGAGGGCGCTACGCCATTCGTGCAACACGAGCGGCGCCTGTGGCGGTTGAAGATCCAACAAGACGTAGAGTCCCCGCGCGTGCACTATGAGTGAAAGCCTCGATCGCCGTAACGACAGCCGTGCCGCGGTGCGCACGGACGCCGGCCCGACCGTCGGGACACGCGCCGACCGAGACCCCCGGAAAGGTGAACGGTGCCATGCTGCTCCCCGCCAAAGCCGAAGTCGCCCGGCATTTGCGGCAGTACCGGGCATGGGAACGCGCGATGCTGGCGTCCCCCACCGACCGCGCCGTGCGGGCCACGTTCGAGGACGCGGGCTACACCCTGTGCGTGCTGATGGGCAAGCGCTGCGCGCGCGAGGCCGCGGACGCCGCCGAGCGGTATCTGCGCTCCACTCTCGGCTCGTACCTGCGGGAGCAGAGCGGGCGGCCCGTCGTGGGCGCCGTCGCCAGACGGGGACCGCCCACGTCGGACCGGCGTTTCCCTGCCGGGACATAGCGCAAGTTTCCGGCACAGTGTGACCCAAGGCCGGGCCAAAGGGCCCGGCTTCATGCGATTTCGAACTCGGCGGAGGTGAACCGATGCGCACGACTTCGGCCATCGGCCGTATCCCGGTACGCGATGTCCGGCCGGCCGTGGACTGCGGCAGGCGTCCGGCCAAGGCGGTCGTGGGAGAGACGTTCGAGGTCACCGCCACCGTGTTCCGTGAGGGCCACGACGCGGTCGCCGCGAACGTCGTGCTCACCGATCCGGACGGCCGGCACGGGCCGTGGACGCCGATGCGCGAGCTGGAGCCGGGGTCGGACCGCTGGGGCGCCGAGGTGACGCCGGACGCGGTGGGCCTGTGGACCTACCGCGTCGAGGCGTGGAGCGACCCGGTGACGACGTGGCGCCGGATCGCCGGGGTAAAGGTTCCTGCGGGCATCGACACGGGGCTGGTCCTGGAGGAGGGCGGCGACCTGTACGCCCGTGCCGCGCGCGGTGTCCCGAGGGACGCGGGCCGTGCCGTGGTGACGGCGGCGGCACGGACGCTGCGGGACGACTCGCTGCCCCCCGAGGAGCGGCTGGCGGCGGCCCTGACCCCGGAGGTCGCCGCGGTGCTGGCCCGGTATCCCCTGCGGCAGCTGGTCACCGCTTCCAAGAGACAGCCGTTGCTGGTGGAGCGGGAGCGGGCGCTGTTCGGTTCCTGGTACGAGTTCTTCCCGCGGTCGGAGGGCACGGCGCAGGAGCCGCACGGCACGT
>NZ_JBFBAX010000047.1:0-28343 GCF_040682395.1 Streptomyces sp. NPDC051207 | reverse complement strand
GCAGATGTCGCAATCCACACCGAACCCAGAAGGCCCTCACCCGTTCAAGCACCCAGCACGCGTGTCACCAACGTCCCGGGACAGCACACCTAGGCGCGGGCGGGCGTGCGCCGCAGAGGTGCTCCCGCCCGGTGCAGACCGGTGAGTGCCTGCCGGTAGGAAGCGATGAGCCCGGTCTCCAGGTAGTCGACGCCCAGTTCCTCGCAGTGGCGCCGCACGAGGGCGCGGGCCATGCGCAGGTTGGGGCTGGGCATGCTGGGGAACAGGTGGTGTTCGATCTGGTGGTTCAGCCCGCCCAGCGCGATGTCGGTGAGCCGGCCGCCGTTCACGTTGCGCGAGGTGAGCACCTGGCGTCGCAGGAAGTCCGGACGGTCCTCGCCCTTGATGATCGGCATGCCCTTGTGGTTGGGCGCGAAGAGGGAGCCGAGGTAGAGGCCGAACAGGCCCTGGTGGACGGCGAGGAAGGCGATCGCCATGCCGGGCGGCAGGACCCAGAACAGCGTGGTCAGATAGACCGCGCAGTGCGCGAACAGCAGGGCGCCGTCGATCCTCCGGTGCTTGAGCGCGCGGTTGAACAGGGCCCTCCCGCTGGACACGTGCAGGTTGAGACCCTCCAGCGTCAGGAGCGGGAAGAACAGGAACGCCTGCCAGCGGCCGATCAGGCGCGGCAGTCCCGTGGCCGCGCGGGCCTGGTCCTGGGACCACACCAGCACGTCGGGGTCGAGATCGGGGTCGAGGTCCTCGTTGTTGGGGTTGGCGTGGTGGCGGGTGTGCTTGTCCTGCCACCAGCCGTAGCCCATTCCGATGCTCGCTGCCGCGATCCGTCCGGACACCTCGCTGGGTCGGCGCCGGCGGAACACCTGCCGGTGAGCCACGTCATGGGCGACCAGGGCCACCTGCCCGAAGACGATGGCCAGGAAGGCGGCGACCGCCAGCGTCCACCAGCCGGCGCCGACGAGTGCGAAGGCGGTCCAGCCGCCGGCGTAGAGTCCCGCCACCGCGCTGATCCGCACCGCGTAGTAGCCGGGGCGGCGCCCCAGCAGTCCGGCGTCCGCGATCTTCCTCGACAGCTGTGCGAAGTCGCTGCCGGCGGTCTGCGGGCGTGGGGTGTGGACGGTCAAGCTGGTCACGATACAAGGCTCTCTGATAGGTGGTCAGGGGGCTCACAGCCGCCCTGGAGGGCCTGAGACCGGCCACGGGAAGAGAGGGGAAGAGCGACGGGAAGACAGGCGTACTTCCCCTGGTGGAAGCTCGGCGGGACTGCGGGGCAGCGTCGGCTGCACCGTCGGCGGTTGCACAAGCCCTGAGTACGACGGGTTCCCCGCGGGGACCGGCTCACACCGGCGCGGCGGACGTTCCTCGACGCGCCTCGTCCGGTCTGTCAGCGAGAGCACCACTCCCGTGACCTCCGGTCCTCTACGGTGGCTGGTGCGAGGTGAGCGGACCGTGGACACGAGGGGGTTCGGTGGAGGCGGAACTGGCTGCGCTGGCGGCGTCCGGGGCCACCACGCTGGTGGGGCTCATGGTGTCGGAGACCTGGACACAGGCGCGGGACCGGCTGGCACGGTTCTTCGCGCGCGGCGGTGACGAGAGCGCGGCCGAGGAGGAGCTGCGGGTGTCCCGGGGGGAGCTGGTCGCCGCTCGGGAGGCGGGGGACGAGGACGCCGCCGCGGACATCGAGGCGGCGTGGCGGACGCGGTTGCGGCGTGCGCTGCAGGCCGACCCCACGGCCGTGGCGGAGCTGAGGTCGCTGCTGGCGGAGTTCGAGCCGGACGGGGGCGGGGCGCCGGCCGGGACCGTCCGCAACAGCATCAGCGGCGGTACGCAGTACGGGCCGGTTCTGCAAGGGCAGCAGTTCTCGGGGCTGACGTTCCACAGCTCGGCCCCGGAGCCGGAGAAGGGGACGACGGAGCGGGAGTGAGCGCGGGGTTGGTGAAAACGGGTGCGAGGCAGCCCGCAGTACCGCGATGATCATCCCAAGTTATTGTCCTATCAACGCAATGAGGAAGTGCGCGTGACGAACCACCCCGCCCCACGACCGGTCGTTGTTGCCTCCGCTGCCGCGAACGGCGACATCGACATGCTCCGATGGATGTGGGGCATGCCCGTCTGACCCTGCTCAGGGCCCCGCCGCCTCCCGTGGCGCGAGCAGCGGCAGCAGCTTGTCGGCCTCCCCGTCGGCCCCGAGCCGCCGGTACAGGTCCGCCGCCTCCTCGGCGTGGCGGCGGGCCTGTTCCGGACCACCGCGGACGTGGGCCGTCCGCGCCAGACCCGCCAGCGCGTCCGCGCAGCCCATCGGGTGGTCGATGCCCCGGGCCACGTCGAGGGCCTCCCCGTAGCCCTTCAGCGCCGCGTCCAGCCGCCCCGACTCCCGCTGCACCTCCGCCGCCCCCAGCAGGGCCCGCAGACGCTCGTACGGGTTGTCGATGTCGGCGGCGACCCGCTCCGCCATGGTCAGGTGCAGCAGCGCCTCGCCCCGGCGCCCGGACTGCGCGTAGGCCGTGCCCATGCTGATCAGTACGTCGGCCACGCCCAGCGCGTCGCCGCTGGCCCGGTGGGTGGCCAGGGCCCGCTGGAAGAAGGCGAGGGCCTCGTCGGTCCGGCCGGTCGCCTGGTGGACGACGCCCAGATTGGTGTCCAGGATGGCCAGTTCTCCCCGGCCGCCGTGCTGCCGCATCAGCACCAGGGCGCGCTCGTAGCAGACGCGGGCCTCCTCGTGGCGGCCCTGGAGACACAGCAGTTCGCCCCGGTTGTTCAGGGCGCGTGCCACGCCGTAGTGGTCGGACAGCGACTGGTAGATGTCCTGCATGAGCCGGACCCGCTGCTGGGCCTCGTCGTACTGGCCCGCGTAGACGTGGGCGAGTCCCTGGACGTTGAGGCAGTCGGCCTCGCCGGAGCGGTCGCCGACCTCGCGGTACAGCGCCAGGGACTGTTCGAGGTCCTGCATGGCCCTGCCGCCGTGGCCCGCCGCGAGGTGGGCGCGCCCCGACTGCAGGAGGGCGTCGGCCCGGCCGCCGGGGTCCCCGAGGTCCCGGTAGAGCGCCAGCGCCTCGGTCGCGCAGCGCAGGGCCTCGCCGTGGTTGAGCAGCGCGAGCAGGTCCGCGCGGTCGGTCAGGGTGCCGGCCAGGGCGGACCGGTCGCCCCGGTCGCGCAGCACCGGCAGGGCGGCGTCGAAGAGTTCCGCCGCGAGGTCCCACGTCGCCCACAGCTTGAGGGTTCTCGCCAGCACGCGCGGGAACAGCGCCGCGTACGCCGGGTGTGCGGCGGCGGCCGTGCGCGCGGCGGCCAGCAGGTTGGGGCGTTCGACGGTGAGCCACACCACGGCCTCGTCCTTGCCGGAGAACTCCAGCGCGTGACGGGACTCCGTCTCCGGCGTGGGCGGCAGCGCGCGGCGGTGCGGGTGGACGAGCCGGTCGGCCCGGTGGGCGGTGGCGAGGTGGTGGGCGACGAGACGGCCGGCCGCGGCGTGCCGGGCGACCTCGGTGTCCGCCTGCCGGCCGGCCCGCAGGCCGAAGGCGCGGGTCAGGTCGTGCAGCCGGTAGCGGCCGAGCACGGGTTCCTCCAGCAGGCTGGAGTCCAGCAGCTCCTCCACGCACCGCTCCAGCAGGCCCGGCTCGGTGTCGTCATCCGCGCCGGCCAGGGCAGCCGCCGCCGGAAGCGTGATGTCGGGGCCGGGGTGCAGGGCGAGCAGCCGCAGCAACCGCTGGGCGGGGGCGCTCAGTTCGGCGTACGAGAAGTGGAACACCGCGGACATCAGGCCGTCGAACTCGCTGAGCGGGTCGGCCGCGCGGGCCAGCCGGCCGAGAAGGTGCTGGAGGTCCCACGCGTGCCGGTGACGGAAGCGGCTCGCCAGCAACTGCACTGCGAGCGGGAGGCAGCCGCAGACGTCCACGATCCGCTCCAGGGCGTCCTGCTGCCCGGACAGCCGCGCGGCACCGGCGATCTTGGTGAACAGGACGGTCGCCTCCGCCCGGGACAGGGCCTCCACCGGCAGGGGAGCGGCCCCGTCAAGACCGGCCAGCCGGCTGCGGCTCGTGACGATGACGCGGCAGTCGGGCGCCCCGGGCAGCAGCGGCGCGACCTGGGCCGCGTCCCGGGCGTTGTCGAGGACCACCAGCGCCCGGTGCCGGGCGGTCCACTCCCGCCACCGGGCCGCCCGCTCGTCCAGCGTGCCCGGCAGGTCGCCGGAGTACCCGGCCGACTGCAGCAGGGTGGCCAGGGCGTCGGCCGGGTCGAGGGGCTGCTGGCCGCTGAAGCCCCGCAGGTCCACGTAGAACTGGCCGGCCGGGTAGGCCGCGCACAGCCGGTGCGCGGCGTGCAGGGCCAGCGCCGTCTTGCCGACGCCGGGCATGCCGTGGACGACGGTCACCGGCAGGGCGGTCGGCGCGGTCTGCCCGGCCGCGTCGAGGAGGATGCGCAGCTCCGCGGTGCGCCCGGTGAAGTCCCGGGTGTCCCGGGGCAGGCAGTTGCGGGGCTCAGGACCGGCCGCGGCGGCCACCGCCACGGACGCCGTCCCGGTCCGCAGCAGCGTGCTGTCCTGTTCGAGCATGCGCAGGTGGAGTTCCTGGAGTTCCGCGCGCGGCTCGATGCCCTGGCTCTCCCGGAGCCCGGCGCGCGTGTCCCGGTACACCTGGAGGGCCTCGTCGTGCCGTCCACAGCGGTACAGGGCCAGCATCAGCGAGCCGACGACCTGCTGGGCGAACGGGTTCTGCGAGGCGAGTTCCTGGAGTTCGCCGACGAGATCCGCGTGGCGGCCCAGCTCCATTTCCAGGCCGATGCGTTCCTCCCGCACCCGGCGGTGGTCCTCGACCAGCCGGGCCCGCACCGACATCGCCCAGGCGTTGCCGGCGAACTCGGCCAGCGGCTCGCCGCGCCACAAGGCCTCGGCGGTGCGCAGCAGCCCGATGGCGAACTCCCGGTCGCCCCGGGACGCCGCGGCCGACGCGTCCTCCCGCAGCCGCCGGAAGCGCAGCAGGTCGATGTCCTCGGGGGCGGCCCGCAGCTGGTACAGCCGGGACGAGGGCCTGCCGATCCGCGCCAGGTCGTCGCCGACCGCCCGCTTCAGCCGCCGCCGCAGCCGGGACACGTAGCTCTGCAGGGTGTCCACGGCCGTCGGCGGCGGGTCCCCGTTCCACAGGCGGTCCATCAGCGTGTCCACGGTGACCGGCTCACCCCGGGCGTGGACGAGCACCGCCAGCACACAGCGCTCTTTCAGCGAACCGAGTTCGCAGGGCCGCCGGCCGTGCCACAGTTCGAGAGGTCCCAGAGCAAGAAGGTCCACCATCACCCCCGACGGGCGTGCTTCTTCCTGCCGTTCGGCAGTGCCCGCACGTGCGTACGGCACTCAGTTCACTCTTCTGCGGCCCCAGGGGCGGTGGACAGGGGCGCACCGAAGCGCGACGGGCGCACGGACCACGGACCGCCGTCCGGCATGCCATGGGCCGCCGTCCGGCGGAGTGCAGGATTCCTGCAGGCGCGCCATCCACTTCCCCGGGCATGCCCCGGACATGGCGGCGAAGCAGCGCCGTCATGGACGTCACGAACAAGAAGGACCGGGGGAGTTCAACGATGAGCGTGACAGTGCCCGAGCCGCTCTGGCGCCATGTGCCGGTGCGGCCGGACGTCGAGCGGTGGGCCACTCGCCGGACCCGCAAGAGGGTCCTGGTCGTCGTGCACACGGTGATCGCGGGACAGCGGCTGCTCGACGCGCTACGCGAGTTCGAGGGCGACATCAGGGTGCAGATCTTCTTCACCCAGGCGCCCGACGTGTTCGGCAACGGCGTGGCGGAGTTCCTGGCCCACCTGGGGGGCCTGGTACTGCCGTGGAGCCAGGCGGTGCAAACGGGCTTCGACCTGGCCCTGGCCGCCAGCTACGGCAGCCTCCACGAACTGCACGCGCCCGTGGTCGTGCTGCCGCACGGCGCCGGGCACAACAAGGTCACCCCGGCCGGACAGAACGGCCGGACGGTGGCCCGGCGGGGGGTGTACGGGCTCAGCAGGCAGCGGCTGGTGCGGGACGGCGCGGTGGTCCCGGAGGCGATCGTGCTGGCCCATCACGAGGAGCTGACCCGGCTGGGCCACGAATGCCCCGAGGCGCTGCCGGTGGCGGAGGTGGTGGGCGACCCGTGCTTCGACCGCATCGCCGCCAGCCTGTCCTCCCGGGCCCTGTACCGGGAGGCGCTGGGCGCGGGCACCGGGCAGCGCCTGGTCCTGGCCTGCTCCACGTGGGGCACCGACTCGCTGCTGGGACAGGGCTGGGAGCTGCTGGAACGCCTGGTCGCCGAGCTGCCCGCGGAGGAGTACCGGATCGCCGCCCTCCTGCATCCCCACATCTGGAACGCGCACGGCGACTGGCAGGTCCGCACCTGGCTCGCCGACCTGGCACGCGCGGGCCTCGTCCTGGTCAGCCCGTACGCGGACTGGACCGGGGCCGTCGTCGCCGCCGACTACGTGGTGGGCGACCACGGTTCGGTCTCGCTGTACGGGGCGATGACCGGCGTGCCCGTGCTGATGGCCGGCCGTCCCGACGCCGACGTCGACCCCGGCTCGCCGCTGGCCGAGCTGATGTCCTTCGCGCCGCGGCTGCGCGCGGACCGGCCGCTGTACCACCAGCTCAGGCGGAGCGCCGCGGCCTGCGGCGCGCACCGGTACGAGCGGGTGGCCGCCCGGATCACCTCGGAACCGGGCCAGTTCTCCCGCAGGATGCGCGCGCTGCTCTACCGCAAGCTGCGGCTGCGCGCGCCCCGCAGGCGGGCGGCCACCGAACCGGCGCGCCTGCCCCGCACCGTGCGGTACGACACCCCGGGCAGGGCGGCGACACCGTGGTGACGCACGCGGCGGTGTTCGGGGCGCGCGTGTCCGCGGGCTCGGCGGCGGTGTGCCGGGCGCGGGTGTCCGGGAGCACCGGGGCGGGCGGCCCGCTGCACCGGGTCCGTACGGTGCTGCTGAACCCGGTCACCGGCAGACCGGCCGTGGACGAGCACCTCAGGGTCCGGCCGACCGCGGGCCAGGAGGACCGGGCGCTGCTCGGCGACGTCCTGGTCACCTGCGGCACGGGGGCGCCCAGGGCCGCCGAAGTGGCGTACGCCCATCCCGGTGCCCTCGTCGTGGCGGTCCACCAGGGCGCCCGCTGCTGGATCCGGCTGACCCCGGACGCAACCGTGCTCGCGCTCCGGGCTCGCGGCGCGCAGGGGCCGCTGGAGGGAGTGTGGGACTGCCTCGCCTCGCTGGCGCACTCCTGGCTGGCGGCCGGGCTGCCCGGCGCGGCCCTGCGGTCCGTGCGCCTCTTCCTGGTTCACGCCCCCGGCTCGGCGTCGCCGTCCAGCCGCCGCAGCCGTTGCCGCGTGGCCTCCGCCTCGTCCGAGCCCGACCTGCCCACGGACGCGTAGAGATCCAGCGCCTCCCGGCAGTGGTCGCGGGCCGGCCGCTGCCGCCCGCGCCGCTCGGCGACCTCCGCGAGGCTGCCGAGGGCGCGGGCCGCCTCGTAGTTCGCGGCCATGGCACGCAGCGTGGCCAGGGCGGCGGACAGCAACTCCTCCGCCTGCCCGCACCGGCCCACAGCGAGATGCGCGCGGCCCAGCAGCAGGGCCGCGCGTGCGGTGTTGTACGTGTCGCCCGCCTCGTGCAGCGTCGTACGGGCGGCGCCGGCCTGCTCGACCGCCTCCTCGGCGCGCCCCGCGGCCAGAGCGACGTCGGCGAGGTTCAGCCGGGCGAGCCCTCCGGCCCGCACGTCCCCGCACGCCGGTAACTCCGTGGCGGCGCGCGCGAACAGTTCCGCGGCCTCGTCCAGGCGTCCCAGCCGTTGCAGCGCGAGCCCTCGGTAGTTGAGGGTGCGGGCTTGGCCGAGCCGGTCGCCGCCGTCGAGGAAGAGCCGCGCCGCGCGTTCGAACATCCGCAGCGCGCGGTCGTGGTTCCCGGAACCCAGCTCCCCGACCCCGCCCGAGGTGAGCATCCGGCATTCGGCGGCCACGTCCCCCAGCTCCCCGGCCGCCGCCAGCCCTTCCTCGTGCGCGGCGCGCCAGTCGTCGTAGAACTTGCGCCGCAGGAACAGGGGCCACAGGGCGTCGGCGAGTTGCCAGCCGACGGTCGGGAAACCCTCGGCGCGGGCCCGGCGGATCACCGCCATCAGGTTCGGCAGCTCCCGCTCCAGCCAGTCCAGGGCGGCTTCGGCGTCGTGTCCGACGTCGGCGGGGACCACCGGTTCCGTCGCGTAGTCCCGGGCCATCGTGCGGTGCTGGGGGTCGACGATCTCCTCGGCGCGGGTGGCGCCGGCGAGGTAGTGGTCGGCCATGCGGCGCAGGGCCCGCGCGCGTTCCTGCGGCGGCTCGTCCTCCCTCGCCTTGGCGAGGGCGTGCAGGCGCACGAGGTCGTGGAAGCGGTGCCGGTCCTCGCCGGCGGCGAAGAGGAAACTGGCGTCGTGGAGCGTTTCGAGCAGCTGCTCGGCGTGCGCCAGGGCGGCGTCCGCCGGGGACGCGTTCTCCTGCGCCGCGTCCCTCCGCGCGGTGTCCCGTCGCGCTGAGTCTCCCCGCGCGGCGTCCCCTTGCGCCACATATCCCTGCGCCGAGTCTCCTTGCGCGGCGTCGCCTTGCGCGGAGTCTCCCTGCGCCGCGTCTCCCTGCGCCAAGTCTCCCTGCGCCAAGTCTCCCTGCGCCGCGCCCCTCTCCGCCGCGTACCGCTCCGTCGTATCCCCTGCCGCCGCGAGCACCGCCGCCGCGACCGGGGCGCCGAACTCCGGGCCGGGGTGCAGCCCGAGCAGCCGGTAGAGGCGGGCGGCCGGGGCTGGCAGCGCCCGGTACGACAGGTCCAGCGCCGCCCGCACGCTGTGGTCGCCGTCGATGGCCAGTGCCTCCAGCCGGTCGTGCTCCACGGCGAGCGCCCGGACCATCGTGGTGATGCGCCGCTCGGGGCGCGCCGCGAGCCGGGCACCGGCGACCCGGACCGCCAGGGGCAGCCCGGCGCACAGCTCGACCAGGGCGCGCGCGTCGTCGGGCTGCGCGGCGACCCGGCCGTCGGAGGGGGTGTCGGCGAGGAGTTCCACGGCCGCGTCGTGGTCGAGCGGCTCCAGGTGGACGGGGTAGCAGCCGTCGACGGTGAGCCCCGGCATCCGCCTGCGGCCGGTCACCGCCGTCACACAGCCGCCCGCGGGCAGCAGGGGCCGCACCTGGGCGGCGCTCGCGGCGTCGTCGAGGAGCACCACGAGACGCCGGTCGGCGGTCAGCGACCGGTACAGCGCGACCCGTTCGGCGAGTTCCGCGGGGACCTGCGGGGCCGGCACCCCGAGCGCCCGCAGGAAGCGGGCCAGTACCTCGTCCGGGTGCGTCGGCCCCGCGGGCGACTGGTCGCCGAGGTCCGCGTACAGCTGGCCGCCCGGAAAGTCCGGGCGCAGGGTGTGCAGCCACTTCAGTGCCACGGCCGTCTTGCCGACCCCGCCGAGTCCGCTCAGCGCGGCCAGCGCGGGCCGGCCCGCCCGCGTGGCGTCGGCCCGGTGCCGCTCCAGGGCCGCCAGCTCGCGCGTGCGGTCGACCACGCGCACGGTCGACGGGAGCTGCCAGGGGGTCCGTTCGGCGGAGCCGGTGTCGGTGCCGATGTGGATCCCGCCGTACACCGTGCCCGCCTGGATGGCCGGGCCGTGCACCGTGCCGCTCAACTCGTTGTGGGACTCCAGCTCGTGGCGCCGCACCCGTCCCCCCGCACGTGTGTAAGTACCAACTCCTCGGGGGGATCCTTTCCGCACAGGTGCTCGATATCCATGGATCGCGGAAACATCCCCCTCGCACCGGCGATCGGCCCGGTGGACGTGCCGCGAGACTATGCCAGGGGCATGATCGAACGGCCGGACTCCGCGGGTTTCCGACCCGATCGGGTGGTCCGCGTGAGCGGCCCCGTCCCGCCCGGTGCGCTCCGGGCACGCCCGCTGTCGGTGGGCAGTGCGACGATGCCGGGAGCAGGCGCGGTACCGGGGAGTGAGGCGGGGCGGATGGGGCGGGACGAGCGCGAGGCCGTGGAGCGCGCGGCACGGCTGGCGGAGGCCGCCGCGCGGGCCGCGGAGGACCACGAGCGGGCCCTCGGGGACGTACGGGAGGCGCTGCGCCCCCTTCACGACCGGCTGGCCGAGGAGGAACTCGGCCGCATTCCCGTCGCCCGGCTCAGGGACGTCACCGAGGGGCGGCTGCGGCTCGGGGAGCTGGAGAAGGGCGGCCACGGGACCGTACGGGACGTGCTGGACGCCGGGACGTACCGGCTGCGGCAGACGCCCGGGGTCGGGCAGCGCACCGCCGACCAGGCGGTCGCGGCGGCCCGCCGGATCGCCGACGCGGTACGGGAATCCGTCGCCGTCCGCATCGACGTCGACCACCCCGAGCCGCGCACCACCGCCCTGGTCGTCGCCCTGCACGTCCTGGTCGAGGCCGGCGCCCGGGCGCGGCGCGCCGCCGAGACGGGGGCGGCGCTGGCGGCGCGGCTCGCCCCGCTGCTGGCCGACGCCCGGCCGCTCGCCGGGCGCTGGCGGGCACTGCTCGCCGGGCGCCAGAAGCGGGAGCGGGCGCAGGCGGCGCTCGCGGACCTGCGGCGGATCGTCGAGGAGACCGAACGGGACGGCGTGCCCGGGCAGTTGGCGCAGGCCTCCGTCGACCTGCTGCGCCGGCCCGACAGCGACCTCGCCGCCTGGGTCGACTTCGAACTGCGCTCCGCCGAGTTCTACAGCCTCCTCGCGGAGGTCTCCGGCCGCGGCCCCGACAGCGCGGCGGCCGAGGGGTTCCTGCCCGACGACGTCGCCGGGCGGGTGCGCGAGCAGCGCCTGGACGACGCGCACTGCACGGTCTCGCTGCGCGGCTACCAGGCGTTCGGCGCGCGCTTCGCGCTCGCCCAGCGCCGGGTGCTGCTCGGCGACGAGATGGGGCTCGGCAAGACCGTGCAGGCCATCGCCGCGCTCGCGCACCTCGCGGCGCACGGCCACAGTCACTTCATGGTGGTGTGCCCGGCGAGCGTACTGATCAACTGGACCCGGGAGATCGAGGCCCGCAGCACCCTGCGCGCCATGCCGCTGCACGGGCCCGGCCGGCAGGAGGCGTTCGCCGACTGGAAGGGCCGCGGCGGCGTCGCGATCACCACCTTCGACGCGCTGCGCGGCTTCCCGGTGCCCGGCGGCGGCGAGACCGGCATGCTCGTCGTGGACGAGGCGCACTACGTCAAGAACCCCGAAACCCGGCGCTCCGCCGCCGTCACCGCGTGGGCCGCGCGCTGCGACCGGGTGCTGTTGCTGACCGGCACGCCCATGGAGAACCGGGTCGCCGAATTCCGCAACCTCGTACGGATCCTGCGGCCGGAGTTCGCCGACTCCGTGGACGACCAGGACTCGCTGGCCGGGTCCAAAGCGTTCCGCAGGGCCGTCGCGCCGGTCTACCTGCGCCGCAACCAGCAGGACGTGCTCACCGAACTCCCCGTCCTGCAGCACACCGACGAGTGGGAGGAGCTCAGCGCCGCGGACGAGGAGGCGTACCGGGAGGCGGTACTGGCGGGGAACTTCATGGCGATGCGCCGTGCCGCGTACGCCCGCCCCGAGCGGTCGGCGAAGCTCGGGCGGCTGCGGGAACTGGTCGAGGAGTCGGCGCTCAGCGGCCTGAAGGTGGTCGTCTTCTCGGCGTTCCGGGACGTCCTCGACACCGTGCGGGGCGCGCTCGACGCGGACCCGGGGCGGGTGCACGGGCCGATCACCGGGAGCGTGCCGCCCGCGCGGCGCCAGCAGCTGGTGGACGAGTTCTCCGCCGCCGAGGGCCACGCGGTGCTGCTCGCGCAGATCGAGGCGGGCGGGATCGGGCTCAACATGCAGGCCGCGTCCGTCGTCATCCTCTGCGAGCCGCAGATCAAGCCGACCATCGAGCACCAGGCCGTGGCCCGCGCCCACCGCATGGGCCAGGTGCGCTCCGTGCAGGTGCACCGGCTGCTCGCCACGGGCGGCGTGGACGAGCGGATGGTGCGGATGCTGGAGAACAAGACCCGCCTCTTCGACGCCTACGCCCGCCGCAGCGCGGTGGCCGAGTCCACGCCCGACGCGGTCGACGTCTCGGACGTCTCGATCGCCCGCCGGATCGTGGAGGAGGAACAGGCCCGGCTGGGGGTGACCGGGGCGGCGCCCGCGCGGGACGCGGTGAGGTGAGCACGGGCGGGCGGGCACCGGCCGGGGCTCGGCGGGCCCGCGCGGTTGTCCGGGCGCCGGCCGTGGTCCGGCCCGCCCGAGCGATCCCTGGGGCACCGGTCGCGGCTCGGCACGCCGCCCCCGGGACGCGCCCGGACGCGGTCACCTCGGCGTCGGCCCGCCCGCGCGGTCACCGGAAGCCCGCCCCTCCCCGCCCGTCGCCTCCCGGCACGCCCGCGCATAACCCCGTACCAGAGGGCGGCCCGCGTCCTGTCGGCGCCAGGCGAGGGCGTAGCGGCTCGGGGCGAGGCCCTGGACCGGGCGGGTCACCACACCGCCCAGGCTGATCAGCGGCGCGTTCCCCGCCGCGACCAGGCACACCCCGAGCCCCGCGACCAGCGCCTCGTACGTCTCCTCCGTGCCGGCGACCTCCGCCCCGACGCGTGGCTCGCGCCCGCCCCGCGCGTCGAGGGCCAGCCAGTGATCGCGCAGTACCCCGGCGCTTCGCGGCAGTGCGAGGAACGGCTCGTCGAGGAGGTCGGTGAAACGGATCCCGGGCCGGGCCGCGAGCGGGTGGCCGTCGGGGAGGGCGAGCAGGCGGGTTTCCTCGGCGACCACCGTCCACTCGTAGCGCTCCGGGTCCGGCAGCGGCAGCCAGACGAACGCGACGTCGGCCTCCCCGTCCGCGAGGCCCGCCGTCGGGTCCTCCCAGCTCACCTGCCGCAGCCGCAGCACCGCTTCCGGATACGCGGCCGTGAACCGCGACCGCACGGCGGGCAGCAGGCCCCCGCGGCCGGGGCTGGTGCTCATGCCGACCACCAGCGTGCTGCGCTCGGCCGCCCGTGCCGCCGCCACGGCCGCCGCGCCCTCCTGCCAGGCGTCCAGCACCCGCCGGGCGTGCGGCAGGAGCGCGTCGCCGGCCGCGGTGAGGGACACGCCGGCCGGGTCGCGCCGGAACAGCGTGACGCCCAGCTGCCGCTCCAGCGCGCGTACTTGCTTGCTGAGGGCGGGCTGCGAGACGTACAGCCGCTCGGCCGCGCGGGTGAAGTGCAGTTCCTCGGCCACGGTCACGAAGTAGCGCAGGTCCCGCACATGGACGTCCATGGTCATGACCACCGGTTATCACCCGGGGTCTTGGACGGGCAACCACCCGCTCCCGCAGGGTTGTTCGCACAAGGGCACGGACGACGACCCACAGGGGAGCGGACATGGGCAGGGTCTGGCTGGTCACGGGCGCGAGCAGCGGTCTCGGGCGGGCGATCGCGCAGGCGGCGCTGGCCGCGGGCGACGTGGTGGTGGGGGCGGCCCGGCGGGCCGAGGCGCTGGCGGACCTGGTGGCCGCGCACCCCGACCAGATGGAGGCGCTGGCGCTGGACGTCACCGACACCGCCGCGGCGGAGGCGGCCGTGCGGGACGTGGTGGCGCGGCACGGGCGGGTCGACGTCCTGGTCAACAACGCGGGCCGCACGCACGTCGGCGCCCTGGAGGAGACGACGGACGCGGAGCTGCGCGAGCTGTTCGAGCTGCACGTCTTCGGTCCCGCCGCGCTGGTGCGGGCCGTGCTGCCGCACCTGCGCCGGCGCCGCTCGGGCGCGATCGTGCAGATGAGCAGCATGGGCGGGCGGATGTCGGTGGCGGGCTTCGGGGCGTACAGCGGCACGAAGTTCGCGCTGGAGGGCATGTCCGAGGCGCTGGCGGACGAGGTGCGGGAGTTCGGTGTGAAGGTGCTGATCGTCGAGCCGGGCGCGTTCCGCACGTCGCTGTTCGCGGGCGGCCGGGCGGGCGTGAGCGCCGACAGCGGCCAGTATCCGGCGGTGGAGCGGACGCGCGCGTACGTCGAGAGCGGCGACGGCACGCAGCCCGGCGACCCGGCGAAGGCGGCGGCACTCGTGGTGGCCGCGCTGGACGCCGAGGAGACGCCGCTGCACCTGCCGCTCGGCGACGACGCGGTCACGGCCGTGCTGGACCACCTCGACCGGGTCCGCGCCGAGGTGACGGCGTGGGAGAAGCGGACCCGGAACACCGCGTTCGACGCGTGAGCGGTCTGCTCGCAGGTGGCCGGTGACCGCCGGCCGGCCGGCCGATGCCTGCCCCGCGGGCCGTCGCGGGGCAGGCGTGTCCAGCGGGTCCGTGCACAGCCCCTTGTGCAATTCCTGTGGAAGCCTCAATCTTTCGGCTGACGCGCAGGCGCCGTGGCACACGGCGTTGACATGCTCCTGCCATATGCGCCTGCCTCGTCGTGCGTGGACCGACCGCACCATCCCCACACCAGCGCACCACCGATTGAGGAGGACCCCTCAGATGGCAGTGATGCGTCATGCCCGGCGAAGACTGACCGCCACCGGCGCGGTGGCCGGCGCGGCACTCGCCGCGAGCCTCGTCTCCGCCCTCCCCGCCCAGGCCGCCGGAGGCCCGATCCAGTACGAGGGCGCGGCGAACGCCGTCGCCGGCAGCTACATCGTCACCCTCAAGGCCGACGAGGCGAAGGCCGGCTCCGCCGAGGGCCGCGCCGTGGCCAAGAAGTACGGCGCCGAGATCGAGCGGACCTACACCAAGGCCCTGAACGGCTACGCGATCGAGGCCTCCGAGACCGAGGCGAAGCGGCTCGCCGCCGACCCGGCCGTCGCCTCCGTCGCGCAGAACCGCACCTTCACCATCACCGCCACGCAGCCCAGCCCGCCCTCCTGGGGCCTGGACCGCATCGACCAGCGCAGCCTGCCGCTGAACAGCTCGTACACCTACCCGGACACCGCCGGGCAGGGCGTGACGGCGTACATCATCGACACCGGCGTCCGCATCACCCACAGCGACTTCGGCGGCCGTGCCTCCTACGGCTACGACGCCGTCGACAACGACAACACCGCCCAGGACGGCAACGGCCACGGCACGCACGTCGCCGGCACGGTCGCGGGCAACGCGTACGGCGTCGCCAAGAAGGCCCGGATCGTCGGCGTCCGCGTGCTGAACAACTCCGGTTCCGGCACCACCGCGGGCGTCGTCGCCGGCATCGACTGGGTGGCCCGCAACGCGGTCAAGCCGGCCGTCGCCAACATGTCCCTCGGCGGCGGTGCGGACAGCACCCTGGACGCCGCCGTCCGCAACGCCACAGCCTCCGGCGTCACCTTCGCCGTCGCGGCCGGCAACGAGAACGTCGACGCCTCCACCCGCTCGCCCGCCCGCGTCGCCGAGGCGATCACGGTCGGCGCCACCACGTCGAGCGACGCCCGCGCGAGCTACTCCAACTACGGCTCGATCCTGGACCTGTTCGCACCCGGCTCCTCGATCACCTCCGCCTGGCACACCAGCGACACGGCGACCAACACCATCTCCGGTACGTCGATGGCGACCCCGCACGTCGCCGGAGCCGCGGCGCTCCACCTGGCCGCCCACCCCACGGCCACGCCCGCCCAGGTCTCCTCTGCGCTGACGTCCGCCGCCACCACCGGCGTCGTCACCAACCCCGGCACCGGCTCGCCCAACCGCCTGCTGCACGTGGGCGGCACCACCACCCCGCCGCCGGGGCCGCGCTTCGAGAACACCGCCGACCACGCCATCGCCGACCACTCCACCGCCGAGTCCCCGGTGACCGTGTCCGGCGTCTCCGGCAACGCCCCCTCGGCCCTGGCCGTCGAGGTGAGGATCGTCCACACCTACATCGGTGACCTCCAGGTCCAGCTGATCGCGCCCGACGGCACGGCGTACACGCTGAAGGCGTACGGCACCGGCGGCAGCGCGGACAACATCAACACCACGTACACCGTGAACGCCTCCTCCGAGGTGGCGAACGGCACGTGGAAGCTGCGGGTCAGTGACAACGCCACCTACGACACCGGCCGCATCGACGCCTGGGCGCTGCAGTTCTGACGCACCCTCGCTCCGGCTGACAGCCGCCCCGCCCCCGCGTACCGGGCCCCGGCCCACCGCGGGGGCGGGGCGCACCCGTGACGGCGGGAGAGGGGACGGCGCGGGCGGGCGACGTCAGTGGGCTCGCTTACGATGCGCGAGTCGTACGTCAGTTCCCTCGCGTGCCCGCCACGCCCCCGCCCGAACCAGGAGCACGGTGCCCGTGTCCACTCCGCCGCCCCCCGGCCCGTTCCAGCCGCCGCAGGGGCCGTACCCGCCCCCCGCGCCCCACCCCGGGGGCCCGTACGGCTCATGGGGACCGGTACCCGGCCCGCACGGCGCCCGGGCGGCCGTCAACGGGCTCGCCGTCGGCGCCCTCGTCCTCGGCGTCCTCTGCTTCCTGCCCGCCGTGGGGCTCGTCCTCGGGCTGATCGCGCTGCGGCAGATCAGGCGGCGCGGCGAGCGCGGCCGGGGCATGGCGATCGCCGGCGCCGTCCTGTCCGCCGCGGGCCTCGCCCTGTGGACGGCGGCGCTGACCACGGGAGCCGTGTCCGACGCCTGGCAGGGCTTCAAGGAGGGCGTGCCCGGCTCCTCCACGTTCGCCCTCGACAAGGGCGACTGCTTCGAATCGCCCGGCGGCATGGAGGGCATGACGTACGACGTCGACCCGGTGCCCTGCGCGGGCGGGCACGACGGCGAGGTGTTCGCCGTGGTCACCCTGCCCGGCGGCTCCTACCCCGGCGAGGGCTCGTTGACGGACACCGCCGACGACAAGTGCTACGCCCTCCAGGACACGTACGCGATGGACGGCTGGGCCGTGCCGGACCATGTCGACGTGTACTACCTCATGCCGACCGAGGACAGCTGGCGCTTCGGCGACCAGGAGATCACCTGCGTGTTCGGCCACACCGAGGAGAAGGGCTCGCTGACGGGCTCGCTGCGCAGCGACGAGAGCACGCTCGACAGCCACCAGGTCGCCTACCTGAAGGCGGTCCGCGTCCTCGACACCGCGATGGACACGGCCCCCGAGGAGGAGTACGTCGAGGACGACCTGCCCAGCCACCGGGAGTGGGCCGACCGCGTCGCCGGCGCGCTGACCGAGCAGGTGGGCCTGTTGCGCGGCCACGACTGGCCGTCCGGCGCGCGGCAGCCGGTCGCCGGCCTGGTGAAGGACCTGGAGGCGGCCCAGGAGGAGTGGGCGAAGGCGGGCCGTGCCGCCGACGCGGACACCTTCTACGACCACTACGACGAGGCGCTGGAGCTGACCGATCCCCAGAGGTCGGTCACCGCCCGCAAGGCCCTGGGCCTGGCCACCACTCCGCCCGCCCACGAGGAGAGCGGTGGGGAGGAGGGGGAGGGCAGCGGCCTTGAGGTGTGACGGCACTTATAGCGGAGAGAAAGTGCCTGCGTAAAGGGTGTGGTGGGTACAAGTCATCACATCGGGTGATTCTCTGGCCTTTGCTTGCCTGGCGCAATCTGCGGTTGCCAGGCTGTTGCTGTCTGTACAGCCTGAGGGGAGCGGCCAGTGACATTCGGTGAGCAGCCGGCGTACCTGCGTGTCGCGGGTGATCTCCGCAAGAAGATCGTCGACGGCCGGCTGCCCCCGCACACGCGCCTCCCGTCGCAGGCCAGGATCCGCGAGGAGTACGGCGTCTCGGACACCGTCGCGCTGGAGGCCCGCAAGGTGCTGATGGCCGAGGGCCTGGTCGAGGGCCGCTCCGGCTCCGGGACGTATGTGCGCGAGCGGCCCGTGCCCCGCCGGATCGCCCGCTCCGGCTTCCGCCCGGCCGGGGGCGCCACGCCCTTCCGCCAGGAGCAGGCCGACGTCGCCGTGCGCGGCACCTGGGAGTCCAGCAGCGAGCAGGCCGAGGCCGGCCGGGACGTCGCCGAGCGGCTCGCCATCAAGCCCGGCGACCGCGTGATGTGCACGCGCTACCTCTTCCGGGAGGCCGGTGAGGCGATCATGCTCTCCACCTCCTGGGAGCCCCTCGCCGTCACGGGCCGCACGCCCGTGATGCTGCCCGAGGAGGGCCCGCTCGGCGGCATGGGCGTCGTCGAGCGCATGGCCGCCATCGACGTCGTCGTGGACAACGTCGTGGAGGAGGTCGGCGCCCGCCCCGGCCTCGCGGAGGAGCTTCTCCTGCTCGGCGGCGTCCCCGGGCACGTCGTCCTGGTCATCCAGCGCACCTTCTACGCCTCGGGCCGCCCCGTGGAGACGGCGGACGTGGTGATCCTGGCGGACCGCTACCGGGCGGCGTACCACTTGCCGGTGAGGTAGCCGGGCGGCGTCGTCAGGGGGCCGGGCAGTGCGCCGGTGACGTGGCGGGGTGCGTCGGTGGGAGGGCGGGGCCTCCTGGCTCCGTGGGTCCTCGCGGGGGGCGCGTTCCGGGGTGCGCCGGGCGGTGCGCGAGCGTGACGCGACGCACTCGCGCACGCGAACAGCCCCGGCGGTCCGGCCGCCCCCGCCGGGTCGCTGCCCTCCAACTCCGTTGATATTCCGCCGATTTCGCAGGCCGGTCCCCGCACCGACGGCATGCCGCTGACCGGATGCGTCGTCCTCCCCGGACGGCGCATCCGGCGTTGTGCGCCCCTGGCTTCTGGCCGGTTGCGTACCTCTTTGTGAAAAGTCGTATTCGCTGAGTGAAGGTTGGGCGTAGGCTCGGGCATATGCGGATTGCGGTTTCCTCATCGGGCGGGGCGCGGCCGGGGACGCGGGCGGGAAATGGAGGGGCACGATGAACGAGGACACGGTCACTCTCCCCTGGCTCGTCATCCGGCAGGACGACAACGGCAACCGCTACCGCGTGGGCAGATACGCGACCCGGGCGGAGGCCCAGAAGATCGTGGACACCCTCGACGCCCGCCGCCACAAGCAGCTCTACTGGGTCGAGAGGATCGGGCAGGGCGGGGCGGGCAACAGGCCGTAGACCTCCCGTAGGCTCGCGCGCATGAGTGAACGCATCGTGGTGGGTGCCGCCCTGCTCGACGGCGGCCGGCTGCTCGCCGCCCGCCGCAGTGCCCCCGCCGAGCTGGCCGGACGCTGGGAGCTGCCCGGCGGCAAGGTCGAGGACGGTGAGACGCCCGACGCGGCCCTGGTGCGCGAACTGCGCGAGGAACTGGGCGTCGAGAGCGAGGCCGGCGCCCGCGTCCCCGGCCAGTGGCCGCTGAGACCCCCGTACGTCCTGCACGTCTGGACCGCCCGGCTGCTGCCCGGCTCGCCCGCACCCAAGGCTCTCCAGGACCACGACGAGCTGTGCTGGCTCGGGCCCGGTGCGATCTGGTCCGTCGACTGGCTCGACCAGGACGTCCCCGCCGTCCGGGCCGCCCTCACCCACCTCGGCCTGGACGCGGCGGGCGCGGCGGGCGCATAGCCCCGGAAGAGGGCAGTCTCGGTGCGTGTCCGTGAACCGCTCGTACGCCGTTCGTGGCACAGTGCGCCCTTCTGCGCGGTACCCGCGCCGGGATATCGGGTATGTGCCCATTAACCCCACGAAACCGGACATGGGTGGGCTCGCTGGCCTGGGAAGTGATCGGCGTGATCGACACCGAAGACGGCTGCGCCGAGTGGACCTTCGCCGCGGACCCGGGCGCGGTCCGCACCGCTCGCGCCGCCGTGCGCGGCCGGCTGTGCGACTGGCACCTCGACAGCGTCGCCGACATGGCGGCCCTGCTGGTCAGCGAACTGGTCACCAACTCCCTGCGGCACGCCACCGGACCCATCGGAGTACGCCTGGTCCGCGGCCCCGCCGGCCTGCCCGGCGTCCTCCTCGTGGAGGTCTCCGACCCCCTCCCGGACCCGCCCCGCAGGCGCGCCGCCCGCCCCGACGACGAGAGCGGACGCGGGCTGGAACTCGTCGCCATCGCCTCACGCCGCTGGGGCACCCGGCCGGACGAGGTGGGGAAGACGGTGTGGTTCGAACTCGCGGTGCCCTGAAGGTCCCACGACCGGCGCATGGCGGCAGCCGGTGCCCCGATGAGTGATTCGGCGGCGTGTTCCCTGGTTAGAAGACTGGAAGTGTTGTCGCAGCCGGGTCCGAAAACCGCCGGAACCGTGCTGTGATCGTGAACACCGTGTCGCGCGGCGCCGTAGTGCTGGATACTGCGGGCAGCCGCCCCCGGTGACCGGTGCCGGACGCGGTGAGCTGGAGGGGACGGTTCGCGTGAGCGAGATACCAGCGAAGGCCACGGAGTCCGAGGACCCGGCGGGCGGCGCGACAGGACGGGCCGCGGACGGCCTGGTGTCCGGCGATGCGCCGACCGGCGACGCGATGTGGCAGAGCAGCCCGCCCGGCTCGATCTACGACCACATCAAGGTCGCGTCCTTCTCCATCGGCCCCGACGGGCTGGTCGACCAGTGGAGCCTGCGCGCCGAGCAGATCTTCGGCATCCCCGCCGAGCGCGCCGTCGGCATGGACCCGATAGCGGTGTTCGTCGACCCCGACAAGCGCGCCGAGAGCCAGCGCAAGATGGCCGAGATCCTCGACGGCCGCGAGTGGACCGGCGTGGTCCCCTTCAGGGCGCCGGGCATCGGCGCCCGCGAGTACGGCGACGCCCTCGCCGAGGTGTACGTCATGCCGACGCGCACCGAGGAGGGCGAGAGGGCCGCCGTCTGCATCGTCGTGGACGTGCGCACGCTGCGCAGGATCGAGACCGACCTCGCCGCCTCGCAGGCGATATTCGGACAATCCCCGTTCGGCTTCCTGCTCATCGACACCGAACTGAAGGTGCGCCGCGCCAACCAGCGCTTCGCCTCCACCTTCGGCGGCACCCCCGCCGACCACCGCGGCCGGGGCGTCCACGACTATCTGCCGCGCGGCGAGGCCGAGCGGGTCGCCGCCACCCTGCGCCGGGTCCTGGAGACCGGCGAGTCCATCACGGACATGCACGTCACGGGCTTCGTGCCGGGCTCCGAGGAACGCCGCCACTGGTCCATCAACCTCTACCGCGTGCACAGCGGTTCCGGCCGGCCCATCGGCGTCGCCTGGCTCGGAACCGACATCACCTCCCGGCGCGCCGCCGCCCGCGAGGCCGCCGCCGCACGGCGCAATCTCGCCCTCCTCAACGAGGCCGGTGCCCGCATCGGGAACTCCCTCGACCTGGAGACCACCGCCCGCGAACTCCTCGACGTCGTCGTCCCCGGCTTCTGCGACCTCGCCACCGTCGACCTCTACCAGGGTCTCCTGGTCGGCGACGAGACCCCGCCCGGCCTCGCCGACGGCAGCGCCGAACTGCGCCGCGTCGCCTTCGCCAGCGCCGTCTCCGACGCGCCCTTCAGCGGCACCGGCGATCCCGTCGCGGTCGGCGCCGTCCACCACTACCCGTTCAACTCGCCCTGCGCCGACGCCCTGCGCACCGCCCGCCCGCGCACCGTGCACGGCGAGGAAGGCGGCCTCGTGCAGTCCACGCTCGCCGTGCCGATGGTCGCGCACGACACGGTCGTCGGGCTCGCCCAGTTCGCCCGCACCAAGGGCAGCGAGCCGTTCGGCGACCGGGACCGCGACCTCGCCGTGGAACTGGCCGCGCGCGCCGCCGTCTGCATCGACAACGCGCGCCTGTACCGGCGCGAGCACGAACGCGCCCTGATACTGCAACGGTCCCTGCTCCCGCCCGGCGACCCGGAGGCCTCCGGCCTCGACATCGCCTGCCGCTACCTGCCCGGCACCGCCTCCACCGGCCGGCCCAGCGAGGTCGGCGGCGACTGGTTCGACGTCATCGAACTGCCCGGCCACCGCACCGCCCTCGTCGTCGGCGACGTCATGGGCCGCGGCCTGCGCGCCGCCGTGGCGATGGGCGAACTGCGCACCGCCGTACGGACCTTGGCGCTCCTCGACCTCGAACCGGCCGAAGTCCTCTCCCAGCTGGACGAGATCGCCCGCGGCCTCGGGGCGCCCGGCGGCGTCCAGCAGGCCACCCGCGCCGCCCGCCGCCCCCGCGAGGCCGACCTGTCCGAGGTCTACCTCGCGACCTGCATCTACGCCGTCTACGACTCCGTCACACGGCGCTGCACCTTCGCCAACGCCGGCCACCTGCCGCCCGTGCTGGTCGAACCGAACGAGTCCGCGCTGATGCTCGACGTCCCGCCGGGCATGCCGCTCGGCGTCGGCGGGGAACCCTTCGAGGAGGTCGAGGTCGAACTCCCCGAGGGAGCCCTGCTCGCCCTCTACACCGACGGCCTGGTCGAGTCCCGCGACCATCCGCTGGACGAGGGCCTCCAGGCCTTCGTGGGCGCGCTCACCGACCCGACCCGCCCCCTGGAGGACGTCTGCGACCACGTCCTCAACACCCTCGACACCCACCACGGCGAGGACGACATCGCCCTGCTCATGGCCCGTGTGCAGGGCCTGCCCGCCGAGTCCGTCGGCGACTGGACGCTGCCGCGCGAGCCGCGCAGCGTCGGCCGGGCCCGCGAGTACGCCCGCGGGCAGCTGCTCAGCTGGGACATGGAACCGCTGGTCGACACGACGGAACTGCTGGTCAGCGAACTGGTCACGAACGCCCTGCGGTACGGCGAGGGCGACATCCGGCTGCGTCTGCTGCTGGACCGCACGCTGGTCTGCGAGGTCTGGGACTCCGGCCTGGTCCAGCCGCGCCGCCGCCGGGCCCGCGACACCGACGAGGGCGGTCGCGGCCTCCAGCTCGTCGGCCTGCTCAGCGCGGCCTGGGGCTCACGCCGGACGCCGCGCGGCAAGACGGTGTGGTTCGAACTGCCCCTGCCGGACGGCCAAACGCGCCTGGCGGACCCTGCGGAGGCGCTGCTGAGCCTGTTCTGAGCCCGGTCACCGCCCGGCCGGCGCCGGTGGGGGGCGTGCCCGAGGGGCGTCTCAGGTGTCGTACTCGCCGACCCAGGACCGCTTCAGCAGCGCCCTCGGGATGTACGGGGACTCCACCTCCACGGGCATGTCGGCGTCGTGGGCCATGCACGTGACGGCGAGCGGACCCAATGCCACGAGGCCCTCGCCGCTCAGCGAGCGCGCCTCGTTCGCCGTCCAGTACTCCTTGTGCCAGGTGAGGGCGTCGGCCAGGGCCGCATTGAACTGCTCTGGCTCGCGGCGCAGATAGCGCTGGAAGAGGTCGATGGGCGGGTAGAGGATCTTCAGCATCAGCTCGGGGCCGGCGATGCGCGCCACCTGCGGATCGGTGCCGTCCACCGCGGCCACCAGGGTGTCCCACACCGCCTCCCGGCCGAACCACAGGTTCTGCAGCGTCTCCACCCAGGCGTAGACGTACTCGTCGAACTCCGCGCCCGACTCGCGCAGGAACGACACCGGTACCTGCGCCAGCTGGTTGACCCGCTCGTTCTCCCGGCAGATCACCGCCAGGTAGAACGCGGTCAGCCAGTTCCCGGCGTGCAGATAGTCCTGAGGGCCGGTCGCGGGCAGCTGCTTCACCTCGCCCCTGCTGCCGATCCGGCACGGCACGGGGCCCTCCGCGGCCGTACCGGCGGCGAACAGCGCGCTGCCCACCTGCATCGCGGTGACCCAGGCCTCCCAGGTCGGGAACTCGCCCGCCGTCGGATCCGTCAGGCAGCGCCACTTCGCCAGGTTGAGAGCGCTCGCCAGAGCGTCGTAGCGGTCGTCCTCGGAGGTCTCCAGATGGTCGAGCACGTCCTGCGTGCTCTTGATGATCGGCGCCATGAGCTCGACCGCGTTGTCGGTGCGGAACTCGTGGCGGTCAATGCGGATAGCCACTTGCCCTCCTCGGGCTGGATGTTGCTGGCCATGACGTCGGTGACGCTCGTTCGGAGGCATGAGGCTGGAAGGCGATGATCGGCGGTGGTGTGAGGCCGGTGGTAGTTGTAGCGCCGGCCACCGGCCCACGGTGCGTTCGCTGATCCACACGCCGTGGTTCGCGAGTTCGAGGGTGATCCTGCGGGCGGACCACCTGTTGTCCCGCCGCAGTCGCTCGATCCGTTCGACGACGTCGGGCGGGGTCCGGGTCGGTGAGGAGTGCGGGACGCTGGAACGGTCCCGCAGCCCGGCCTCGCCGTACTGGTCGTAGCGGTTCTTCCACCTGGACAGGCAGGCGCGGGAGACGCCGGCCTCGGCGGCCACGTGGGCGATCGGACGGCTGCGGCAGCGTTCGACGAGCCTTCGGCGTCCCTCGATGTTCAGGGGGGCGTTGGCATGTGTCACTGAAGCACCTCGGCGCTTCGGCCGGCCGCGACCACAGTGCGGAAGGGGAACGCGATGAGCAGTGTGATCGCAACCAGGAGCCCGCTTGCCCACAGCGGCCCGAGGTTCCCGACCGCGGTACTGAGGGTGGTTGCGGCGATGAGAGGGCCGATGGCGGCGCCGACGTTGAGTGCCGCGGTCGCATACGACCCGGCCATGGTGGGGGCTTCCGCGGCCTCATAGAGGACCCGTGTGATCAGGGTGCTGCCCAGCGCGAACGACAGGGCGCCCTGCACGAAAACGAGGATGAACAGGGCGACCGGCTCGCTGGCCAGCACCGCCAGGGCCGGCCAGCCGATGAGCAGCAGCGGGCCGCCGACCGCGACGACCAGACCGGGGCGCTGGTCGGACAGCCGGCCGGCGACGGTGACCCCGGCGAAGCTACCGGCGCCGAAAAGCACCAGAACGGCAGAGATCCACAACTCGCCCAGCCCGGCGGTGTCGGTCACGACGGGGGCGAGGAAGGTGAAGCTGCCGAACGTGGCTGCGTTCACCAGCGCGCCGAGCAGCATCACCAGAATCAATGGCGGCCTCGTGAGCTGGGCGAGCTCCGCTTGCAAGGCCGGCCCGCCCGTCGCCTCTTCCTTCACACGTCCCGCCGGGACTGCCTTCAAGATGCCGAGAGCGGCAGGCAGGCAGAGAGCGGCGACGGCCCAGAACGTGGCATGCCAGCCGAGCACCGTGCCGAGTGCTGAACCGCCAGGGACGCCGGCGATCGTGGCCACCGTCGTGCCCGACAGCAGCACGGCCAGTGCACGTCCCTTCTTGTCCGGTGGGACCAGCGTGGCGGCAGCCGTTAGAGCGACGGCGAGGAACCCTGCGTTCGCGAGCGCGGCGACGACCCGGGTGGCGAACAGAACCGGAAAGCTGGTGGTGATGGCGCCCAAGGCGTGCGCTGCCGCGAAAGTGAGGATGAACCCGAGAAGGCTGGAGCGCCTGGGCCAGGTGCGGGCAAGTGCGGCCACAAGGGGAGCACCGACAACCATGCCTACCGCGAAGGCCGAGGTGAGCGTGCCTGCTGTCCCGACTGTGACGTCGAGATCTGAGGCGATGTCCGGCAGGAGGCCGGCGAGCATGAACTCCGAGGTGCCCATGGCGAAGACCGCCATGGCAAGCAGATACAGCGGGAGAGGCATCGAGTGGCTCCGAGGTGAGGAGAAGCACGAGAAGGTCATCTCGTCACCGCGGCCAGCCCCAAAGGCACACTCGCCCGGCCGCAGAATGCGGCGCGACGACAGGGCTACGAGCTCAGTGGTTCAGGGGGCTGACGGCGTGACCGAAAGCCCCCACCTTGTCTGACTCAGGACTCGACATGGCCCGCACGGTACCCGACTGATACCCGTCGAGGCACCCCCGTTTCACCGGCATTGGCCTGTGTCACCAACGTGATGTCCCGCAACAGATGCGGCACTCGACGGTGCCCTCGGCGCTCCCGGTGACGACGGACATCGCCGAGCCGATCTGCAGCGCCGAGACGGTCGCCTCCCAGGTTCGAGGTGGGCGGCACGGGGATCGACGGTGCATCGGGCCTGAAGGTGCGGCAGGGCCGTCCGAAACGTGAAGTCGACC
Organism: Streptomyces sp. NPDC051207; assembly: GCF_040682395.1. Classification (NCBI taxonomy): domain Bacteria; kingdom Bacillati; phylum Actinomycetota; class Actinomycetes; order Kitasatosporales; family Streptomycetaceae; genus Streptomyces; species Streptomyces sp. NPDC051207. The sequence goes on along the minus strand of NZ_JBFBAX010000047.1, from coordinate 2,627 downwards.
TTGCCGGGCAGCCGCTCGGCCTGCTCCGCCTCCGTGCGGGTTCAGTAGTCGATCTCACCGATCCAGGCGTACTCCAGCAGCGCCTTGGGCACGTACTCGGACTCGACGTCCACGGTGATGCCCTGGTCCCGGGCGAGGCAGGCCATGGCCAGCGGGCCGAGGGCGACGAGTCCGTCGGCGCTGGCGGCGCGGGCTTCGTCGGCGGTCCAGTACTCCTTGTGCCAGCGCAGCGCGTCCGACAGTGCCTTGTTGAACTCCGTGGAGTCACGGCGGATGACGCGGTAGAGCAGGATCATCGGCGGATAGAGGATCTTCGACATCAGGTCCGCGTCCGCGTACCGCAGTGCCTCCGGGGCGGTGCCGTCGACCGCGGCGACGAGCTTCTCGCCCACGTCCTGACGGCCGAGCCAGAAGCTCTGCAGCGCCTCCACCCAGGAGTAGACGTACTCGTCGAACACCGCGCCCGAGTCACGCAGGAGCGAGACGGGCACCTCGGCCAGCCGGCGCAGGCCGTCGTTGTTGCGGCAGATCATCGCCAGGTAGAAGCAGGTGACCCACGTGCCCGCGTTCAGGTGGGACTGGGGTCCGGTCGCGGGGAGCGTGCGCTCCTGTTCCTTGATCCGCACGGTGACGCTGCTGCCCTCCGCTGCGGTGACGGCCGCGAACAGCGCCGATCCGGTCTGCATGGCCGTGACCCACGCCTCCCAGGTGTCGAACTTCGTTGCCTCCGGATCGATCACCCCGTAGGACTTCGCCAGGGTCAGCGTGGTGTTCAGCGCTTGGGCGCGGCCCACACCGTCCGGCGCTCCGAGCTCATCCAACACCCAGCTCGCCGTCTCATTGAGCACCGCAAGACCCTCAGCAGCGTTGTCCATGGGGAAGGCATGGCGAGGAATGCGTGTGACCACTTGCCGTCTCCTCTAGTAGATCTTGAAGTGTTCAAGCGTGGCACCAGCGTAGGAGCCGGTGTTCTCGCCGGCCTTCACCATGACGTACTGCAACTTCTCCTGCTTCAGAGCCTTCATCAGCTCAAGGGCCATGGCGCCGTCCTTGGGCGACCGCGTTGCGCGACTCTGCATCTCGGCGATGATCGTCTGTACGTATTCCTTTGTACCCTGCTTGACCATCATGCCGCTCGCATCGCCGGCGCCCTGGCGCCAGAGCAGGTCGCTCTTCGGGGCCTTCGCTTCGACGACGAGGTAGCTGCCATCCTCCAGCCGGTACAGCTGATCGAACATGTTGGCGCCGTTGGGCGTCTTCGGCAGCTCTATCAATTCAGCGTTCGGGAACTTCTCCGGGATCACGTGGTACTCGGCCGCGTCCTCACCGAGCCGCTCGGACAGCGAGCTGTTGTTGGGTGCGTCGCCGCATTGCTTGCTGTACGCCTCCTGGGCGTTCTCCAAGGCCTGCTGCGTGGCTGCCGAGGGGTTCTTCTCGAACGCCCGCTCCGCGTTGGTCAGGTCCACGGCGACCCTGCGGTCCTTGGCCACTTGATCCAGGTGGTCGATGTGCTGAGCGGCGACCGAGCCGCGGTCCAGGGTGGTCGGGTTGAGCCTGATCTCGGACGGGCCGGACGGCAGGGAGTGCCTGGAGACCCAGTTGCCGTTCCGGTCCTTGGCCAGGACGGGCAACTCGACACCGTTCTCCTTGACCTTGACGTCCAGGCGGTGACCGTCGGACCGGTAGTACTGCTTGAACCAGTCGGGGTCGTTGTTGGCACGCCAGATCTGCTCTTCGAGGATCTGCTTCCTCTGCTCGGGAGTGAGCGGCCGCTCCGGGTTGGTCGGGGCTCCCGTGCCCTCGTCCGCCTGGCTCGCGGGGGTGCTCGCCTCGTCGGCCGCGTTTCCGACGTCACCCAGGTCGTCGCCGGTCCGGCCGAGGTCGCCGAGGCCGTCGTCGCCGAACCGACTGGCCAGGTCGTCCAGGGCACCGGGGGAGATCGGACCGCCAGTGCCACCCGGACGCAGCCCGGTGTCCGCTGTGCCGGATGCGGCGTTGTCCAGGTTGCCGGACGGGACCTGACTGCCCGGGCCGCTCGGTACGTTGTCGCCCACGCCGGTGGGGGGAGCGACGTTGTCCACGCTGTTCGTCGGCACGTTGTTGCCCACGCTTCCGCCGGGCAGGTTGGTGCCGGCCGTGCCGCCGGGCAGGTTGTCCGCCAGGCCGCCCGGGCCTTCGACGCGGGCGCCGGGGGTGGTCGGGGCGTCGTCGCCCACGCGGCCGATGTCGCCGAGGCCGTCGTTGCCCAGGCGTATCACCTGCCCCGCGTTGTCCGCCGTGGCCGCGCCCACCAGCGCCGGTTCCCGGACCGGGGAGTCCACCCGCGGGGTGTCCGCGCCCACCGCCGGCGAGGACGTGTCCGGGCGGTCCACGATGTCCGTCGGGGCCTCGTCCGCGCTGCTGACGACGTTGCCCTGGGCGTCCAGAACGTTGCCGTCCGGGTCCAGGTACTGCGCCGGCACACCCTCCTCCGTCGGCAGACGCGTCGTCCCCGCCGGGAGGACCGGCACATCGGCCGGCAGCCGCACGTTCCCGTCCGGCAGCCGCACAGCACCCTCCGGCAGGGCGATCGCGTTCGCCGGGAGCGCCGGGATGTCGATGGTGCCGACGCCCTTCAGCGCCGCGCT
>NZ_JBFBAX010000046.1:0-30315 GCF_040682395.1 Streptomyces sp. NPDC051207 | reverse complement strand
GGCTGCGCCCAGAGGCAGCGAATCCCCGCGCTGCGCGCGGGGATTGCGCTCCCGCTCCGCGTGAGCGCCTGCGGGACGCTGCGCGTCCCGCCCACCGGCCCGGCTGCTCCGGGCCGGTGACGCTCCGTCCGCTGCGCTCCCGGAGCAGCGGGGGCCTGCCGCCCCCGCAAGGGCGGCCTCCGCTGCGCTCCAGCCACCCGGGCCGCCCCGCTCCGCGAGACGGCCAACGGGCCTACGGCCTGCGCAGCAACAAGGGGCGGGGGTCCCCGCGCGCGGGGGTTTCGCTTCCGCTCCGCGTGAACGCTGGCGGGGGCTGCGCCCCCTCACATCCTGCCTGCTGCGCAGGCAGGATGACGGTCCGTCCGCTGCGCTCCCGGACCAGGCGGGACTCGTCCCGCTGCCGGGCCTCCGCTGCGCTCCCCCTCCGAGTCCTTCCGGCTCCGCCTCCAGGATCACTACGGCCCGCTGCAGCGGGTTGGGTGGCCTGGGGAGCTGCCGGCCCGGTGACGGGCTGTCACCGGGCCGGTGGGGCGAGGGTCAACGTCTGCGGGACCAGCTGGTACCGACCCCGGCCACATGCAAAGCCAGAGCCATCAATCCCAGCAGCATCACATTCGTTGAAGAGAACACATCGTTGGTACCGATCTCCGCCGCATTGATCAAAAACGCCACGAAGAACAACACAGCCGCGACTATCCCGAGCATCACCAAGCTCCTCTCCTACAGGGTGAAGCCCGTATGCCCCACATCCGTCTCCACAGACATGAACGGAAGGAGGAAGGCGGACACGGCATGTGAACCTGCCGGCCCGTCACCCCTGACCTTGCGGCCCGCCCCGTCCCTCGAAATCGCGTCGCACTGCCCCACCTTCGTCTTCGACCAGACCCGCATCGTCAGGGAAGTCCAGAACAGTGCCGCAGCGCCCGCACAACCTCCCGTCCTCGGCCGGTGTGCCACACGCTTTACAGAAACGGTTGCCCATCTCGTCTTCCCTCTTCTGTTTCATGACGCTCCACGACAGTCCAGTCAGGCAATGAGAAACTCGGAGTACCCATCGGGTCGGCGATGACTCATCTGGCACTCTGCTTCACTCTAAGAACCGGGATAAGATTTGGAATCGGCAGGCTCCGCCTCTCTGGGAAAGAAGCGTTTCTGCTGGCGGTGGAGCGCAACACCCGCCACGGTCTGCCCCTGACGCGTGCCGACCGCAACGCCGCCGCGCTGCGCATCATCCCATCATCTCCGCAGGGCGAGATGGGCTGCTCGCCGAACTCCTCCAGCTCGACGCCGCGCACCCCGTCATGGACGCGGTACAACGCCCGCAGTTCGGACGGGAACCGCACGCCGATGGCCTGCTCAGCACTGTCGATGTGAGCATCTGCCGCACCTGGTCGCAGCAGGCCGCACGAAACCGGCGCATACTCGCCCAGCCACGTGCTGAACCTTCCCCAAGCCCGCTCGAGTCGGTCATGGCCTGAACGGTCACTCACTATCGCTCTCCGAATCGAGATACAGGGAGCTGACCGCCACGACTTTGAACTCCCGATCACCGGGTCGGGCTTCCGTGATGGCTTCTCTTCCCGCCTCTGGCGGCGGATGACAGGACGGTGACGGGCTCTGCACGGGTTCGGTCCACTCAGCCGCCCCACCTGGGTCCACGGGCTGTTCGTGGGTGCTGGCGTTCAGCACCTCCGTGGCTACGACCCCTGCGACAGCGACCACTGTGGAGGCCGCTACGAGCCAGCGACGCGCCCGCCTCACCCGAGGCCGGCCCCGGGCGTTGTCGTCGGTCACGCCGGTATCCTCCCCATACTTGCCACCCGACACCGTACAAGCGCCGGGGTTCTTTCCAGGTGGAGTGCCCCCGAAGTTCCGACACCTGAACACCGGATGTTTGCTCCTCTCTGAGAAGTGATCAAGGGGTGGCAACGCGGCAGAACTACCCCGAAGAGTTCAAGCGGCATGCGGTGGATCTGGTGTGCGCCGCAAAGGAAAGGTGTCCTCGCCGCCGCCGACGTCATTTCTCCCTGGGAGAAGGGCTCCCCACGCTTCGCGGCGACGCCTGAGGACGACAGGGACGCCACGCCTACCGTCATGCCTACGCCGCGGTCCCCCCTCGACGAGTGCGAGAGCATGAAGGCGCTGTCCGAGTACCTCGGCCACTCGGACCCCGGCTACACGCTGCCGACGTACACGCACCTACCGCACCCTGGAAACGGCGCACGGCCTGGACGACTCTCTCCGGCAGTACGCACTGACCCACCACGCGGCGCTTCAGGCCGCAGCCGCCGTGGTGACGCCAGAGCAACGACCGGAACACCGACCCGGACGCCGTGCACGCATCCGGGGCACATGGGATCTGCTGCCCGAGGTCGCTCCCGAGCACGGGTCCGAGGGCCGTGGTCTCTGTGACTGCGATTGTGCTCGTTCCACTCCGTGCCGATCCGGGCCGTGGCCTCGGCCTTCGATCAGCTCCTGGAGCATCCGCTCGGCCGGTTGCGCGTCGGCAGGGGGTCTCGGGCTTCCACGTCCCTGGCCCCGGGGCTCGCTCGGCCTTCACCTGCGCATGGGCCGGCTCAGCTATCCGGCAGAGCCGCCGATGCGGTATGGGTGCGCCCGCTCGCCGGGCACGGGCTTGCGGGTACGGCCTTGTCGCGGGCCTGCTCACCAGGCAGTGACGTCGGCCCCTCTGCCGGGGAACAGAGGGGCCGCAGCGTCGGCCGGCCCCGAATGCCACACCCTGACATCTGTCAGGGTCACGACGTCCCTGGCGCGGTCTACGGTTCGAGGTGCTGACTCGGGGGAGCTCTTGGCCGCTATGGCATCTGGAGCAGGAGATGTGAGCGCTCCGGTCGGGTACCAGCAGCAGCCGTGGTGACGACATCTCGCCGTTGGAATGGCTGCATCGGTTGCGACTACAGAGGAGATCACATGATATTGAGCAGAATCAGAGCACGGGCGGCTGCAATGGTCGTGACGATGATCGCCGCAGTCCTTGTTCCGCTGGCGGCGCAGGCACCAGCACAGGCAGCACCGAATGTTGCGGCCGGAACGGCCGGATGGACTCCGCAGATCTACCCGCTGTTCTCGGGCGAGTGGGTCAAGCGGAATGTGTCGACTGCCCAGCGGCGCGATCAGCTGATCGCGTGCTCCCTGGCATCTGGAATCGCCTGCGTGGCGGTTGGTCAGGGCGACGGCATGCACAGCATCTTCCACCTGTTCAGGTGCGATACGCGGTCGCTCTCGAACTTCATCGACTCGCTCTCTGTTCGCAACAACCAGACGGGCGGAGCCCAGGTCCGTTTCTGGGGTCCCAGGTACTCGTACTCCGCCCCCGCGGACGGCAACATCTACAACTTCCCGGACTACGCGACGTACGACTTCACTCACCTCGACATCTGCTGAGGGCACATCGACCCGGGCACGCTGATCACGGTGTCCGGGTCGGAAGCCTTTGCCGTGACGGCTGCGGAGTGATGACTGTCGCCGGAAGTAACGGCCCGGTCCGCCGAGGCCCAGCCGTACCCACCCGGACGAGGGCGGCCCTTGTGGAGTGGCCATTGCGACACCAGCACGCCCCAGGCTCGATCTGTCTGCAGGGCTCACGGGCTGGAGCGGAGTCAACTCGGTGGATGCCATCGGGTGGACCCCCGCCCGGGACAGGGCGCGGGCGTCGCGGCGCGCGGCCGCGTTACCGATCCGGTTCTGCCGGGACCGGCGTGACTGTCCGGCGGCAAGGCGGCGGCGTCCGGCGTCCTGGAGCCGCCGCCGCTGCTTGCGCAGCTCCGCCTTCGGTCCTCGATCTGCTGGCGGCAGGTCGACTGCCAGCCAATCAACCGCTGGTCGATGCCCGCGATCTCCATGACAGGCCGGCGGCCGGGCGCCACCTGGCACGGCTCCCACGCCCACCCCAGCCGGGCGGACACCTCCTTCGAAAGGCCATCGCCGACCGGATCCCGTTCGGATGGGTGACGGCGGACGCCGCTTACGGCTACAGCAAGGGCTGGTGGTTCGAGCTGGAGCAGGCCGACGTCTTCCACGTCATGGCCACCACTCTCCACGACACCCTCGTCACCCGCTGGCCGATCGATCACCCCGTCCACGACCTGTTTCCCGGCCTGCCACGGCAGAAGGGGAAACGCCGGTCCTGCCGTGAAGGAGCCCACGGCCGACAAATCTACGACTGGGCCCGCGTCGAAGTGAGGCCCTGGCACCGCGAGGACCGACGGCACTGGGTTCTCGCCCGCCGCAGCGTGAGCCGACACGATGAGATCTCCTACTACACCGCTTACTGCCTGACCCTCTTGCGCGCCCGAGAACTCGACGCCGACAAAGCAGAAACGGATCCTCCAGCACTACAAACGACGCGGGCACCACCCGCGAAAACTGACCAGCAACCAGAACAAGAACCCTTGCAGTACCAGGCCGAGGCGGCCAGGTGCCGGTGGACGGCGCCGGGCCGGGAGACGGCCAGTGCGCATGGATATGACAGCAGTGGCAGCGACCGCCGGCACGGCTCTGGGCTCGGCCATGGCGACGGACGCGGGACGCACGCGGTGAACGTCACCACGGCACTGTGGCGGCGGGTGCGGCCCGACCGGGCCGAGACGGTGGGCGAGGACCTGCCCCTGGAGCGGCCTCTCATAGTCGCCGCCCACGAGCGCGGCGACGAGCAGGCGCGCGCCGGTTCCAGGCGGAGTGGGAGAACCGGCTGCTCCAACTGCTGCTCCAGGGGGACGAGGAGCTGGTCGGCCGACTGCGCCGACTGGCCGAGGAACTCAACTCCCATACGCCGCCGGCGCAGCCTCGGCGAGTGGTGCGCGCCGAGGCCCGCGACCACGGCCATGTGTACCAGGCCGGGAGAAACCAGTGCTTCATGAGGCCATGAGCGGGAACGACCAGCCGTCGGTGCGCCGGGAGGGAGTGGCGTCCCGTGGCAGCCAGGTCTTTCAGGCCGGGGGCGACCAGTTCGTCATCAATCCGCCTGCTCCGCCGCCTGTCCTGCCGCACCGGGTGGTGGTCGGCGTGGGAGTGGTGGTCGTCCTCGTGGTGCTCGCAGTGATGGCGCGTTTTGGCCAGCTGGAACCGCGCCCGGACGGCTCCTGCCGGCTGCGCAACCGGCTGGCGGAGGAGAAGGGCTGGCACGAGGCCTGCCTGACCCATGAAGGGGAAGTCCTGCTCCTTCGCGCCTGCCAGGACGACGACGTCTTCCGGTGGCGGTTTCCCGTTCCGTGACCGGACTCGGCGGAACCCTGACGGCAAGGGCCCGGGAAAGCCCTGGGCCGGGAGACCGGGGCGGTGCGGAGCCGGACGGGACGGCGGCGAACCGGCACTGGACGAGGCGGGTGGGCACGTATCGGTGGCGTCACCGTGTTTCAGCGCCTGGGCTACGGTGAGCAGGGCATCCTTCTGTACGGGCCGGTGACGCGTCCTTGGCGGCGTAGGTGTGGGCATCGCCTTCGGCGGTGGTGTCGGTGGCGGGTGTGAGCGGGGTTGCGCGGCGGCTCCCGGTCGCCGTGCGGTCGCGTGCCGTCAGGCGCACCATGACGTCCTGCAGGGGGCGCAGCGAGATCACCGGCGAGCCGTACTGCAGTGCGTGGCCCGGGATCATGCTCAGCCTGAACCGCTGGTTGATCATCGTCACGATGGTCCGCAGTTCGAGCAGTGCCATGGTGTTGCCGATGCACTGCCGCGGTCCCGCACCGAACGGGAAGTACGCCATGCGCGGGCGCTCCTTCACAGCCTTCGCGGTGAAGCGGTACGGGTCGAAGGCCAGCGGGTTGTCCCAGTGGCGCGGGTTGTGGTGGGACACGAGCGGCGACAGCAGGATCGACGAGCCGGCTTCGATGTCGTAACCGCCCAGGCTGTCCGGGCCGACGGCGGCGCGCGGGAAGATCCAGATGGGCGGGTGCATCCGCAGGCTCTCGTCCACCACCATGCGGGTGTACGTCAGCGCGTCGGTGTTCTGCCTGTCCGGCAGGTCGCCGCCCAGGACCTGGGCTATCTCCGCGTCCAACTCCTCCTGCACCGGAGGACGGTTGGCGATCGACAGCAGGGTCCAGCACAGTGACACCGCGGTCGTCTCGTGTCCCGCCAGGTAGATGGTCAGGAGTTCGTCGCGCAGTTCCTGATCGGTCCAGGGCTCACCGGTGACGGGGTCCTCGGCCTGCTCCATCAGCGATATCAGCGAACCCTCGCCGGTGCGCGCGTAGCTCTGCCGGACGTCGGCGACGATCTTGTCGAAGACCCGGTGAATCCTGGCGATCTTGTGCTTGCGGTCGGTCGGCAGCCAGGCCGGCAACATCTCGGACGGCGTACCGCGCCGGAACATCACCTCCACCACGTCGTCGACGATGTGCTTGAGCACCCGCGACGAGGGCTCGATGTCGTAGGCGAACAGCGAGCGGCTGAGCGTGATCAGGGTGAGCCTGAGCATTTCGGTCATCAGGTCCACGGGCTCGTCGCGCGCGGCCTTGGCCTCCCACGCGTCGAGCATCTCGTTCGTGGCGGTGACGATGTTGGGGACGATGTCGAGGATGGCGTTCTTCTGGAACGCGGGCTGTACCGCCCGGCGGTGTCCCCGCCAGAAGTCGCCGTCCGAGGTGAGCAGCCCTTTGCCCATGACGACGCTGAACTGCTCGTACAGCGGGCCGCGCACGTAGTTGCCGTGGTTCTTCACCAGAACCTGCTGCACCGCCTCGGGACCGGTGATCTGGTGGACCGTCATCGGTCCGAGCCGCATGCGCACGGTCTCTCCGTGGTCGCGCTGCAGACCGAGCAGGAACTCGGCGGTGTTGCGGCGCCAGGGGCCGAGGCTGCCCAGCAGCGGGACTCCCGTGGGGCCGGGGGCCCGGGCGGCGCGACGGGGGGTGGTCGCGGGGGCTGTGGTGGCGTTCACCGGCGGTCTCCTTCGTGGCGGGGCTGCGAGTGCAGCGGCTTTGCCCGGTGGGCGTCGTCGATCGGCGTGACCCCGCGGGTGCCGGCGGCAGGGTCGGCTTCGGTGGCGGGGCGGACTCCGGCGGCCGGGGCCTGCCCGCGGGCCTCGTTGCGGGGCACCGGGAACACGCGCCGCACGAAGAGGTTGTCGAAGACGACGTCGGGGGCCAGCCGGCGCAGGGCGAGGGTGCTGCGGGCGAGGAACCCGACGGGGTAGCGGGCGCTCGGGCGGGCGCTGCGGACCGCCCGCTCCACCACCCGGGCCACGTCGTCGGACTGGATGGCGAACGTGCCGGCCAGGGTGCGGCGGCTGCCCGTGTAGATGGCGTCGAAGTATTCGGCCGTACGCCGGCGGAAGTCGTCGTAGTCCTTGCTCACGGGCTTGAGGTTCGCCACATAGGTGGCTCCGAAGTCGGTCGTACGCACCGGCCCTGGCTCGATGAGGACGACCCGGACGCCGAAATCGGCCACCTCCAGGCGCAGGGCGTCGCTCAGTGCCTCGACCGCGTGCTTGGACGCCTGGTAGAAACCTCCGCCGGGGACCGCGTAACGGCCGAAGACCGACGAGATATTGACGATGGTTCCGTGCCGCGCGGCCCGCATGGCCGGCAGCACCAGCTGGCTGAGCCGGGCCAGCCCGAACACATTGGTTTCGAACTGCCGCCGCATGTCGTCCGGTTCGGCCTCTTCCACGACACCCGACATGGCGTATCCGGCGCTGTTGACCAGGGCGCCGACCGAGCCGTGCTCGGCCTCGACGAGGTCGACGACCGCGCGCATGCTCGCTTCGTCGGTGACGTCCAGGCGCAGCGTCCGGATTCCTTCGGCCGCCAGGCCGGTCAGGGTTTCCGGCCTGCGTGCCGTGGCATACACGGTCAGACCGGCGCGGTGCATCCGCAGTGCGCAGGCGCGGCCGATCCCGGAGGAACAGCCCGTGATGAGCACGGGCAGGGGCGTCGTCATCCCACTCTCCTATTCTCTGGCTCGATCGTCGGGATTTCTGTGTGGGGTACCGTGGTATCAATTGAGGCGTTGACAGGAAACCGTTCAGGGGCTGCAGCAAAATGCGGCTCATACGCTCGGGAAAGGTAGTTTATGTACCATCGAATCGTTGCCGCCAAGCTCCGTAAGGCTTTTGCCGACATCAATGCCGGAAACTGGCAGTCCATGGTGGACACGCTGGCACCCGATTTCACCTACGTGTTCTACGGTGAGCACGCTCTTTCGGGCGAGCGGCATACGGTCGAAGCGATGAGCCTGTGGTGGCAGCGGGTCTTCAGGCTGATTCCCGACGCCGGTTTCGAGCCGCTGGAAATCGTCATCTCCGGCGGCCCCTGGCTGACCAAGGTGGCGACCCGGGTACGCATCGGCGGGCCGCTGCCCGACGGCACGCGCTACGACAACATCATGACCCAGTTCTTGTATCTGAAGTGGGGCAAAATCACCGAGATCCACACCCTGGAGGACACCGTCGTCCTCCAGCGGGCACTGGACTCGATCGCGGCCTCCGGCAACGCGGAGGCACACGCCGAGCCCATCACCGACGCGTACGCCGCACGTTCCGGCCGGCAGGACTGAGGAGCGCCGAACCCCGGGCCGAGGAGCCCGGGGAACGCGGTCGGCCCCGGCACCACCAGGTGCCGGGGCCGACGCCGTCATCCCAGGGCGCCCAGCTGCTTGGCGAGTTCGAGCCCGTCCAGCGAGAACCAGCTCTCCACGATCTTCCCGTCGTCGAACGCGTCGATCACGATGCCGCTGACAGCGAACTCGCGGCCGATGGCCGGCACCCCCTCGTAGGGCTCCCCGGTGTGGGTGCCGCGTGCGGTGAACCGGCTGACGACCTTGTCGTCCTCCAGGATCCAGTCGTCGACGGTCACGTGGAGGTCGGGGAAGGACGCGCGCTGGAGCCGCACCCACTCCTTGAGGTGCTCGACACCCTCCCGGCCGTTCGGGGCCGTTCCATGGCTGATGTGGTCGGCGTCGGCGCCCTCGTAGATCACATCGAGGTTGCCCTTGTTGAGGCACTCCTCGTAGTAGCGCTCCAGTACGGCCTTGTTCTCCAGCGGCTTCGACATCTTTACCTTCCCTGGTATCTGTTTCTTCTCAACAGAGATAAGTGGAGCAGTACACCGGGCCATTCGAGCCGTCAACCCGACGTGTCATTCGAACCGTGTCATTCAAAAGGGCAGCGGTCAACCCTTTCCGATCGGCCCGCGAAGGCCCGTGACAGTCATAACGGGAGCCCCTGTTTCCGCGTTCTTCACTTTCCATACCCCGAGGGTCGGATCCACCTCGATGAGGGAATCTCCGCGCTCCTCGGAATGGAGTGCGATACAGCCGAAGACCAGTGGGTCCTCAGCGACCGAAATCCCTTCGCTCTGCCTGGCGCCCGCCCGGATCACGTTCTCCAGCGCGGAGACGGAAAGCGCGGTGCGCGGTGCGCGGAGCGTCGCCCACAGGTCGTTGGGGACGCACGGCCGTACCACGGCCGAACGGCGGCTGTCCGGGCCCTCGGACCAAGCGGCGGCGGGCACCACCGACGAGCGCCAGCTCAGCAGCGGCCGGCCGGATCGCCAGGTGGTCGTCCGCTTCACATCGGGCCGGGGCGGGGCCGGGGAGCGAGCGCCGCCCGGCTCGTGGACGACGCGCAGGCGGGCCTCCGGCCCGTCCCCACCGTCCGACACCCGCCGGAACCGCACCTCGACCACCCATGTGTCCCCCTCGTGGGCACCGCGCACCTCCCGCTCCCACACGGTCGGGCCGGCGTCGAGCCGCAGCAGGTCCAGCGGTACGACCACCTCCTCCAGACAGCCGGCCCACAGCGCGGGGAAGTCGTCGGGCACGATCCACTCCGCGCCGCGCACGGCGCTCTCCAGCAGGATGCTCACGGGAACGGCCGCGGCGCCGTCCAGCAGGAAGTCGCCGAGGACCGGTGCCCGGTCACGGTCGAAGGTCACCCGCGACACCATGCGGACGTGCGGCTGGTACGTCGTCACCTCCCCGAGGTGGAAGATCCGCGGGTAGGTGCCGGTGAACCCCGGCAGGTCGGGCACGACGGGGTAGTCGGTCGCCTGGCCGGGGCTCATCGCCCTGCCCAGCGGCCCCACGAAGGTGACCTCCCCCTCGGAGCCGGCGCGCAGCTCGGCCTGCCACTTGGCGAGGCCGTCGGTGACGTCGATGGCAGCCATGTAGCGCAGCGTCGCCGAGAAGTTGGAGATGAGGCCGATACGGTCCCAGGTCGGCCAGGCCAGCGTCATGACGGGGAAGTCCGCACGGCGGCCGGCCCACCGGCCGAGCCGGGCCAGTCCCTCGTTGGCCGCAGCGTATTCGAGTTGGCCCACCATCCCGCCGAGCCGGCCGGTGAGGGAGCCCACGCTGCAGAAGAACTTGAGCCGGTGCTCCCGCAGTTCGCCGAAGAGGTTGAGGAAGCCCCCGATCTTCGTGCGGACGGTCCGCAGGATCTCCTCGTCGGTCTTCTTGGGCAGCCTCGCCGCGGTGTCCACCCCCGCGTTGTGCACGACCCCGGTCAGTGCGGCGCCCTCACGCGCCAGCAAGGAGCGCACCTGCTCCAGGTCGGTGAAGTCGCACCGGGCGTAGTCGACGCGCAGCCCGCTGGACCTGGCCTCGCAGATGTTGGTGGCGAGTTCCCACCGGCTGCGGACACGGGCGATGTCCTGCCTGATTTCGGCCAACGTTGTCCCCTGCCGCAGCCGGGACCACAACTGCTGCTCGTATGCCTTCAGTTCGCTCTCCCCGACGCCGAACCACGGTTCGTCGCCGGTGGGGAAGGCCTCCCGGCCCGTCACCACGACCCGCAGGCCGTAGGTGGCGGCGAGGGAGCGGGCCAGTTCCCAGCCGATGCCCCGACCACCGCCCGAGATCAGCACGGAGTCGTCGGGGCCGAGCGGGACGGCCGGATCCCCGGCGGGCCGGGCGACCGGGGTGAGCGTCAGCCGCTGCCCGTCGCGGTGACCGACCTCCAGCTCGCCTGGCCTGCCCAGTTCGGCGGCGACGATGCCCGGCAGGTCGGCGGCGGCGGTCAGGCTCGTGTCGACGACGCGTGCGTTGCAGTTCGGCAGCTCGCGGTGCAGCGTCTTCGCCAGCCCCGCCCAGATGCCGCCGAGCGGCTGCGCCAGGTCGTCCTGCGGATGGTGCCCCATGCCGCCGCCGAGATAGGTCACGGCCAGGTAGTACAGGCGCCGCGCCGACGTCTCGGCGGCCCAGTCGGCGTAGTGCTCGCGCAGCGCGGCGACCGTCTCCAGCAGCGGCTCGCGCCAGACCTCGTCCGGGTCACGGGTGCCGGACACGGCGGCGCCGGGCGCCGGGCCCCCCACCGTGAGGTCGACGATCGCGTCGACGGCGCCGTCGTCCCCGGGCCCGGGGGCCGCCGGGTGGCGGCGTACCAGGGCTCCGTGCCCGGTCAGTTCACGTGCCACGGCCGCGGCGGTCTCCTGGTCGCCGCCGAGGAGGAGGACCCGCATGCCCACGAGGCGCGCGGGGTCGGCGGGGGCCGCCGGCAGGGCGGTGAGCTGCCATTCCATCCGGCTCACCGCCTGCACCGGGGACTTGCCGCCGGCGCCTGTGGGCACCGGTTCCGGCAGCCTTTTGCGTACGGGCGCCATGCTGCGTTTTCCTTCCTCGTCAGTCACGGGTGGCCGGGACGGCTTCGCCGGTCCGGGCGTCGACATAGCCGATCAGCGTCGCCTGCATGTCCTTCATCTGCAGGAGCATCCGGCCGTCGGACCGGGTGGCGATGAACCGGTTGTCGACCAGGTCGGCGGCCAGGTCGAAGCCGGGCGGCGTGGCGTACAGGTCGATGTCCTCGCCGGCCCCGGACAGGGCCAGGTCGTTCGTCTCCTCGTACAGGTCGATGCGGCGGATCGACAGCGGCGCGGCGACGGGGATCAGACGACCGTCGACGAGGTCCAGTACGCCGACCCTGGCCAGGCCGTCCAGCAGGATGCTCGGAACGGTGAACTGCTGCCACGTCGGGTCGTCGCCGCGGAGCGACAGCGCGTAGCGGCCCCGCTTGCCGTTGGGGTGGATACGGGTGTCGGTGGTGGACACGAACGGCCCGGTCAGCCGCACCGGTGAGCCGGACTGGTGGTACGGGTCGGGCACCGGGATGTCGTCCGCGGTGTTCCACGCTTCCCACACAGGAGCAGCGGGGAAGGTGCCGGCGAGCAGCACCCGGGCCGTGAAGTGCACCCGGTCCTTGACGAGTACGACGCCGGCCGGTGACACCACGTCCTCGGTGATCCGCACCGCGACGGTGGTCGTGTCGCCCGAGGACGCGGCGATCTGCGCGTGCAGCCGCTTCGGGGCGGTCGGCAGGTCGCGGTAGACGCGCAGGAAGTGCTCGAACCGCAGGTCCTCGAAAGCGACGACGTGCTGGTCGGGCACCAGGTGCCGGGCGGCCTCCGCGGCCATTTCGGTGACGAACGTTCCCGGCAGGGTCGGCTCGCCGCGCACGGTGTGGTGTTCCAGGTAGCCGTCGGTGTCCAGGTCGAAGCGGCACTCGAACACGGCGGACGTCGCCGTCGACTCGACGACACGGCGCAGGAAGAAGCCGGGCGCCGACGGCTGTGGCTGCGGCGGGACATCATCCGTACCGGTGGCCGACGCGACCGCGTCCGCACTGGTGGCCGCACCTGCGGTCGCACCGGTGACCGTACCGCCCGTGAGGTAGCCGGGGTAGAACTCCTCGACGGTGGCGCGTTCGGCGTCCCCCAGGTGCACGAGGGAAGGCCGCCGGACGGGTGCGTGCAGTTCCTGTACGAAGTGGTGCACGCCTTCGGGGACGGCCATGTTGCTGTAGGAGCCGGCCCGCTCGTAGTACGCCTTCGTCAGCTCGTTGGCGCCCATGCCGACACCGGCCCACAGCGTCCACCCGATGGTGAACTCGTGGAGTTCCGAGGTGGCCGCCGCATAGGTGGCCGCGCTGCCCAGGAAGTCGTTGGCCGAGGCGTAGTCGGACTCGCCGAGCTGCCCGAAGTACCCGAGCAGGGAACCGAAGTTGCACCAGATGCGGGGCGGAGCATCGCGCAGCGCGTACTTGAGGTTGAGGTACGACTGGACCTTCAGGTCACGGATGGAGGTGAACTCCGCGAAGTCCTTGTCCTTGATCAGCGCCGAGCGCTGCAGCCCGGCGGCGTTGACCAGCAGGTCGATCCGCCCGTGTTCCTGGAGCACCGCACCGATGGCCTTCTCCACCTGGGCGTCGTCGCGCATGTCGCACTGCACGTAGGTGACCCGGCCGGCGCCGCTGCGCTCCGTCATCGCGTCGAGGTTGCGCCGGGCGTCACGGGCGTTGAGCATCCGGTCGAAGGACTTGTTGAGGTCCGCCACGGAAGGGCGCTTGCCCGTGTCCTTGCCTTTCGCCTTGCCCTTGTTCTTGGCCTTGGCGAGTTCGGCGGAGATGTGGGCCGCCCGGCCCGCCGCGAACTCCTCGTCGCTGCCGGCGAAGACCGACGGCGGGTAGCTGTCCAGGTCGTTGCTGCCGAACACGTGGATGCGGGGGCCGAACTCAGCGGCGACCGCCTTGAGCACCTCGGCGGTGATGCCTCGGGCGCCGCCGGCGACGACGACCACGGAGTCCCGGTCCAGGGCCGCCGGGGCGGAGGCGCCCAGGACGATCGGCTCGTCGTTCAGCCGGTGGGTGCGGCGCACCCCGTCGGTGTCGACGACTACGGGGAAGTCCCGGTACGCCCGGCTTTCCTCCTCCACCAGCCTCACCGCGTCGCCCACTTCGGTGGCCGAGGTGAGCAGCGCGAAACTGGTGCTGTCGGCGAGTTCCCGGCCGGCGCTCTTGAGCAGACCGGTGAACAGCCCCGAGAAGGGGTGCGGTGCGCCGCCGGGCACCGCGTCGAGGAACAGCATGACGAGGGTGGACTCCGCGGTGGACAGCCCGTCGTACGCGTGCTGGACAGCCAGGTAGGCCGCGTCGTGCAGGGCGAGAAGAGCCGGGGAACCCTCGGTGAGCGACTGCCCGGCGGGTGCCGAGCGCCCCAGGTCGGCCAGCACGCGCAGGTGCGTGACCGGTCGCCCGGCGCCCGCCAGGGCCTCGCGGACGGCGTCGGGGGTGACCTCGGGCAGGTGGTGCCAGCCGGGCCGGGGCGCCGTCAGCGCGGCGGTGGACAGCACGGTCAGGGCAGCGTCGGGGCCTGCCGCCTCGGCCAGCGGGCCGGGGGCGTCGGTGACGACGAGGGCACCGTCCGGCAGGAACGGAATCGGCTCGCGCACCCGCCGGGGCGGGGTCGCCTCGAGCACCGGTATCTGGCGGCGCACCCGCAGCGGTACGCCCTCCCCGGTGTTCGTGGCCGACAGGAAGCGCTCCGGCAGGGTGCCGGTCACGGCTGCGCCGTGTGACCGGCCCTGCTCCGGGGTGGACCCGGCGGGGGCGGCGGGGCCGGGCACGGTCAGCCGGAGCCGGGCGCCCGGTGCGCCGCCGGTCTGGTCGCAGGAGACCTCCACCGTGCCGGCGGGCCTGTGCAGGGCCTTCAGTACGGCGAGTCCCCCGGCGGCGCCCAGATAACGGGCGTGCTCGGGCTCCGTGCACCGCACGGAGTCCCGTACCGAGTCCCGCTCGGATACGGCGCCGGCCTGTGCGGCGGCGCTGTCGAGCGGCTCGTCGACGTACGCCAGGATCGGCAGGCCCTCGCGCTTCGCCCGTTCCTCGGTGGCGAGGGCGAACAGGAAGGCGCCCTCGGCGAGTTGCTGCTCCTGCTCCGGGAGCAGATCGCCGATGAGGGCGCGGTACTCCGGGAGGCTGTTGCCGTTGATGCCGCCGGCCAGCGCGAAGTCCAGCTCGCCGGTGCGCAGATAGCGGCCGGCCGAGGTGATCGACGACAGGGCGGAGGCGAAACCGGAGTCCATCGTCATGTTCGGGCCGTGCAGGTCGAAGTAGTTCGACACCCGGGCGGAGATGATGTTGGGCATCTGGCCGGGGAAAGCGTCCTCGTTGGACTCCGGGATCAACGCCCGCACCTGCTCGCGCAGTCGCTCCAGCACCTGGGCGGCGGCCGGGGACCCGGCCAGCGGTGAGTCGGCGAGGGCCTGCCCGATGTCGTCGAGGTAGCAGCGGTTCGCGTACAGCATGGCGGCCCGGGTCGGGCCCATGTGCCCGACGAAGACACCGGTCTTGGCGGCCTGCTTGCTCCAGAACTCGGGCATCTGGTCACGCAGCCGGTGGGCGCACTGCAGGATCATCAGCTGGCACCGGTCCAGGGCCCTGATGGTCTTGGGAGGCAGCCGGACCTCGTTGAACGGCGGCGACGGGTACGCGGTGCCGAAGGTGTCCAGCGGCGGCTTCCCGCCGGCCAGCCAGCCCGACACCTCCTTGTGGTCCGCCAGGCCGGGCAGGTGCGACGACCACCCGACGATGGCCACCCGGCTGTCGGGGTCCGGCTTCCTGGTGGCCGGGATCGTCCCGGCGGGGGCCGCCGTCGTCCTGGTGTGGGACGCCTCGGCCAGGGCTGCCCCTGCCGGAACCGCGTCGGCCGGGATGGGCTCGGCCACGTCGACCACGGCTGCCGCTGACGGAGCCGCGACGGCGGGGACGGCCTCCGACGAGGTCGCCGCCGACGGGTTCGCGGCGGGCGCCGCGACGCGCGGCTGGTTCTCGGCGACGATCAGGTGCGCGTTGGTCCCGCCGAAGCCGAACCCGGAGACGGCGGCGAGCCGCGGCCGGTCACCGCGCCCTGACCACTGCGCCGCCTCGGACGGGATGTCCAGCTGGGTGTCGGCGAGGCGGAAGTCCTCGCGGGGGTTGGTGAAGCGGTACTGGCCCGGAATGGTCCGCTTTTCGAGGCCTTTCAGGTTTTCGATGAGCGAGACGACTCCGGCCGCCCAGCCGGTGTGCCCGATCAGGGACTTGTTGGAGGTGACCGCGGTCGGCCGGGCCGTGCCGAAGTGCTCCCGCAAGGTGGAGAACTCCGCGAGGTCACCGGCGGGGGTGCCGGTCGCGTGCGCGTTGATCCAGTCCACGTCGTCGCCGTTCACGTCGCCGTTCTCCAGCGCGCGCCGCACGGCGAGACTCTGGCCGGCCGAGTTCGGCGCGTAGATCGCCTTGCCCTTGCCGTCCGAGGAGGAACCGAACGCCCGCAGCACGCCGAGGACCCGGTCGCCGTCCTCCTGGGCCTTGCTCAGCCGCTTGAGTACGACCAGGGCGGCGCCGTCGGCGAAGATCACGCCGTCGGCCGCCTCGTCCAGGGCGTGCACCTTGCCGCTCTTGGACAGTCCCTGGAGCTTGGAGAAGAGCACGGTGCCGCGCGGCGCCAGGGCGAAGGCCCCGCCGCACACCGCGATGTCCTGCTTGCCCATCAGCAGACCCTTGGCCGCGATGTCGATGGCGTAGAGCGAGGAGGAGCACGCGGTGTCGACCATGTGGAGCTCGGTGGACGCCGGCAGGATGCCCCGCATGGCCAGTTCGCCGACCCGGTGCGGCAGGAACCGGGACGGGCTGCTGCCGCCGCGCCGGTAGCGGCGGGTCAGCGAATCGTCGATGCCCCCGCGCAGCGCGGCACGCTCGTCGTCGGACATCGCCAGGTCGTCGACGATCTCGTGCGTCATCCTGGTCACGCCGGCCAGGACCCCGGCCTCCTCCAGGTGCTGGCTGCCGTCCGGGGTGTAACCGACCACGAAGGAGCAGCGGTCGGTGTCGCTGCGGCGGACCCCGTCGAGCGCCTGGACCATGCTGTGGCGGAGCCACTGGGTGGTGAACTCCTGCTCGTCGGGGGCCCCTTCCATGCCGTCCAAGGCGCCGTCGGCGGGCTGGAAGCCGGTGATGAACACACAGCGGTCGGCGTACGCCTTGTCCTCGGCTGCCGTGTCCGCCGAGTGGAAGCTCTGGTGCTGCCAGCGGTCCTCGGGGACCTCGACGAACAACTCGTCGCCCGCCATACGGAGCTTCCAGAATTCCTCCGGGCTGTTCGCCCCGGCGACGGCCAGGCCCATGCCGACGACGGCGATCGAGTCGTCCCCGAACTCCGTCACGGTGGAGGGCCCTTCGGCTGCCGCCACGGGCTCCACGGGCTCCTCGGGCGTCCCGGCCACGGCTTCGACGCGCCGCACCGGGGCCGGTTCCGGCACGGCGGTCGGCCGGGCCGCGGACAGCGCGGCGGGATCCGGAGCGGGCCGGCCCTGCTCCCCCGGCTGCTCCTGCGGCGGGGTGGGAGGCACGGCGGGAGGCGAGAGCAGGGCGGCGCCCAGTGTGAGGCCACCGTCGGCGAGGATGACCTGGCCGGTGATCCAGCGGGCGTCGTCGGAGGCGAGGAAGGCCACCACGGTGGCGAACTCCTCCGGTGTGCCGAGACGCCCCCAGGGGGTGGCCCGCGCTATGACGTCCTGCATCTGGGCCGCTTGCGGGAACTTGTCCGCCACCTCGCTGCTCAGCATGGCGGCGGACGCCGTGTTGACCCGGATGCCGAGCGGTGCCAGCTCCACGGCCAGGTACCGGGCCGCGGCCTCGGCCGCGGCCTTCGCCGGCGCACACGCCAGGTAGTTGGCCATCACCATCTGGGAGCCGCCGAGGGCGGAGACGGTGACGATCGAACCACCACCGCCCCTGGCCATCAGCGGCGCGGCAGCGCGTGCGCAGCGCAGCCCGCCCTTGTAGTTGACTTCGATGGCCCTGTCGAGGTGCTCGTCGGTGATCTCGTCCAGCGGCAGCAGCGCGCCGTCGGCGGCGCTGTTGACGAGGATGTCGAGCCGGCCGTGCAGCCGGTCCGTCTCCGCGAACATCCGGTCGACCTGTTCCTGCCTGGCCACTGATCCACGGACCAGGTCGACCCGGTGGCCCTCGGCGGTCAGCTCGTCGCGGGTTGCCTTGGCCCGGTCGTGCGAGTGGAAGTAGTTGAGGACAATCGAGGCGCCGCGCGAGGCGAGTTCACGCGCGATGGCCTTGCCTATCCCTTTTGATCCGCCGGTGACCAGGGCCACCCTGCCTGTGAGGTCGTTCATGGAACATGTGCCCTTCTGGAGCCGGGAGCGAGGGAAACCGGGAAGAAGCAGGGGGAAGCCGACGGAACGGGAAGCCGAGAGCAGCCCGCTGCGCGCTGTCAGCCGGCCGCGACGGCCTCCCGGCCGGACAGCTCCGTGAGCACGAAGTCGACGATCTTGTCCATGGTGTTGTAGTTCTCCAGGCGGAAGCCGGCCTCCCGTGTGGGCAGGCCGTATCGCTTGGAGGCGCGGGAGAGCAGTTCGACCTGCTTGACCGAGTCGACCCCCAGTTCGGCCTCGAGTTGCACGCCGTCCTCGAAGACCTCCTCCGGGTACTCCAGCGCCTCGGCGTACAGGGTCCGCAGTTCGGCGTGGATCTCCGCACGGTCCGGTGCCTCGGCGGACGGCGCCGGCGAGGAAGGAGCCGGTGCGGCAGGAGTGGTCGCTCCGGTGCCGGGCGAGGGTGCCTGCGCCGCCGGCTCCGGGGTGAAGTCGCCCAGGTCGTCGGCGATGCGCCGGAGCACCTCGTCGCCGTGCTGGGCCCAGTACGCCTCGAACACGTCGGCAGGCACTGTGGGGGCCAGCAGTTCGGCGAGGCCCGGGGACCCGGTGGCACCGGCCAGACCGGCGTCCCGCAGGATCCGCAGGGTGGCGTCCAGCGCGAGGCCGCCGTCGCGGTCGACCGCGAGTGACGGCAGGGCGCGTACGTCCGAGCCCTTGGTCAGCCGGACGACGAGCTTGGACAGCGCGGCCCGCCCGCCCGCTTCCACGAACGTGTTGACACCGGCGGTCTGCAGGTGGCGCACGGCGGCGGCGAACCGCACCGGGGTGACGAAGTGCTCGGCGAGACGGTCGGCCAGCGCGTCGTCGGGCTCGTAGTACCGCTGGAGGATCGGCGAGTACACCAGGCGCTGCAGCGGGTGCTGGTCCAGCTTGCCGACGTATGCGGCGAATTCGGGTACGGCGGGGGCGAGAGCCGGGGTGTGGAAGGGGTAGGGGGCGTCGATCTCGATGGCGCCGATGCCCAGTTGCCCGGCGATCGCGACAACCCGGTCGAGAATCTCGCCCGGGCCGCTCACTACGGTCTGCTCGTCGTGGTTCTCGGTGGCGACAGCCAGCATCGGGTCGTCCAGCAGTTCCAGCAGGCGGCGGGACCGTTCGGCGCCGGCGGACAGCGCCACCATGCGGCCCTCGACGCCGTTCTGCCGCTGGATGACCGCCACGCGCTGGGCGACGATCCGCACCCCGTCCTCGACGGAGAACGCCCCGGCGGCGACCAGTGCGGTGATCTCGCCGAGGCTGTGGCCGACGAGGACGTCCGGACGTACCCCCTGGGCGTCCAGGATCTCGTACGCGGCCAGGCCGGCGGCGTAGATGGCCACCTGGGAGACCCAGGCTTCGTCGTCGAGGAGTTCGCGCAGGTCCGTGGGGTGCGCCCCGAGGACGACGTCGGATATTCGGCGCGAGAACAGGCTCATGGTCTCCGCGTCGATACGCTCGAAGACCCGCCGGACCTGCGGGTGCTTCTCCTCGGCCAGGCGCAGGGCCGCACTGTCGAAACCGCCCTGGCCGGGGAAGAGGAAGGTGGTGCGCAGGTCCGTCGACGTGTGGACGGTCATGGTGGTGCCTCCAAGCTGGTGGTGCGGATCGGATGAGGACGAGGACGAGAGGGGAGGGCGAGGGTCAGGCCAGGTACTGGCCCATCGGGCCGAGGTTCTTGGCCACCAGCCGGTCGGCTGTGCGGGTCGCCCCGGGGATGTGCCGGGGCGCGCCGCGGGCCAGCCAGCGCACCATTCGCAGTTTCCAGCCCGGCCCGTTGCCCGGCTCCAGATGGTCGAGCAGGGCGTGGACGCTGGCCGGCGAGTAGAACTCCGCCGGGTGGATCATCGTGGCGAACATGCCGACCATCGCGCGGCCGTGTGTGGGGCTGCGGTTCATGGCCCGGATGAACGCCAGCTCCTCGCGCGAGTGGTCCGCGATCGTCGCGTGGTCCCGGGTGTAGAGGTAATGGCCGGTGACCAGGTCGTCGCGGTCGCGGGCGTAGCGGGCGAGCGCGGCCGGCAGCGGTTCGCTGCCGGAGAGGCCCGACCCGATGGCGGCGGCGAGGAGTTCCGCGCCGCGCAGCCCGTCGGTGATCCCGGCAGCGGTGATCGGGTCCCGGGTGTAGCCGGCGTCCCCGGCCAACGCCCAGCCGGGGCCGTGTGAGCGGCGCAGGAAGTTCGGTACGGATCCGGTCATCCAGCGGTCGACGCGCTTGGTCGCGCGCAGCAGATCGGCCCGCGCGGGATCCACCTCGTCGAACGCGGAGATGACCGTACGGTCGCGGTCCTCGTCGCTCGTCGCCTTGAAGTCGGCGACCGGCAGAGCCACTCCCACGATGGTCAGCCCGTCGTGGGTCGGCCAGGTGAACGCGTGCTTGCCGGCCTGTCGGTAGGTGCGGACCCGTCCGTCGTGCGGCAGTCCCTCCCAGTACGACCAGTGGCTCTTGTTGAGGACCGGGTGCGCGTCGTACTTCGGCGCGTCCACCAGCCTGGCCACGGTCGAGTTGGAGCCGTCGGCGCCCACCACGACCGGGGCGCGCTCGACGACGGGGGTGCGGTTCGCCGTCTCCCCCCGCACACCGGTGACCGTGCCCGCGTCGTCGGTGATCAGCTCCCGGACCGAGACGCCGGTACGCAGTTCCGCCCCGGCCCGGACCGCGGCGTCCAGCAGGATCTGGTCGAGCCTGGCTCGCTCCGGGGAGTACGCCTCGCCCACCCCGTCCACGGCGGGCAGCCGGGCCATCAGCTCCACCGGGCCGCTACGCAGGCCGTACTCGGTGATGGGCGGGCAGCCGGTGGCGGTCAACTCGTCGAGCAGACCCCAGCGTTTGAGCCGGAGTATGCCCGGCGGGTGGACCAGGTTGGTCGCCGCCGCCTTGCCTCCCGGGAACACGGCCCGGTCGAGCAACAGCACCTTGTGGCCTGCCCGGGACAGCAGCATGGCCGTGGCGGCGCCGCTGATCCGTGCGCCGACAACTATTGCGTCGTACATCTCGACTCCCTGCCACTGGCTGGTCGACTGTCGGGCGAATGCTTACGGTCCGGGGCCTTGCCCAGGGCGGCCCAGGGCTCCGGGCGGCTGTCAGCGCTGCGAGGGTTCCAGCACGTCAGCCGGGTCAGTCGGGGCCGACGGGCCGGCCGGATCCGTCTTCCCGGTGTCCGGGCGCTCCTCGTCCTGTTCTTCCTGCCACGCGTCGTTCTGCTCCCTGGACCGGCGCGGTGCGGCGAGGATGGCGAGGCAGCCGAGGGCAGCGATCGCGGCGCCGACCCAGGTGGCCGGGACCAGGCCGTCCACGAAGGTCTGCGGCGAGCCGTAGCCGCCCTGGGCGGTGAACACCGACATCAGCACGGCCACGCCGAGCACACCGCCGAGCTCCCTGAAGGTGTTGTTGGCTCCGGAGGCGACCCCCTGGTCACGGGGGGCGACGATGTTCATGGCCATCTCGGCGACGGGGGCGAAGAACAACCCGAGTCCGACGCCGCCGAGCACCAGCCCGGGAACCTGGTCGGCGTAGTCGGTGTTCACCTCGGTCACCAGGGCGAGCCAGCCGAGGCCGACCGCCTCGAACAGCAGGCCCGCGGCGACCACCAGCCGGTTGCCCAGCC
Organism: Streptomyces sp. NPDC051207; assembly: GCF_040682395.1. Taxonomy (NCBI): domain Bacteria; kingdom Bacillati; phylum Actinomycetota; class Actinomycetes; order Kitasatosporales; family Streptomycetaceae; genus Streptomyces; species Streptomyces sp. NPDC051207. The sequence continues at coordinate 8,794 of NZ_JBFBAX010000046.1, read as the reverse complement.
GTCCGGTGAGCAGGGCGGTGAACGGGGCGACCAGGACCGGCATCGCGGTCCACGGCAGCATCCGCACCCCCGCTTCGAGCGGCGAGAAGCCCTGGATGTTCTGCATGAACTGGGTCAGCAGGAACACCAGCCCGAACATGGCCGCGAACATCAGGAGGCTGACCGAGTTGACGGCGCAGAACGAACGGCTGCGGAACAGCCGCATCGGCAGCATCGGGTGGGGGGTGCGCAGCTCCCAGAGGACGAAGGCCGCGATGAGCGCCACTCCGGCGATCAGGTAGGTCAGCACCTCGCTGCTGGCCCAGTCGTGCTCGGTGGTCCGCACGAGGGCGTACACCACTCCGAACATGCCGAGGCTCAACAGGACGGTGCCCGTCTTGTCGAGCGTGCTCTCCGGGTGCTTGCTCTCGGCGAGCTTCCACAGGCTGAGTGCCAGCACCACCACACCGATCGGCACATTGACCCAGAAGATCCACTCCCAGGAGATCTTCTCGACGACGGCGCCGCCGATCAGCGGCCCGAGCGCGACAGCCAGTCCGCTCAGCGCACCCCAGATGCCCAGCGCGAGGGCACGCCGACGGGGCGGCACCGCGACGGTCAGCAGGGTCAGCGTCAGCGGCATGACGATGGCGGCGCCGAAGCCCTGCACGGCACGGGCGATGATCAGCTGCTGGGAGGTGTCGGCGAGGGCGCACGCCGCCGACGCCGCGGTGAAGACGACAAGTCCCGCCACGAACATCCGGCGGCGGCCGAAGCGGTCACCGGCCGCCGCACCGGCCATCAGGAAGACGGCGAAGGACAGGGTGTAGGCGTTCACCGTCCATTCCAGATCCTGCAAACTCGTGTCGAGCGACTCCTGAATGGCGGGCAGAGCGGTGATGACGACGAGGTTGTCCAGCGCCGCCATGAAGACCGCGAGTCCGGTCACGATCAGGGTCCATAAGGAGTGACCGCGAGAACTGGGCCGACTTGACATGGAAAGCCCTCCGAGGGTGGGTGGTGGGGGGTACCGGACGTGGCGGTGCGTGCGGCACGGACGGCTACGCCGGGTGCGGCACGTTCATCGCGTCGAGTTCGTCGAGGGCCTCACGCCACAGGACGGCCAGCCGCTGGGCGTCCGGCAGTCTGCGGTCGTACAGGAAACTGACCCGGACCCGTGAGCCGCAGGACAGCAGCGTCACGGACAGGGCGTTGCCCGGCAGCAGCACACCGAGGGGTATCGCATCCACGACCTGGTCGCCGCGGAAGGAAAGAGAGCCCGGCAGCACGTAGTTGGAGGCGTACAGCGGAGACGAGCGGGGGCTGAGCAGGCGCCTCACCGTCCAGCGGGTCAGGGCTGCAGGCAGCAGGGCGATCAGCGCCCTGCTGGCCGGCCGCAGACCGTTGCAACGCATCCGCTGGGTGCTGCCGACGAGCTGCGCGAACGCCTCGGCGGGCGGCAGTTCCTGGCTGGGCAGTGTGACAACGGCCGTCGTGAGGTGGTTGCCGACGGCGTCCTCCTCACCGTCCTGCCGGGTACTCAGCGGCATCCGCACCGGTACGGGCGACGCGCGGAACACCGAGCGGACGTCGCGGCGGCCGTCGCCCGTCGTGCTCCAGGCGGACAGCGCGCCCCACAGTGCCATGAGGAAAACGTCGTTGACGGTGCCGCCGAATCCCCTTCCCAGTTCGATCAGTTCGCGCCGGGTGGCACTCGTACTGCACATGGCCAGGTTCTCCGGGCCGGAGTACGTCCTGGGCCAGAGCCGGCCGGGTGCCAGCCCCCGCACCATGCCGGCGCCCACGCTGAGCGTGCCGTGCAGCAGCTCCAACGGCCCGGCGGTGCACAGCGGTCCCGCGCGCAGCCCGTCCCGCTGCCCGTCCCGGGGTGTCGGCCACGAGTGCGGAGTGCCGCCGAACAGGACGGCGGCGACGCGGGCCGCGCCCATCCCGTCCTCCAGGCCATGGTGGACCCGGTAACAGACGGCGTACTCACCGTCCGCGTATCCGTGGACGAGGTGCATCGACCACAGGGGGCCGCTCTCGCTCAGCGGCAGGCGCACCAGAGCGGTCAGCGCCTCGTCCAGCGGGGTGCCGGCCGGGAGCTCCATCTCCTGCACGTGGTCGCGCAGGTCGAAGCCGGCACTGGGGGCGCGGAACGCGCCGCGCCTGCCGGTCACCACCCGGTGGGTCAGCCGCGGCAGGCCGGGCAGTCGTTCCGCCAGGTGGTCATGGAGCTCGTCCAGCGATGGCGTATCTCCACGGAACCGCAGCAACTGCCCTTGGAGCAGGCTGAGTCCGCGGTCCATGGCGAGAAAGACCTCGTCGATCGGGTTGAGTGGATGTTTCACTATCGGCTCCCAGTCGATTGTGTCGGGGAAACCGGTGTCGGTAACGGCACGCGGGTACGGTCCGGGGCGCGGTTCCAGCCCTGTCGGCCCAGGACGGGTGGGCCGCGGCCTCCGGCTGCTTTCGCGGGGGCGGCTCATGACATGCCCCGGGCGCGGCCCGCGGGGCCCGGCCGGTGTCTGCCGGCGACGCGGCGCCAGGAGCCGGCCGGGCGGATGCGGCCGTCGCCGCCCCATCGCACGCCCACCGGGCCCGGCGCCGACGGCGGCGCGGTGGTGTCCGCCTGCTGCGCCAAGGCTCCCAGGACGACGGTGACCGCGGCCAGTTCGAGATCGTCGGGACGCCCCCGCACCACCGTGAGCATGGGGCCCGTGGTCTTCGTTGTACCCGTGCCGTCCGTGGTGTCCGCGGTGCCCGTCATACCGGCGGGTTGCCGTGCTTGCGCGACGGCAGGTCGACGTCCTTGGTACGCAGGACACGCAGCGCCTCGATGAGCACCGAGCGGGTGTGCGCGGGGTCTATGACATCGTCGACGAGGCCGCGTTCAGCGGCGTAGTAAGGGTGCATGAGTTCTTGCCTGTACTCCTTGACCAGCTGAGCCCGGGTCACCTCCGGAGCGTCAGAGGCGGCGATCTCCCGGCGGAAGACGACGTTCGCCGCCCCCTCGGCGCCCATCACCGCGATCTCGTTCGTCGGCCAGGCGTACGTCAGGTCGGCGCCGACGGACTGGGAGTCCATGACGATGTACGCCCCTCCGTAGGCCTTGCGCAGCACCAGGGAGATACGCGGCACGGTGGCATTGCAGTACGCGTACAGCAGCTTCGCGCCGTGCCGGATGATGCCGTTGTGCTCCTGGTCCACGCCGGGCAGGAAGCCGGGTACGTCGACGAGGGTGACCAGGGGGATGTTGAAGGCGTCGCAGGTGGAGACGAACCGGGCGGCCTTCTCCGAGGCGTGGATGTCCAGTGCTCCGGCCAGGTGGGTGGGCTGGTTGGCAATCACGCAGACGGTCCGCCCGTCCAGCCGGGCCAGCGCACAGATGATGTTGCCCGCCCAGCCCGCGTGCGTCTCCATCAGCTCGCCGTCGTCGACGATCTCCTGGATCACCGCGCGCATGTCGTACGGCCGGTTCCCCTCGGCGGGGACCAGGTCGGCGAGCGCGTCGGTCCGGCGGTCCGCCGGGTCGCCGGGTTCGAGGGCCGGTGGCAGTTCCCGGTTGTTGGACGGCAGCAGCGACAGCAGGTAGCGCACTTCCTCCAGGCATTCGGCCTCGTCGTCGTGGACGAACCCGGCGACGCCGGAGACCGTGCCGTGGACGTCGGCGCCGCCGAGCCCGTTCTGCGTGATCTCCTCACCCGTCACCGCCTGGACCACGTCAGGTCCGGTGATGAACATCTGCGAGGTCTCACGGACCATGAAGACGAAGTCCGTCAGGGCGGGCGAGTAGGCGGCGCCGCCCGCGCACGGACCGAGCACCACCGAGATCTGCGGGATCACACCCGAAGCCCTGGTGTTGCGCTGGAAGATCCCGCCGTACCCGGCCAGTGCGGAGACACCCTCCTGGATACGGGCCCCGGCACCGTCGTTGAGCGACACCAGCGGGGCGCCCGCCTTGACGGCCATGTCCATGATCTTGTGGATCTTCATGGCGTGGGCCTCACCGAGCGAGCCGCCGAAGATGCGGAAGTCGTGGGCGTACGCGAAGACGGTGCGGCCGTGGACCGTGCCCCAGCCGGTGACGACGCCGTCGGTGTGAGGCCTGCGGTCCTCCAGGCCGAAGCCGGTGGCGCGGTGCCTGCGCAACTGCTCGACCTCGGTGAACGAACCTTCGTCGAAGAGGAGATCCAGGCGTTCGCGGGCGGTCAGCTTGCCCCGGGCGTGCTGCTGCTCGGTGGCGTGCGCGCCGGCCCCCTGCTCGGCGGCCAGGCGGGTGGCGTGCAGGGCGTCGATGCTGTCCCGCATGCCGGGCGTGGCGGGCTCGGGGGCATGCGCCGCACGAGTCTGCGCGGGGCTCTCGGCGAGAGCGGCGGGCTGGGCCGGCATGGGCGTGTCCTTTCTCCGTCACCGAGAAGGGGTGGAGGGGAGAGCGAGAGCGGCGAGATTCCACGAAGTCGCGCTCGGGACCTTCTCAGGGTGCGTCTCGGGAAAACCTTCGGAGAAAAACCGGGCCCGTAACCTCGGCCTTTCCTTCCAGGCATGAACTATCTTGTATCCATGCTGTGCGGTACTGCACCTTGGTACAGGCGGCTATGAGAATGGGTGACAAGGCCTGCTTGCAACCTGGATTCAACACCCAATCTGCCCAGCACTCGTGTCACATGGAATTTGACTGCGCTTTCGGTGATATTCAGTTCGCGCGCGACAATGCGGTTGGAATATCCCTCGCCGAGGAGACTGAATACTTCCGCCTCACGCGCGGAGAGCAGCGGAACCCGATCCGACTCCAGCTTCCAGGAGAGCGGTGCGTCATCTCCTGCACCGGCCGGGCCTGCGATGTGACCTGCGGCGTGGCTCGCGGCGCGGCCTGCGAAAACAGACCGCGGCAGGACCTTCGGTGTCACCTGCTGCGGCACTGGCTGCCGGGCAGCAAACCGCTTTCTTCTCCTCGTCCGGCCGCTCTTCCGGCGGTGCGTGCGAACGGGTATCGACAGCGCAGACCAAGACAGCTCCCCCTGACGGCGAATCCGGAGCGTCGGAGCTCCGGCTCATCACCGTTCGAGTATTAGGCACCGGCACCGGGGTCTGTCAAGAAACGAAAATCCTCTCCCGCGGGATGAGAATGCGCGCCGCACCGTTCCCGGCACATGAGAAACGACACCGGATTCTCATGCGCGAAGCGAATGTTTCGTGAACGCCGGTCACACCGGATGCCCCGGCAGGAAGTGTTTGTGACAGCGGGATCACATCGCGATGGCGGCGACGATTCCGCTGGAGGCCCCGCGTACGCGGACCTCACGGGACTTCCGGGAACCTACTTCCGGGAACCTCTCGCCTGCGGGGTCGGATCGGGCCGTGCGCAGGCCCTCCGCGGGGCCATGGCCCGGTACGCCCGGGGCGAGACCAACCGGGCGTACCCGCACCGTGGAGCCGCACCGCGTACCCGTACCGCGGAGCCGCGCTCACCACTTGCGGCTCCGCGGTCGCGCCCTGTGGGCGGCCGGGACCAGGACGAGTTGGTCCCGGCCGCCGGAATCAGAACGAGCTGGCGGTCTCCGACGACCAGGCTCCGCGCCCGCCCGCCTCGCTGAACACCGCGGCGGCCCCCTTCATGGCCCTCAGAATGCCGGCCGGCCACTCAGGCATGGCCTCCTTGGGCTTGAGTACCGCCACGGAGCCCATGATCAGCCCATCCCAACGGACCGGCACACCAAGGCCGTTCCAGCCGGTGGCGCACTCCTCCGAGTCGATGGCCACCCCTTGTTCGCGCACGGCCGTGAGGGAGGCCAGCAGGGTGTCTTCGTCCCGGAGCACGCCGGGGCCCGCGTCCACGGGAGTCGGCTCGGCCAGCACGCCTTCCTGAATGACCTCCGGCAGGTGGGCGAGGATCGCCCGCCCGCAGGCACCCGTACGCAACGACTGAAAGACCGCCAGGAGGGCACGCTGGCTGATGCCGAGCTCCGACAGGTCCGAGTTGCCGACCGCCATGTCCAGGCACTGCTTCTTGGCGCCGCCGAAGGGGGCCAGCCCGAAGAGAAACACGAGCCCTCCGTCGGTGGCTCTGCGTAAGTCCTCTAACACCCCGTGCGCCTCAGCGGTGTTGGGCGCGTGCGTGAGAGCCTTCAGGCCGAGACGCGCGGCGCCGGAGCCGAGCCGGTAGAGGCCACGCCCCTCGCGTACGAATATGCCGTCGTGAACACCGGACTGCAGAATCCGGTGAACCGTCGAGTCGTCCAGTCCCGTCGCCTCGGCCAGCTCACCCGGACCGTGCATCTGCCCTTCGAGCTCGGTGAAAGCTCGTTGGACCCGGAAGACCCGCACGGCGTGTTCGCTTCCTCCTTGATTACCGCTCTTGACCATGTTTCCCCGTTCCCCGTTCCTTTGTGGCGCCCTTCCTGGCACCAGGGCCCATGCCCGACCACGGCACCAACGCCCTCCACGATCTTACTGTTCCCGCATAAACTCGCTGGTGACAGTGTGTGGTCGGCCCAGGGCGCAGTGTCGACGTTGCTGTCGTTCCGTTTCCCCGAGCCGCCCGAACCGGACGTGCGTGTCTCCACGCATCCGGCTCTCCACGTGTCTTGCCCTGCGGTCAGCCGGTTCCGGCTGCCGAATTGATGGTCCACGGAACCGCGACGCGTGCTCCGCGCTATCGCTATCGCCAGCATTTGATCATGACGCTGAATGCGCCGAGGAATGCGCTACCGCCGTCGGCAAACCGCCACCCCTGATTCACAGAATCTCTTCAACCGGCTGCCGGGAATGCTGTGTTTGCCACAAGAATGCAGCAACCAGCTGGTGGGCACGGGTGCGACCGGACGGACCGCGGTGAAGTCCCCGAACTCGTCGCGGGTGGCGGAGAGCGACAGCAGCCACTCGTCGCAGCCTTGTCACGGATGGAGGTCGCCACTGCCTCCGCGCACCGCCCGTGGTCCGTTCCCGGTACGGGGGCGTGCATCCGCGGGCGCGTCGGTGAAATGCGGGATCCACACGTCGGCGCAGACCTCGTTCATGCCTGCGGCAGCGGTGCCCGGCCAGCGCCCGTTCTGTGCTCGGCTCACGGGGCCGGACCAGGTGCGATGTCCGACCTCGTTGCTAGTGTGCCGCGTCCGGTGAGAAGACGACGAGAGGATGACATCCGTGCAGGACGTGAGGTGCCATGAGGTCAGCGCACAGCACATGACCCGGGCACTCGACGACATCAGCCGGCGGACCAGGCAGCGGTGGCATTGGATGCGCTACGACGACCCGTCTCCGAAGAAGTTGCAGGAGATGCGTGACGAGCTCCTCGATTACGTCGCCGCGTGCACCGTGGCGGACCCCGGGCTCGACGGGTCATCGCGTGCGGCACTGCGGACCGCGGCGGAGTGCTCCCTCGGGGTATTGAGCGTGGGGTGCTTCCCGAACGGCGACCAGGAGATTCTCTTCCCGCTCATCGATGAGCAGCTCAGCAGCGAGCACATCGCATTCGAAGACGTCGTCGAGCAGGCGCCCACGGCACAGACATGGCTCGACGTGTTCGCCCTCTGCCTGGTCAGCGGCCTGGTTTGGGACTGGCAACGGGTAATTGGTCTGCTGTTGCGAAACGACTATGCGCCCGCGATCCGCGACGGGGTGCCGTACTCGAAGCTGACCGCGACGTCGGATCCGGCCGATCTTGCCGCCATGGACGCACTGTGCCTCTACCTGACCGAGGCGAGCGGACACCTGCCCCGCGACTGGCCCTCCGTGCCCCTGCACAAGCCGGACACAGACGAGCGCGCAGAGGCTGCCCGGCAACTTGACCTGAACAGGCCCCTGGCAGCGGACCATCGTCTTCTTCGCATACTCCTTGACGACGACCAGCACGCCTTTGAGCAGGCTCTCGTGGCCAGGCTCATCGAGCACCGGGCAAGCGTGGGACCCGATCCCGCCCCCAGGACTCTGCTGCCGACCGGCGCCCTCGCCTTGGCCGCCCTTGCGGTCCAAGTGCACGGGTGGGAGTTGAGCGTGCAGTCCGGCTATCTGCCGCACGGCATGGTGGGAAGAGGCGGCTGCCCTGACTGCGCGGACACGGCCTAGCTAGGTGGGGCGCCTGGTCCTTGGCGCGGCAGGCCGGGCAGATCAACTGGGCCCCGCAGGGCGGGTTGGTCAGGTGCGGGTAACGGTGAAGCCGCTCTTCAGGGCGCGGGTCCATACATCGCCTGCAAGCCCTCGGCCCGGGCACGGCTCACCAGTTCGTCGATCAGCTGGTCGTCCACGGCCTTCGCCGACACAGCCACTGCCGCCTCGCCGACCTCATCCTCGGCCACGTTCTCACTGGTCATCGATGCATCCTCCATGATCGGGAGTTACACCGAACGATTTACAGTCCCCCTGGCACTGTGCGCAGTGACCGGCGGGCCAGGGTTTTGCCTTCGACTGGACCGGGGCTTCTGTCGATCAGGGCTGCGACCGGGGCAGGCACGGTTAGCAGGAGCGTGTGCAGCCGCGTGACCTGGACGGTGTGTCAGATCCGCCACGGCACGGTTTGGGGGTTCACGCGGGGATCGTGGCCCAGTGCACGCTGGGGAAGGCGATCCCGTACGCGGGAGCAGTCAGGCTGTTCCCGCTGCGCTCGGCCGTGCGGATGTGGCCCGGCTATGCAGAGCCCTTCGGCCGGGCGCCTGTTCGTGTGGCGCCCGGCCGACCGGTGTCGTCAGCTCTTCGGCATGAGGACGGTGTCGATGATGTAGACGTTGGCGTTGGCGGTCTTGACGTTGCCGCAGGCCACCTTGGCGGAGTCGTTGACCGTGTAGGACTCGTCGGAGCCGGACGTGGTCAGCTTCGA
>NZ_JBFBAX010000045.1:0-34972 GCF_040682395.1 Streptomyces sp. NPDC051207 | reverse complement strand
GGCCCGCACCCGCACCAGCCACTTCGCAAGGCTTCGCCCCGCCGAGCAACTCGACGGGGCGAAGCATCACGGCCCGGATTAACCAACAGCGTCCGAGGGGGCGCGGGCCTTCGAAGAACGGGAGTCGAGCCGGGTCGGTCACGGCTGTCCGGGCGGCTGGTTCTGCCCGGGGTACGGCTGCCCCGGACCCGGCTGCGGATACGGCCGGTCCTGCGAGGGCTGGACACCCTGCTGGGGCTGGGCACCCTGCTCGGGGTACGGGCCGGGCTGGGGGTAGTGCCCCGGCCGGCCGGGGGCCGGCTGATGACCGGGGTACGGCTGGCCGGGCGCGGGCTGACCCGGGTAGTGCGCCCCGGGCGCGGGCTGGCCCGGGTACTGCGCGCCGGGCATGGGCGGGGCGGCGATCGGCGGCGGGTTGCCGTCGGAGGTCCACAGGCCGTGGGCCTGCTGGTGGCGGACGAAGTCCTCGGCGACCATGGCCGCGAGGTTGAAGTACGCCTCCCGCACCTTGGGCCGCATCATGTCGAGGTCGACCTCGGCGCCCGCGGCCAGGTGCTCGTCGAAGGGGACGACGACCACGCCCCGGCAGCGCGTCTCGAAGTGGGACACGATGTCCTCCACCTTGATCATCTTGCCGGTCTCGCGGACCCCGGAGATGACGGTGAGCGAGCGCGAGACGAGATCGGCGTACCCGTGCGCGGACAGCCAGTCCAGCGTCGTACTGGCGCTGGAGGCCCCGTCCACGGACGGGGTGGAGATGATGATCAGCTGGTCGGCGAGGTCGAGCACCCCGCGCATGGCGCTGTAGAGCAGACCCGTGCCCGAGTCGGTGAGGATGATCGGGTACTGCTTGCCGAGCACGTCGATCGCGCGCCGGTAGTCCTCGTCGTTGAACGTCGTCGAGACGGCCGGGTCGACGTCGTTGGCGATGATCTCCAGACCGGAGGCCGCCTGCGAGGTGAACCGCCGGATGTCCATGTACGAGTTGAGGTACGGGATCGCCTGCACGAGGTCACGGATGGTCGCCCCGGTCTCGCGGCGCACGCGTCGGCCGAGCGTACCGGCGTCCGGGTTGGCGTCGATGGCGAGGATCTTGTCCTGCCGCTCGCTGGCGAGGGTGGAGCCGAGCGCGGTGGTCGTGGTCGTCTTGCCGACGCCGCCCTTGAGGCTGATGACGGCGATGCGGTAGCAGGACAGCACGGGGGTGCGGATCAGCTCCAGCTTCCGCAGCCGCTCGGCCTCCTCCTTCTTGCCGCCCAGCTTGAACCGCGACCCACCGGCCGCCGGGCGGCTGCTCTTGGCCTTCTGCTTCTTGTTGTTGAGCAGCCGGTCGGAGGACAGCTCGACGGCAGCGGTGTAACCGAGCGGCGCGGCACCGGGGTTGGTCGGCTGCCGCTGATCGTGCCGGACGGCCTGCGGCCAGGCGGTACCGGTGCGGGGGTCGACCGGGGGGTGGGGGGGTTGGCCGGCCTGCGGGGGCTGACCGGGGTGGCCCGGGTGTCCTGCGTGCGGGGGCTGGCCCGGTTGCGGGTTGTGGGGGCCTTGGGGCTGGGCCTGCTGAGGGATGCCGGGCTGACCGTGGCCGGGCTGGGGCGGGCCCTGCGGGGCGGAGGACTGGGGGAATCCGTAGCCACCGGCCTGCGGCGGGTTCGGCTGGGGGAAGCCGTAGCCGTCCTGCGGGCCGGGAGCGCCGGGAGTGCCGGGCTGCGGGAAGCCGTAACCGGCCTGGGCGTCCGGCGCCGGGGCGGGCTGCTGGGCGGAGGGCTGTTGCGGTGCCGGGCCGGGGGCGCCGGGCTGGGGGAAGCCGTAGCCCGCTGCCTGCGGACCGGCCTGTGGGTGGGGGCCGCTCGGGGTGCCGGGCTGGGGGAAGCCGTACCCGGGCTGCGGGGCGGCGGCAGGGGGCATCGGCGCCCCGGCGGGCGGGTTGTGCCAGGCGGCGGGCGCGGGCTGGGGGGCCTGCGGCTGGAAGGCGGGCTGGGGCTGCGCGGGAGCGTGCGGCTGACCCTGCGGGGGTACGCCGGGCTGCCCGGCCTGCGGCTGTCCCTGCGGCGCGGGCGGCTGCGGGAAGCCGTAACCGCCCTGCGGTGCCTGCGGCTGCGCGGGCCACTGGTGGGCGGGCGCGGGAGCGGCGGGCTGGTACGAGGGCGGCAGGGGCGGCACGCCGTCCTGCGCGGGCGGAACGGGGGCCGGGGGGACGGTGCCCCGGGGTTCACCGGCCGGGGCCTGACCGTCGGGGGAGGCGGACGCGGACGCCGAAGTGGACGTGGAAGTCGAGGCGGGCTCGGCGTGGTCGTCGTCGGGGCCGGCAGCGTCGGGGGCATCGGGGGCCGGAGCGTCAGAGGCCGGGGCGTCGGCGGCGGCGCTCCCGGAGTCCTGATCCCCGGCGTCCTCCGCGTCGGTCGGGTCGCTCGTATCGCTGGTGTCGGTCTCCGCGGCCGGGTGGGCGTCGCCCTCGCCGCCGAACGACGAGTCGCCCCCGAAAACGGCACCCAGCGGTGCGTCGTCGTCCTGTTGGGTGGGGTCGCCGTCGCCGGCCGTGGCGCCAGGGGAGTCCGAGCGGTCGTCGGACGAGTCCCCCTCGGAGGCCGTACCGGCGGTTTCCGGGGCCGTACCGGTGGTCGCACCGGCGGCGGCCACGTCGTCCTTGCCGTCGGCAGCCGCCAGCCGCGCCTCGACCTCGGCGGCGCGCTCGGCAATCTCCTGCTTCAAGGCGCTCGCGGAGAACTGCATGGTCGCACCGCTCTCCAGGTCACCGTTGTGGGAATCGGCGGCTGCGGGGGTGGGCGCACTGGGTGTCTCCGGGGCGTGGGCGCCCTCGTCCGCGGGCCGGGCGGGCGCCTGCGGCTCGAACCCGCTGTCGGCCGGAAGCCCCGGCACCGCGACCGGCCCGCCGACGGGCGGCGGAGGCGGCACGTAGGGGGTGGCGGGCGGGGGAGGAACGACGGGCGACTGCGGTGCGGAAGGTGCAGGCGGCGGCACGTCGGAGGCACTCCCCGGCGAGGCGGCCGGCGGTGGAGGCGGCGAGTAGGGAGGGAACGACGGCGGAGCCACCGGCTCGTCCGGCGCGGAAGGCGCGGGCGCGGCAGGAGGCGGCTCAGGGGTGGTGGGGGACACCGGTCCCCCGGAGGCGTTCTGCGTGTACCAGGCGGGTGGCGCGTAGTCGATGGTGAACTCGCCGGTCGCCTCCACGGCCGATTCCACGTCGGGCTGGTCATCGCCGGGTGTTGCCCAGCCCCCGCGGTTCCCGTCCCGATCGCTGCTCACAGTTCCTCCTGGTGTGGTCGAGCACCCTCATGCCGTGCCGGGGCGACCGTGGTCCTCGTCCGAGTCGCTCGAGTTGTCCGATTGTCCGAAGCCGGCCGAAGCCGTTCGTGGTCGGCCGAAGCCGCCCGAAGTCGTACGAATTCGCCCGAGGTCCGCCGATCCGCTGGTTCCCCCTGGGACGCCGACGCCGGGTCCACGGGTTCAGACGTCGCGCCCGATCCCAGCCTAATCATCCGGGACCCACCCCCGTCAGGCCCGCCCGCCCCCGCTTCCCGGCACCTAACCCCACAACCCGGACGAAAGGGTCGCGCGCTCGCGCTGTGGGGGCGCGCACACCCGACGCGCGCTCCGCCGAACGCGTCAATCCATCCGTCGGGGGGTGCCCAGCAGGCCGATCTCGACGTCCGTGGGGCGGGTCAGCACGTACTGCCGGTCGCCACCCGCACACCACAGGGTCATCGCGTCGACGAGCGTCGGCAGCGCCTCCACCTCGACCCGGGACAGGGCCACGATCCGCCCGAGCTCCGCCGCCTCGTCCGGTGAGACACGCTGAACGCCCGTGAGCCGCGCCTGCCGCACCAGGCGGGGGGCGGCCGGGCTGAGATACGGCAACAGGGTCAGCACCGATTGCCACGGTCCCGACACGACCCTGCCGCGAGGCGGTTTCATGCCGCAGTCCCGCACCACGAGCACCGGTGTGCCGGCCGAGGCGCCCTGTGGCGGGACGCGCCCGACGTCGTACACCGCGAGCCCGTTCTGTCCGCCGCCCATGGCATGCACCATCTGCACCCAGGACTGCGGGCGTCCGGTCTCCACGGCGACCCGTGCGCCGGTCGCGGCGGCTCGCAGGGCGATGACCTGCGCGGTCCACAGCCCGCCGATGAGGACGATGTCGTAGGGCGTGGGCCGGTTGACGCCGAGCACGGCGGGCTGCCCCTCGGAGTCCACACCGATGACCACGCCGTCGTCCCCGATGGGCAGGGCGAGCGTGTCCAGTTGGTCCGCGGACACCGAGTGCCGTTCGTGCCGCGGGCCGAGCAGCCCCGCACCCCTGCGCGCCCACTCCCGCACCCGCCCACCGGGGGAGGGCAGGGGGCCGGGGGCCGCGTCCGGCTGGGCCGTCCGTCCGGTCGGCGGCGTCACCTGGCACCTCCGAGGGGCAGGGTGGCGAGGATGCCGGGCACCTGTTCCCGGTCCAGCCGGGACAGCGCGAGGCCGACCTGCCGCGCGGCGGTCTGCAACGCCTGCCGCGCCGCGACGAGTTCGTTGTCGCTGCGCCCGGTCACGCGCAGGTGGGCGCCGACCCGGACACTCTGCCGGTCTCCCGGCGCGAGGGTGAGGCTGAAGGTGGTGGCGAGGGCGGGTACGGCGGTCACCTGAGCGACGAGCTGAGGCAGCGACGGCCCTGTGCCGCCCAGCGGGGGCCAGCGGCGCACCCAGTACGTCGTGTGCCGACGGTTGTCGCAGCGCCAACTGCGGCTGGATTCCTCGGTTCTCCGCTCCGGCATCCCCGTGCGGCCCGCCTCCGCCGTCACCAGGGGATTGGCGCAGGCCGAGGTGGCAAGGGCCGCCGTCAGTTCCTCTTCGTCGAGCAGGGTCACGCGGAATCCCGCGCCGGTCAGCCGGCTCGCGAGGTGGTCGGCGGCGCGGACGACGCACTTCTGCGCCCCCGGAAGTCCGCCGCCGCGCGCGGCCACCGCGTCCGCGCACAGCTCGGGGTCGAGCTTCAGCGCGATCCACGTGATGCGTACCGCAGGCGTGCCCGTCAGCTCCTGCAACGGCTGGTAGTTGGCGACGGCCACGGACTGCTGGGACAGGTGCAGCGCGGGCGCGGGCTGGGTGTGCAGCACGATCTGGGCCGACTCCAGCCGGATCCCGTCCACGTGCAGGGCGTCCCGCACCAACGCGAGGGGCAGCGGCTGCCGGTCGCGCCCGGCCCGCAGTGCCGTCGTACCTGCCTCCACCTGAAGGACCGCGGTGACGAACGTGCCGTCCCCGACCAGGCCGACCGGCCGCCGGTCGCGTCCCGCGTGCGTGGAGGTCCGCAGGCTCGGATCGCACTCCAACGCCGGGGCCAGGGCGGGCTCGGTGCCGGGCGGCAGCGCTGTGTCACCGGCCCGCCGCTGCCGCGCGCGCAGGGTCCGCGCCGCGGCGAACCACTCCGGCAGCGAGCGCCCGCGACGGCGGACGAAGGACACCACGACGAGCACGACCGCGGGCACGGAAGCGGCGACCAGGGCCTCCGTCCCGATCGCCCAGCCGACCAGCAGCGCGGCGGCCGCGATTTCCAGCAGCACCAGGCGTTGCAACCGGAACGCGCCACCCTGGCCGGAACGTGCCGAGAGGTGGAAGGCGACCGGCTCCCGGGACGACGTGCCGGGAGCCCACGGCCGCTGCCCGGACCCCGCCGGGGACGCCGAGGAGCCCCGTCCCCGTGTCCGGTCACGTGTTCCGGAAGTCATCATTCCGTCCCCCCGACTTGCTGACGACTCGCCGCTGTTCCAGCACGGCACAAGGCACTTGAAGACCAAGGCACCCTACCCGCCCCGCGAGCCCCCGTGACACCAGGCATAGTAGGGGGCCGGTCCGACAACGGCGGGGCGGGGGACGGCGTCGCCCCCTGCGCGGTCACGGCAGAACACGGGGAGAGACAGGCACCGATGGCATCTCGGCGGGACCAGCTCAATGCCTACACCTTTGCGAAGCACCGCTTGGTGGCGGCGTTCCTGCAATCGGCCCCCGCCGGTTCGGAGGAGGGAGCGCCCCGGCCGCTCAGGGCGGTGCTGCCCGGCACGATCGTGGGCGTGGTGGTCATGGCCGTCTTCGGAGCCTGGGGCATGTTCAAGCCGACCGCCCCGAAGGGCTGGGACACCCCCAACGCCAAGGTGATCGTCGCCAGCGAGTCCACGACCCGGTACGTCGTCCTGAAAACCCACGGAGAAGTGCAACTGCACCCCGTCCTCAACATGGCGTCGGCGAAACTCCTCCTCGACGCCGGACGGCGCGAGGTCGTCACCGTCTCTGAGAAGGTCCTGGACAGCGGCAGGATCCCGCACGGCGTGACGATCGGCATCCCATACGCCCCCGACCGCCTCCCCGAGGCGTCCGAGGCGGGCGGCGCCAAACGCTGGGCGTTGTGCGAGCGTCCGAGCGCCGGCGGCGGCTCCGTCCAGAAGGCCGCCCTGGTCCTCGACGACCGCGACATGAGCAAGACCGAGGGTAAGCAGCGGCTGCGCGGCGGCCAACTCCTGTACGTCATCGGCCCGGACGGCACGCGGTACGTCGTCGACCGCACCGGCAGGGCATATGCGGTCGACGGCGACGACGAACTGCTCCTGCGGGCGATCGTCGGCTCCGACCGCACGCCGCAGCCGGTGTCGAAGGAGTGGCTCGCCACCCTCCATGAGGGAGACCCCATCACCTTCCCGGCCGTCCACGGCGAGCCCGGCACCCCGGCCGGCGCACCCGGCCGGCTCGACGAGACGGCCAACCGGGTGGGCATGGTCCTCAAGGCGCTCGACAACAACGAGGAACAGCACTACGTCGTCCTGCCCGGACGCGTCGCGCCGATCTCCGCCTTCGTCGCACAACTCCTGCTGTTCAGCGAGGACCTGGCAGTCCTGGGCCAGGCCGGCAAGGCCCGCGGGACGAGCCCCGGCGCGATCGTCCCCGGCACGCCCTTCGGCACGGGGGAGCGCTGGCCGACGGGTGACCCCGTGCCCGTCAACGACGCCTCCGGCACCGAGGGCAGCCGCAGCACGGTCTGCAACGTCCTGCTCGACGTCGACGCCGACTCCGGTGCCACGACCCTGGGCACCTGGGCGGGCACGGACTTCCCGGCCAGGCTGCCCGCCGGCTCCTCCAGCGCGTACGTCACCCCAGGCTCCGGCCAGCTCTACCGCCAGTTCAAGGGCGAGGAGACCAAGGCGGGCCCGGTCTTCCTCGTCACCGACACCGGGCTGCGTTACGTCCTGCAGTCCAACGGGGACAGCGCCACGGACGACGCGGGCATCGGAACCTCGCGCGAGCAGCGCGAGCAACAGCAGCAGGAGGCCAGGCAGGCACAGACGCGGCTGGGATACGCCGACGTCCAACCGGCACCGATCCCCGCGGCCTGGTCGCAGTTCCTGCCCACGGGCCCGCGCCTGTCGACGGCCGAGGCACGCCAGCCGCAGGGCTCCTGAGCGGAGGGACGCGCATGCCACGCCCGTACCGCACCACCGCGTGCCTCCTCGCGGCCACGGCAACCCTGTCCGCGACCGGCGTGGCCTTCGCACCGCCCGCCGCCGCGGCCGATCCCGCCTACTCCGACCAGTGTTCGTTCCCCAACGGCACGTACCCGGGCCGCCCTTGGGCGTTGCAGCGCGTCCTGCTGGACCAACTGTGGAGCCGCACCAAGGGCAAGGGCGTACGGGTCGCCGTCATCGACACCGGTGTGGACGTGAGGAACCCACAACTCACCGACGCCGTCGACGTGAGGAGCGGACGCAACCTCCTGCCCGAGAACCTCAAGGACAAGGACGGCAACCCGGTCGAGCGGGGCAACGAGACGGGCACGACCGACACCGTCGGACACGGCACCAAGGTCGCGGGCATCATCGCCGCCCGGCCCGCCAGGGGCACCGGCTTCGTGGGACTCGCGCCCGAGGCCACCATCATCCCCGTCCAGCAGAACGACGCGGAGGGCCATGGCTCCGTCGACACGCTGATCGACGCCGTCCGGCACGCCGTCGCGGCCGGCGCCGACGTCATCAACATCTCCCAGGACACGTCGAACGCGGTCAAGCCCGACCCCTCGCTCCAGCAGGCGATCAACACGGCTCTGGCCAAGAACATCGTGGTGGTGGCCTCGGCCGGCAACGGCGGCCTCGGCGGCAACGACAAAAAGACGTACCCCGCCTCGTACGAGGGCGTCCTCGCGGTCGCCTCCTCGGACCGCAACAACGAGCGCGCCCCGTTCTCCCAGTCCGGCGACTTCGTGGACGTCGCCGCCCCCGGCGTGGACATGATCTCCACGGTCCCCGGCGGCGGCCACTGCTCCGACAGCGGCACGAGCTTCTCCGCGCCGTACGTCGCCGGAGTCGCCGCCCTCCTCAAGGCCGAGCATCCGCAGTGGACGGCCCGCCAGATCGTCGCGCAGATCGAGCAGACGGCGGAGCGGACCACCCCCGGCCACGACCGCCTGGTCGGCTGGGGAGTCGTCGACCCGGTACGCGCGTTGACCGACGACGATCACCCGATCGAGGCACCGGCCCCGCGCGAGGGCATGCCCCGGGCGGATGCCCCGGAACCGGCCGCCTTCCACCTCGGCGAGACACCCGACGAACGCAACGCGCGACTGGGAACGTACGTGACCGTGGGCGCGGCTGCACTCGTGGCGGGACTCGCGGGAGCGGCGGTGACGATCAGGGATGCCCGCCGGCGGGCGCGCCGGGGTGCGGCCGACCGATGACAGTGCTTCGATGGCGGCCGGTTCGGCTGTCACACAGTGCAGTTGGGAGTGTCACAGGTAGTCATTACAGTGGGCGTGTCGTGATCGTCGGCGCTTGGGACACATGAGGCCACCTGGAAGGGCGGCACAACGGGGGAGGGCAAGCTTCGTGCTTCCGGCAGACATGGGGGGTGCAGCCATGGGGGGTGGCGCCGACGTACGGCGCGGTGTGATGGCGCTGTCCACATTCAAGAAGCGCGTGGACGATCTCCTCACCGCTTTCGAGGAGTCGGCGGGCGGTTCGTCGAAGGTGGCGAGGCACCGCCTGTCGGAGGCCGCGTTCGGCACGGGCAGGTTCCCGGAGGCCAAGGCGCTCCACCTGGAGTATGAGCGCGTTCATGAGCGCATCACGGCGCTCTCGAAGCTGCTCGGCCTTCAGATGGAGGCGATGCAGATCGCGGTCCACGGCGTGGACGTCACCTTCGACAACCTTGAAGACGCACAGCGCCTCCGGTTCCACGAGATCCGCACCCTGGTCAACGACAGGCGGGACGAGGCGCTGCACGAGGAGATCCGGCGCGACAACAAGGCCGATCGCACCGACGCGGGGTACTGATGAGCGGCGACAAGAACCAGCCGAATCCGCACCAGGCGGAACGACAGGAGGCCGGCAAACGGAACGCCGCTCTCGACGCGTTCACCGACATGACGTCGCTCACCTCCCCCTTCGGTTCCGTCAGAGGTTTTCACTTCGGCAGGACCAGCTTCGAAGGCTACGACCTCAACGAAATGATCGACATTGTCGAGTCCGCCGGCCCTGAACTCCTGGAGAGCGCGGCCACGGCACTCATCGACGCCAGGGACGCCATCAAAGAGGCCGCCGACGAACTGAAGACGAACCTGGGCGAGGTCGACTGGGAGGGCGAGGCACACAGCGCCTTCCACAAGTGGGGCCAGAACCTGGTCACCACCGCCCACGATCTCGCCGCTTACGCCGAAGCAGTGGGCACGCACATCATGGCCGCCGGGTCCGGACTCGCCTCGGTCCGCACATCCATGCCACCGCGCGACAACCGCTCCGACCCCAAGAGGATCGAGGACATCCCCGAGGCGAAGCGGGTCGAGAGCAACGACGAGTACACGGCTGCGGTGAAGGCGGAGAGGAACCGCCAGGAAGCCATCAACCAGATGTACCGGCTGGCGTCGTTCTACGCGGTGTCGCAGGGGGCGATGACCAGGGCGGAGGAGCCGGTCTTTCCGAAAATGCCGGATGTGGGGGTGCCAAAACCGAAGGGACGGGTTGGCACGGAGCTTTCCCCTGGTCCCGGGCAGACTGGCTCGCAGACCGACACGAGGGGTCCGCAAACGGTGCGTGACCCTTCGGTGAATGCCCCGGCCGAGCGACCGCAGCCCAATGTCCCTCTGCCGTCGGCAAGAGAGCTGGACGATTCCAGCACCCGTCCGAGCCGGTATGTCGGTACGGAGATCGACAGCGTCGGTACGTTGCCGCCGCAAGAGGCAACAAAACCACCGCTTGCGACGCCCCCATCGGCTCCATTCCCCAACGCGCCGGCACCGGCTGTGACTCCCCCTCCACCACCCATGGCAGCACCACCCGTCTCCCGAGGCGGAGCCGGGCGCGTGCCCAGGTCCGACGGTGCGCCAGCGAGCAGGGGTGCCATTTCGGCGCAGGGACGTGCTGGAGGTATGCAGGGCGGCACTCCGACCGGCCGTACGGGAGTTGCTCCGTCGGCAGGACGTGCTTCAGCAGCGGGGCAGGGGAGCGGCAGCCAGGCAGGCCCCATGGGGCGGGGCTTGGTTGGAGGAACGCCCAACACTGGGGGACCGACCGCCAGGCAGGCAGGTGGTGTTCCACGCGGTCCCGTCACCGGTCCTGGTGCCCTGAATGCCGCACGTACAGCCCTCGGGCCCGCCACGAATGGCGTCGTTGGTGGGAAGCCGATCTCCAGAAATGCCCCTGGCTCCCGTGCCACCAGGGTGCCACGTGGCACCGTCATCGGTGGTGGAGGCATGCCCGCCCCACGCCCGACAGGGGAAGGGCACGGCCAACGTGGAATGGTCGGAGTTCCGAGTTCCACGACGGGCACGGGGGCCGCTCGACGCCCCGTCACCCGTCCTGACAGCGTGGTGGGCACGGCGGACAGCCGAACCTCTGGCACCAGGAACAACGGACACACGCCCGGCGGCATCGGGCAGGCTCCCAGCCCAACGAGCCAACCGAGTTCCGGCGACATCGGTTCACGGCGTGAAGATCGGCGCGATGGCGCGTCATCGGCCGACTGATCAGACGAGAGCGAGGACAGACAGAGGCATGGGGCCAGGGAACAGCCGATACGGCGGGTGGAGTGCGCCTTTCGCGGGGAACGGGAGACGGGTGTCAGCCGTCTGTGTGGCGCTCGGTGCCCTGGTTGGGTTCACGGCGGGTTTGACACCGAGCGCGACTGCGGCAGACGTTCAGTCTCAGCAGTGGTATTTGTCGGCGATGAAGGCCGAGGACATGTGGGAGGTGAGCACCGGAAAGGGTGTCAAAGTCGCTGTCATCGACAGCGGAGTCAACCCTGACACCCCCTCTCTCCAAGGGCAGGTACTTGCCGACGAGGTAGCCCCGTCCGTGGCGTACGGCGCGACAGTGGACTACGGCGGTCACGGCACCACCATGGCGGAGCTGATTGCCGGCACCGGTGCCGGTGGTGGACTCAGAGGACTTGCTCCAGGAGCGAAGATCGTTCCTTACCGGATCAAGCTCGATGAGCTGACGGATCAAGCGGAGAGAAAGAAGACCGCGACCTCGGTACAGGCGATCCGGGCCGCCGCTGACAGCGACGCCAAGATCATCAACATGTCGTTCGGCAGTCCTGGTGACGAAGCCGAGGAAAGAGCGGCGATTGAGTACGCTCAGTCCAAGGGAAAGCTGATGTTTGCCGGTGTCGGAAATGGCGGGGAGAAAAGCGGCCTCATCGACTATCCGGCTGCTTACCCATACGTAGTCGGGATCGCAGCATCAGATGAGAGCGGCAGTGTCGCAAAGTTCTCCGATCACGGAAATTACGTGGACCTGGCTTCTCCAGGCCTCAACATTCCGAGTTGGTGCGACGAGACGTTCCGTTCGTACTGCACAGGAAAGGGCACCAGCCAAGCCACCGCCATCGCCTCCGCCTCCGCCGCCCTCATCTGGTCCGCCCACCCCGGCTGGACGGCCAACCAGGTGCTCGCGAGCCTGATCGACACCGCAGGACGTGACTGGGCGAGAGACGACCCGAGTACCTACCTCGGATACGGGTTGATCCGCCCCCGCAAGGTGTTGGAGGACGGCGCCTACACTCCCGTCCCGGCCGGCACGGACCCACTCGCGGTGGAGAACTCCGTAGGGGTCACGGACAAAGAGGGAAATCGGACGTCGTCGCCCGATCCCGCTTCGCCGCAGCCTGGGAAAAGGCCGGCAGGACAGGCCGCCGCTGCGGACTCGAATTCCGGCACATCGGACAGCACCCCGTGGGCAGTCCTCGGGGCCGCTGCTGCACTTGCGGTGGCAGGTGGCGGAGCCTTCGCGTGCCTCCGTTCCCGACGAGGCGCATGACGCCTCGCCCTCAACCGCCCAGTCCCGCAGGGCTGCGCTGACGCAGTCCGGCCGCCTCCACGCGGAAGCGCGATCGGGAAACGCAGCCACCACCCAGTGATGCGAACCAAGCCACCACTCTCACGAAAGGGAAGTGCTGAAAATGGCCACGGGTCGTGAATTCGACGACAGTCATGCACAAAAGCTCAAGACGGAAATCATCGACCGCTACGACGGAATTCGCGGAACGCTCGCACAACTGCAGGGCACCATCGACATGATCGAGAAGGCCTGGCAGGGTGAGGGTGCCAACGCGTTCAACGCGAAGCAGACGGAAATCAACTCGCACATGGTCGAAATCGGAAAGATGCTGCAGGACTTCCTCGAGGGTGTGCAGCTGAACACGCGGG
This sequence comes from Streptomyces sp. NPDC051207, assembly GCF_040682395.1. Lineage (NCBI taxonomy): Bacteria > Bacillati > Actinomycetota > Actinomycetes > Kitasatosporales > Streptomycetaceae > Streptomyces > Streptomyces sp. NPDC051207. Next base: position 22,290 of record NZ_JBFBAX010000045.1, on the reverse strand, counting down.
ACAAGAACGCGCTCGAAGACCAGATCAGGGCCGACATGGCAGGTATCTCGGTGGACCTGGGCGGTAAGACCTCGGCCCTCAACAGCTACTGATGGGTGACAATCCTGAGAGGCCCTGAGAAGCACAGCGTCTCAGGGCGGACAAGCTCGGCTCGGCTCGGAACGTCAAGAAAATGAGGTACGAATGGACGCCCACTACGGAAAACTCGCCGTCAACTACGGCGCCATGGACGCACTCGCCACGGAGCTCGGCAACAACGCCAAGAAGCTCGAGGAGGATCTCGAGGCGTTGAAGGCGGCTGTGCTCAACGTCTCCGGCGGCTGGGCCGGCGAGGCGCACGACGCGTTTGCCAAGAAGGCACACATCTGGGACAACCACGCCCGAGCCATCCACGAGGCGCTGCTCAACATCGGAAAACGGGTCCACGCCGCCGGCGGCGACTACCGGGGCGGCGACCTGAAGGGCGCCAGCTACTTCTAACGCCCGCGGGGGAAGGCAGCCAAACGGGGTGGGCACACACGGGAGGTGCCCACCCTGCGATGTTTCACCATGGTGTTGTGCAGCGGCCCTTTTGCAAGCCGATCACCTGGGTCTTCGGGGTCAAGTGCGCTTTGGTGCGGTCGACTATGTACTTTACGGAACACCCGCCGTGCACTCCCGCGATGCTTCTACTTCTGCAGTGAAAGACGTAATGAGCCGCTTCATTGCATCCGCATCTCTTTGCTTGGAACCCACCGCTTGGACGGCCGTATACAGCACCCGACCACCCTCCGGAGCGACACATTTGCGCGTTTTTCCGAAAGCCTCGAAATCAGAGTAACGAAAACGTCCCCCGTCGGCCGAGTGCTTCGGAACCTTCAAGGCCCGTCGAGCGAAGGACTCGGTGGAGTCATCCGCACCCCGCCAAGTCGTAGTGGTCGTGAGGATCAGCTTCCGGTCAATGACCACTTCGCACACCGTCGTCACTGAGTGGACATCCCGCCGTACGGCGATTTCCTTTCCTGGTGGCAGAAATCCGGCTAGATCATCCGGAGTGAATGAGTATCCGCACAGCTCTCTTGGAATCGCATAGTCTCGCTCTTCTTCGCCGGCACAGCCTGAAATCGCGCAGGCGAGCGCAATGACGCAGGCCAAAGAGACTGGAATCTGATGGCTCCATTGCGGCGCGCGATGACTCATGAGAGCCTCCTTCTGAAGGTGTACTATTTGTAAGCTCCGAGAGATCCCGGATGCTGTCCTGTGAGCATCGGCCGTGCATTGAGATAACCCTGTTCTGCAGCTTCGCCCGCTGCCCAGCCAATGTCCCTGACGTCTCTCAGGTTATATACACGCGCAGCCTGCCGTGCGGCACTGTCAGCAATTTCATGGTTCCTTACCAGGCCGCTCTGCCAAAAAGCGCCGCCAGTTCTCTCGGCTTCCTTCTTCGCTTGGCCTTCGGCGTCCTCGAAGACGGCTTCCAGGACGACACTCGTGACAGTTCCTGTGGTTCCCCCGACAGCTGCGCCAATCCATGGAGTCGCAATGAATGAGGCGCCAACACCCACTGCAGTGCCGAGGCCGCCGGAAATCAAGTTTTTCCGTTGGGCGATGGAGTGCTCATACTTCTTGTCCTTGTCGGAAGCCTCTTCTCCGATGGCCTCTTGGGCCCCGATGCTCAACACGCCCGATACTGCACCGGACTGGCCGGCAATGTGTCGGATTGTGCTCATGGGGTCATCAAAGGCACGCTGAGAAGACGGCAGGTCAGGACTCAAGTGGTAGTCCATCAGCATGCCCATGTACTGCTTTTGGCCGACTTCCACCGCGGCGTAGCCGTCTTCGTTCTGCCCCACAGTGAACAGGAGCTTTGTGACATCCGTGGGGTTGAGTCTGGCTTCGGCCCCTGCGATGGGATACAGGCGTTCGACGTCGGACCATTTCTCTTCGTTCTCCCTCATTGTGTTGGTCAGAGAACGGTTCACGTCGGGCAGGTATTCGGAGGTGATCTGCCCGATGCTGTCGGACATGTATCCGTACTTCGTCAACCGCTCCGGGTCTTCCCCGATGGATGAGACAAGCTTTTCCATCAACCGAGCCTGACCCGCACTGTGCGGCGGCGTGTCCGCCGTAGGTATTTCTCCTGCCGGATGACCTGTCGTCGCCGCCTCCAGCGCCATCGCCAGATGGTTGCGGCCCACGATGCTGTCCTCGCCCTTGTCGTCCACGTCGTCCGGCCAGTCCCGCTCTTCGAAGAAGTACTCGAAGGTGGACAGGGACCTCTTGACCTCCTTTCCGTCCACCTCCTTGGTGAAGTCGTGATCCTCGTCCTTGGTGACGAACGTGCCGTTGAAGAAGTCCGTCGCCGCGTCCGGGCTGTTGGAGAGCGCCTTCAGGTAGCCCGTCATTGGGTCCCAGCCGGAGTCGGTTCCGGTGTGGTTGAGGAGGGAGTCCGAGGCGATACGACTCCAGGCTCCGTGCGCGCCGTTGCCGGTGAACTTCTTCTCGGCGTCGATGAGTTTCTCCCCGTACCGGACGAGGAAATGATCGTCGTAATTTCCCCATCGCATCAGGTTGCTCATCACCTGCCCGCCCAGCGGGAAGCCGCCTCCCTGTCCGACGGGCTTGTCGACCAGGTCGACCATCCTGGTCTTCCAGTCGGTCATGGCAGCGGAGTCGCTCTGGGTCGCGGTTGCCAGCGTCAGACCGAGGTTCTTCTGCAGTTCGGCGTACTTCTCGCCCCGCTCGCTCTCGACACCGTGGGCGCGGTGCGGGTCGGTCAGCCCGGTCCAGAGGTCCAAGGTGCCCTGGGCGCCGAGACGTCCGGCAAATCGGTCGGCGAACAGCTCGTCGTCCGCATACTTCATCAGGCCCTTGTTGAGTCGGCCGACATCACGAGGCGTGAGATCCTCGGGCCTTCTCCTGGCCAGTTCGGCCAGTTCGTTCGCCGTCGTGACAGCCTCGTGCGCGGCGTCGCGGTCCTGGTAAACCGGCGCGTCGGAGAACCCGACCTTGGTCTGGTCGGCCAGGGCGCGCAGCACCGTATTGGCGGAGCTGTCACATCTCGTGGCATCGTCGAGGATCTTCTGGACCTCGTCCCGCAGCGCGGTGACGTCGCTCTGGCTGTGCTCGGGAACCGTCGTCCCCTTGGCCGTGCGGTCGGGATGGACGTTCATCGTGACCGTGAACCCGCCGTCCCCCGCGGACGTGACCGTCAGATTCTTTGCCAGTCCGCGCTCGATGGCATCCCTGACCTTGGTCCTGTACCCCTTCAGCTCCGAGCACGTGTCGCGCAGGATGTTGCGGATCGACGTCGCCTGGGTGAGGGCGTCTGTGAACTCACCAGCGGTCTTGCCGATGAACTCCCTGGAGACAGCGGCGTTGACACCGGCCCAATGCGCTTTGTTGGCGGAGCGGCGGAGGCCTTTGTCCGCGGACTTCTCCAGAGTTTCGAGATCCCTGATCACGGTCGACCAGTCGTCGACGGCGTCATCGAGCGGGCCGAAGTCGGCGAAGCGGAGAGCGTCGAGGTCCATCAGCCGGCCTTCTTCTCGTTGTCGCTCTTGTCGCCGTACACGCTGTTCTTCTCACCGGCTCGGCCCACGCGTTCGTTGAAGCCTCCGTCCAGGAGATCAATGCTGCTCATCTGCCGCCGGACGTACTCCTCGTCTCCGGAGTGGATCTTCTTGGTGACGCGCATGTGGTTCGAGATGTGCGCGCAAGCATCACGCAGCGAGGACACCTGCTCGTCCCAGCGCGTGGCTACGTGCTGCAGGCCGCCCCCGAGCGCGAAGCCGTCCCCGGACAGCTTTCCCGCGGCCGTCTCGCTGGACGGAACGACCCTGCGGGCCTTGTCCCAGAGGTCGTTGTACAGGCTGAAAGCGTGTTCCCCGATCTTCGCCAGATCGCCCTGGCTGACGGTCAGGTCGCCGTACGTACTCGGAGTCCCCGTGACACCCCCACCACCGCCGTCGACCTGATTCAACTGCATACCCGCCGACGGCTCCTGAGCCGCTGCCTGAGCCTTGAGCCGGTCCCACTCTTCCCACGCCACGCGTGGACTCCTTCCCCCTTGTGCGAACGGGTGTTCAGAACGTCTCTTCGGGCATGAGCGCCGTCTGGACGAGCGGCCTGCCCCGCCTCCGCGACACAAAGACCCCCCGCCCCGCAGGCATCGCCCGCGCCCGTACGCCTCCCAGCAGGTCTCCCTCCGAGGGATCGCCGGCGAGCACCACGCCCTGCGCCCCCAACTCCTTGACCCGCTGCATGAACGGCTCGTAGGCCGCACGCCCGGCCCCCGCTGTGGACCGCGCGATGACGAACCGCACGCCCACGTCCCGGGCGAACGGCAGCAGTTCCGTCAGACCGGCCAGCGGATTGCCGCTCGACGTCGACACCAGGTCGTAGTCGTCGATGACGACGTACACCGCCGGACCACTCCACCAACTCCGGTCCCGCAACTGCTGAGCGGTCACGTCGGCCGTGGGAGTCCGGCGCTTCATCAGATCCACCAGAGCGGCGATGTGATGGTCCATCGCGTTGGACATGGGAATGTACTCGGCGAGATGCGTCTCCGGCGTCGCGCCCAGCAGCGAACGCCTGTTGTCCACGACGAACAGCTTGCACTCGTCGCCCGGGTACCGCTGCGTCAACTGCCTGATCAGCAGCCGCAGCAGGTTCGACTTGCCCGATTCGCTTTCACCGAAAATGAGGAAGAACGGGTCCTGCTCGAAGTTCACGAACACCGGCTCGAGATTGTCCTCGTCGAGCGCGAAGGCCACACCGCGCTGCGGGAGGCGGTTTCCCGGAGGCAGAACTTCTGCCGGGAACTTGCGCGGCAGCAGCCGGACTTGAGGCGCGCCGGGTGCCTGCCAGTGACGCGTGACCTCGCTCGCCAGTGCCGCCGTCGCGTCCGCCAGTTCCGTGTCCGACGTCAGGCCGTCGATCCGCGGCACCGCCGCCATGAAATGCAGCTTCTGTGGAGACTGACCGCGGCCCGGCACACCCGCCGGGACGTTCGCGGCCACCTTGCGGTCCAGCTCGGAGTCCATCGTGTCGCCGAGCCGCAGTTCCAGGCGGTTCATCAGCTGGTCCTTGAGCGCGGACCTGACCTCCATCGAGCGGGAGGCGGTCAGGATCAGGTGGACGCCGTAGCCGAGTCCTCGCACCGCGATGTCGAGGATCACCTGGTCCATCGCCTCGTGGTCGGCACGGAAGCTGCCCCAGCCGTCGATGACGAGGAACACGTCACCCCACGGCTGGTCGGTCACCGGAATGTCCCCGCGGGCCCGCCGGGCGCGGAACTCGGCGATCGAGGAGATGCCCGACGAGCGGAAGTACTCCTCGCGCCGGGTCAGCACCCCGTACACCTCGGCCACCGTCCGCCGCACCCGCTCCGGGTCCAGACGCGAGGCCACGCCGCCCACGTGCGGCAGGCCGGCCACCGCCGCCATCCCGCCACCGCCGAAGTCGAGGCCGTAGAACTGCACCTCGTGCGGTGTGTGCGTCAGGGCGAAGGACGAGATGAGCGTGCGCAGCAGTGTCGACTTGCCCGACTGCGGACCGCCGAGGATCTGCATGTGCCCCGCCGCTCCGGAGAAATCGACCCACAGCGGGTCGCGGCGCTGCTCGTACGGCTTGTCCACCAGGCCGACCGGCACGATCAGCCGACCCGCGCCCTCGTAACCCGGCTGGGTGAAGCCGCGGCCCTCGACCGCCGTGAGCCCCGGCAGCACTTCGTCCAGTGACGGCGGGCTGTCCAGCGGGGGCAGCCACACCTGGTGGGCCGGCGGACCCTGAGCCTCCAGCCGCCGTACGACCACGTCCAGGACCGTGTCCGCGAGCGCCTCGTCGACCTCCGGGTCCTGGTCCGGGCGTGGCCGTGGCACGGGCGCGTACTGCACCGGCACCTCGGCCGCGGTGAACAGGACCGGACGGCGGTCCACCGGGAGGGGGTCACCGCCGAGCGCGGCCCGCCGGGTGCCCGAGCGGTACGGTCCGGAGACGTACGCCGCCTTGAAGCGGACCATTTCGTCCGTGCCGAACTTCAGGAAGCCGGAACCCGGCACATTGGGCAGCTCGTGCGCGTCCGGCACACCGAGCGCCGCCCGGGACTCCGCAGCGGAGAAGGTCCGCAGGCCGATCCGGTAGGACAGGTACGTCTCCAGGCCCCGCAGGCGGCCCTCCTCAAGGCGCTGCGAGGCGAGCAGCAGATGCACGCCGAGCGACCGGCCGATGCGGCCGATCTGCACGAACATCTCGATGAAGTCCGGCTTCGCGGTCAGCAGCTCGCTGAACTCGTCGATCACCAGGACGAGCGACGGAATCGGCTGGAGCGGAGCACCGGCCGCGCGTGCCTTCTCGTAGTCGTGGATGTTGGCGTAGTTGCCCGCGTCGCGCAGCATCTCCTGGCGGCGGTTCAGCTCACCGCGGATGGAGTCGCCCATGCGGTCGACCAGCGTCAGGTCGTCCGCCAGGTTCGTGATCACGGCCGCGACGTGGGGCATCCTCGCCATACCGGCGAAGGTGGCGCCGCCCTTGAAGTCCGCGAGGACGAAGTTCAGGGTCTCGGAGGAGTGCGTGACCGCCAGGCCGAGCACCAGCGTGCGCAGCAGCTCCGACTTGCCGGAACCGGTGGCGCCGACGCACAGGCCGTGCGGGCCCATGCCCTCCTGCGCGGCCTCCTTCAGGTCCAGCATCACCGGCCGGCCGTCCTCGCCGACACCGATCGGCACCCGCAGCCGCTCGGCCAGCGAACGGGGCCGCCAGGTGCGCCGGGTGTCGACCGAGGCGGCGTCACCGAGGTTCAGCAGGTCCGTGAACTCCAGGTCGGCCAGCAGGGGTTCGTCGTCGTCACCGCCGGACGCCATGCGCAGCGGCGCCAGCTGACGGGCGAGGGCCTCGGCCGACTCGGGGGACAGGGCGTCGGGCGTTCCCTCGTAGGTGACACCGTGCGCCGACTCCAGGCGCAGTGCGCCGGGTCCTACGACCACGGCCAAGTCGCCGCCGACACCGGCGGGTTCACCGGGAACGAGGTTCAGAAGGGTCACGCCCTGGAGACCTTCGGGGCCGGCGAGCAGCGAGTCCGGTGGCAGGCAGACACCGTCCAGGACGACGACGATGTGCGGTTCCTCGGGCAGCGCGGCCGCGTGCGGGTGGAAGCGGGGACGGCCGCTCAGCCGCGACGAGATCAGGTTCTCCAGCTCACGGGTGTCGCCGTCGATGAGTCTGCGGCTGCCCGCGCCGTCCACGGCACCGAAGGCCTGCACATGCGGCAGCCACTTCGCCCACTCCCAGTGCGGGAGTTCCTCACGTCCGGCGGCGACCACGAGGACGAGGTCCTGCGGCGAGTGCAGCGCGGCCAGCGAGCAGGTCAGCGCGCGGGCGCAGGCGCGTACGGACGGGGCGTCCCCGCTGAGCGTGACGTGGTAGAAGGCGCGTAGCGACACCGCGATCGGCAGGTCGTCCAGGCTGCCGTGGACGTCGAGGAAGCGCTGCACGGCACCCGCGGTCAGTGGTTCCAGCTGCTCGACGGGACCCGTCTCGGGCGCGACGAGCGGAGTGGCCAGGCCCTGCGGGCCCAGACCGATGCGCACATGGGCGAAGTCCTCGTCGCCGGGGCGCCGTTCCCAGACCCGGCTGCCCTCGGCGGCCAGGGCCCACAGCTGGTCGGGGGAGGGGTGCAGGTAGTACTGCGCGTCCCGCTGGGACCTGGCGGTCTCCTTGACCGTACGGCGAATCCGGGTCAGGTAGCTCAGGTAGTCACGTCGCAGGTCGGCGAGTTGCCCCTGGGTGCCGCGGCGGAAGCGGACCACCATCGCAATGGACATGGCGATCGTCGAGGCAATCATGACCATGCCCATGATCCTCATGAACGGGTGAGGGCTCGTGAAGAAGAAGACCACGGAACCGCCCATGCCCAGGGTGGGCAGCAGTTGCATCAGCACGCCCTCTTGGTGACCGCGCGGCAACTCCGGCGGGGGCTGCAGAGCGATCTCACCCGTGGGTACTTCGGGCGGCAGCGTCCGAGGCGGGCGCTTGACGACGATGTGGCTCACAGCTCACCAATCCCTTTGCGGCCCGCGGGGATTTGTCCGCCTGCCCCGTCTCAGGCGGACGCGGACCACCGCGCGATCCTACTGACTTCAGGGCACACCGACGGGCGATAGGGTGCCGGATGTTCGCGTGAGCACACGACGCACGACCATCACTGAGGGGGAGCAGCAGGTGAGTATGACGGCCTCCGCGGCGGCCACCGGAGCCGGAGGGCCCGGTGACGGGACCCCTGCCGGGGCGGGAACAGGGCTCGGATTCTGCCGCGTCACGATCGTCGCGCCGGACAGCCGGATCGACGTGGCACTGCCCGACGACGTCCCCGTCGCGGACCTCTGCCCCGAGGTCCTCAGGCTGTCCCAGCAACGACCGGAAGCGGGGGCCCCGGTCGGCTATCACCTCGTCCGCCGCGACGGGACCGTCCTGGACAGTGCGCGCTCCTTCGCCGCGCAGCGGATCCTGGACGGCGAACTGCTCACGCTGCGCCCGTTCTCCGACTCCCTGCCCCCCGCCGTCTTCGACGACGTGTCGGACGCGGTGGCCTCCGCCGTCATCCGCGACCGCTCCCTGTGGAGCACTGACCTGACCCGGGCGGCGGGCCTGACCGGCGGCGCGGTGCTGCCCGCCCTGCTCGCCCTCGTCGCCTGGACCGCCGATCCGCGGCACGACATGCACAGCCTGCCCGGCGTCCTCGCGGGGATCGCCGGCGCGGTCCTGGTCGCCGTCGCCGCCGTACGGGCGCGGGTGTACGCCGACCCGGCCTCGGCCGTCGCCCTCGGACTCGGCGCCCTGCCCAACGCGGGGGTGGCCGGTTCGGGCCTGCTGCCGCTCGCCGACGGGCAGGGCATCGGAAAGCTGCAGTTCCTGCTGGTGTGCGCGGCCGTGCTGCTTGCCTCGGTGGTCCTCACGCTGTGCTCGCCGCGCCGGGACGGGCCGTTCGTCACCTTCGCCTTCGCTTCCGGCATCGGCCTGATCGCCGTGTTCGCCGCGATCCTCGCGCACTGGACCCCCGCCGAGACCGCCGGGCTGTGCGCTCCGGTCGCCATCGGCCTCCTGGCGTTCCTGCCGGGGCTCTCCCTGCGCTTCGCGCGCCTGCCGATCGGCTTCGACCCGCCGGACACCGTTTCGCGCGGAACCTACGGCACCGGCCCCGAGCCGCAGGGCCCGGTGGACGCCGAACGGATCGAGGCCCAGGCCCGCCGGGGCCACGAACTGCTCGTGGGCCTGGTCGGCGGCTGTGCGCTGCTCGGCGTCACCTCCGCGGCGGTGCTCGCCTTCTCCGACGGCGTCTGGGGACAGCTCCTCGCCCTGGCCACCGGAATCGCGCTGCTCATGCGCGCCCAGCTGTTCCGCTACACCGCGCAGGTCGCGCCCGTCCTGGCGGCCGGGCTGGGCTCGCTGGTCCTGCTCGGCCTCGGCCTGGCGCTCCATCCGCCCGCCTCCGCCTTCCACGCGGCGCTGCACGGGAACCGTGCCGACCTCGACCTCCGCACCATCTGGCTCGTCGCCGCCATCGCGGTGGCGGCCACGCTGGTCACCCTCGTCGGGCTGACCGCTCCGCGCACCGGCCTCAGCCCCTTCTGGGGCCGCTTCACCGAGCTCGCCGAGGGCTTCGTCCTGCTGACGCTCGTGCCGCTGGCCCTCGCCGTCTTCGACGTGTACGCCACCGTCCGGGCGATGACCGGCAACTGACCACTCCACCCGGGCCGTCACCGGGCGGCGCCGCCCCGCGCCGCCCGGTGACCCGAAGGAATACGTGAGCGTGAGCTTCGGCCCGCCTCCCTCCATATACACGCAATCCTCAGTGGCGGCGGACCAGCGGCGCAAGAAGCGCCGCACGGTACTGCTCGGCTCCGCGGCGGCCGTCCTCGCCGTCGTCCTCGCAGCGGGCGGCCGGCTCCTGTGGCCCGCTACGGACAGCGCCGGCAAGAGCGAAGCGCAGGCCGCACGGCGGGCCCCGGACGCCGTCAGGGAGACCGTCGAGAAGCTTCCCGCATCCCCCGAGGACCGGCCGATTCTCGAGCACGACGAAAAGGACATCACCAAGGCCACGGAGACCAGCCCTCGCTACGCTCCCGGCGCCTGGGCCACCGACAAGGTCTTCGCCAAGGGCGTAGCCCGCCGCATCGAGGGCTACCGGATCAAGCCGGACGCCACCGAGAAGGCCTGGACCCTCGAACTGGACGGTCACCTCTGCGCCACCAGCAGGCACGTCACCGCCGACGGCCGCACCGCGCTCGTCATCCAGCCCCCGCCGGCCGAGGGCGCGGCGGAGAGCAAGGGCGTGTGCGACCAGGTGGTGTTCGTCGACCTGAACACCGGCAGGAAGCTCTGGCAGAAGAAAATGCCGTCCGCCGACTTCGCTTACGCGACCAACACCAACCTCACCCTGACCAAGGGCGTCGTCGCCTGGGCCCGTGGCTCGGTGGCGTACGCCATGACGGACGGCACCTGCGGAACGGCACGACCGCCTCCCAGTGCGAGGACAAGGGCTTCGCCGGAGGGCGCGCGCTGATCGCGCTGGTGAGCTGCCGGACGTCACCTACCGGGTCCAGAGACTCGACCCGCGCACCGGAAAGGCGCAGTGGACGTACCGGGCGGCCACCGGCGTCCAGGACGTGTACCTGCCCTCCTCCGACCCGCCGGTCCTGGCCGTCGCGGCCGGGGACAGCGTCGTCACCGACCTGGTCAGCCTGGACGACCGGGGGAAGCACCTCAGCACGGTCTCCCTGGCCGGTTACGAGGCGAAGTGCGCCTCCCGCTACTTCTCCTCGCCGCTGTTCGGCGTGGTGGAGAACTGCGACGGAATGGTCGTCGGCCGCACGCCGGCCTTCGTCATGAGCAAGGAGAACATCACCGACGAGCAGCCGTCCGGCTGGATCGTGGCCTTCGACCTGAGGACGGGCAGGACACAGGGCAAGTTCGAGGGCTGCTGGCTCCAGATGGTCCAGCCGCTGCGCATGAGCGGCGACGAGCTGCTCATCCACCGGCGCAGCGGGGCGCTCTCACCCGCGTCCGTCGTCAGCTGGAACCCGCGCACCGACAAGGAGACCCCGGTCCTCCTTTTCATCCTCCCGGAGGACGAGGAGGCCGAGCTGAGCGACCCGGAGCGGTCCGACATCGTCGTCGAGAACGGCAACGTCTTCTTCGCCCGGCGGACCGTGGTCCGCGACGAGGAGTACCCCAAGGACCCGGTGCTGCTGGCCGTCGGCTACGGAAGCGCCGGCCTGAAGCACTGACGGGACCACGCGAAGGGGCGGCACACGCGCGTGTGCCGCCCCTTTTCCCGTACGGGTGTCACTCCGCGGGCATGCCCCCGTTGCGCGGCGACGGCTCCAGGTCGAACTCGCCGTCCCGCGCCCCGAGCACGAACGCCCGCCACTCCGCCTCCGTGTACCGCAGCACGGTGTCCGGGTCCAGCGACGACCGCATGGCCACGGCACCGCCCGGCAGATAGGCGATCTCGACGCGCTCCTCGTGCTCCTCGGTGCCGGGGGCGCACGTCCACTCCACACCCGAGATGTCGAGCGCGTACAGCTCGTCCCGTTCCCGCTCCTTGCGCGCCTTGAGTTCCTGGTCCTCGGCCTCGGCCATCGCGGATCCGACCCTTCTGTTCGTGCCAACGAGCTGCCCGGCCACCATACTTGGCGCCGTCCTTCCGTGGTGCCGGTGCCGGCGGCGGTCCACTCCGGCGAGAACCCCGGCCGGCCCCGCCGGACGTACACGCCAGGCCCTCGACCACCCTCGCCCCCGCCCCTGGTACTCTGGCTGACGGCCGTATGCGTACGCACCCCCGGAGCCCCTCTGGAGGTCGCGCCCAGCGGATCCCCGCCTTCCGAGTCACGGAAGATCCCCCGAGAAGCAGACCGGGGGCACTCGGTGGCCCATCACAGACTTACGAGGAGTACGCGTGTCGCTCGACGCCGCTACGAAGAAGCAGATCATGTCCGAGTTCGGTACCAAGGAGGGTGACACCGGCTCCCCCGAGGTCCAGGTGGCTCTGCTGTCCCGTCGGATCTCCGACCTAACCGAGCACCTCAAGACCCACAAGCACGACCACCACTCCCGCCGTGGTCTGCTCATCCTGGTCGGTCAGCGTCGCCGCCTGCTGCAGTACCTGGCCAAGAAGGACATCCAGCGCTTCCGTGCGCTGGTCGACCGCCTCGGCATCCGCCGCGGTGCGGCGGGCGCCAAGTAAGACGCCGTGAGGGGAGCGGTTCCCGAAGCGATCGGGGACCGCTCCCTTTGCCGTGGGTGAGGCATCCTCCGCGTACGCCAGGGAACCCTTCCCGTGCGTACCGGAACGTGCGGAGTGTCACTCACGCTTTGTAGTGTGGTAGCACACGCGAAGCGCACGACACAGCACGGCAAGACAACAGAGCACGACACAACAACAGAGCACGACAGCACCACACAGCACGACGCACGACGCACGACCCAGTACGAGGAGAAGCGCGCCTCGCCGCCGCCGGTCCTCGGTAGTGGCCCCCGGGCAGGAAAAACCCGGGTGCTTCGATCGAAGACCGGCCTGCACCAGACGGAGCGCTTCTCCGGCACCGTCCCCCTGCCACACGGGCAGACCAGGGACGAAGGACGAGAAGTATCGGAGATTTCGCTAGTGGAGAACGAGACCCACTACGCCGAGGCCGTGATCGACAACGGTTCCTTCGGCACCCGCACCATCCGCTTCGAGACGGGCCGCCTGGCCAAGCAGGCCGCCGGTTCCGCCGTGGCCTACCTGGACGACGACACCATGGTGCTGTCGGCCACCAGCGCGTCCAAGACCCCCAAGGACCAGCTCGACTTCTTCCCGCTGACGGTGGACGTCGAGGAGCGGATGTACGCCGCCGGCAAGATCCCCGGCAGCTTCTTCCGCCGTGAGGGTCGGCCCAGCGAGGACGCCGTCCTGACCTGCCGGCTGATCGACCGCCCGCTGCGCCCGTCCTTCAAGAAGGGCCTGCGCAACGAGATCCAGGTCATCGCCACGGTCATGGCGCTCAACCCCGACCACCTGTACGACGTCGTGGCGATCAACGCCGCCTCCGCGTCCACGCAGCTGGCCGGTCTGCCCTTCTCCGGCCCGATCGGCGGCGTCCGCGTCGCGCTGATCCGCGGCCAGTGGGTGGCCTTCCCGACGCACACCGAGCTCGAGGACGCCGTCTTCGACATGGTGGTCGCGGGCCGCACCCTGGAGGACGGCGACGTCGCGATCATGATGGTCGAGGCCGAGGCCACCGAGCAGACCGTCAAGCTGGTCGAGGGCGGCGCCGAGGCGCCCACCGAGGAGGTCGTCGCCGCCGGTCTGGACGCCGCGAAGCCCTTCATCAAGGTGCTCTGCAAGGCCCAGGCCGACCTCGCCGCGAAGGCCGCCAAGCCGACCGCCGAGTTCCCGATCTTCCTGGACTACCAGGACGACGTCCTCGAGGCGCTGACCGCCGCCGTCAAGCCCGAGCTGGCGCAGGCGCTGACCATCGCCGGCAAGCAGGAGCGCGAGGCCGAGCTGGACCGCGTCAAGCAGCTCGCCGCCGAGAAGCTCCTGCCGGAGTTCGAGGGCCGCGAGAAGGAGATCTCCGCCGCGTACCGCTCGCTGACCAAGTCCCTGGTCCGTGAGCGCGTCATCAAGGAGAAGAAGCGCATTGACGGCCGGGGCCTGACGGACATCCGTACGCTCGCCGCCGAGGTCGAGGCCATCCCGCGCGTGCACGGTTCCGCGCTGTTCGAGCGTGGCGAGACCCAGATCCTGGGCGTCACCACCCTCAACATGCTCCGCATGGAGCAGCAGCTGGACACCCTCTCGCCGGTGACCCGCAAGCGCTACATGCACAACTACAACTTCCCGCCGTACTCCGTCGGCGAGACCGGCCGCGTCGGCTCCCCGAAGCGCCGCGAGATCGGCCACGGCGCCCTCGCCGAGCGCGCCATCGTGCCGGTGCTGCCGACGCGCGAGGAGTTCCCGTACGCGATCCGCCAGGTGTCCGAGGCCCTCGGCTCCAACGGCTCGACGTCCATGGGCTCGGTCTGCGCCTCCACCATGTCGCTGCTGAACGCCGGTGTGCCGCTGAAGGCCCCCGTCGCCGGTATCGCCATGGGCCTGATCTCCCAGGAAATCGAGGGCGAGACGCACTACGTCACCCTCACCGACATCCTCGGTGCGGAGGACGCCTTCGGCGACATGGACTTCAAGGTCGCCGGCACCAAGGAGTTCGTGACCGCCCTCCAGCTCGACACCAAGCTGGACGGCATCCCCGCCTCCGTCCTGGCCGCGGCCCTCAAGCAGGCCCGCGACGCCCGCCTCCACATCCTCGACGTGATGATGGAAGCGATCGACAAGCCGGACGAGATGTCCCCGAACGCGCCGCGGATCATCACCGTGAAGATCCCGGTCGACAAGATCGGCGAGGTCATCGGCCCCAAGGGCAAGATGATCAACCAGATCCAGGAGGACACCGGCGCCGAGATCACGATCGAGGACGACGGCACGATCTACATCGGTGCCGCCGACGGCCCGGCCGCCGAGGCCGCCCGCGCCACGATCAACGGCATCGCCAACCCGACGATGCCCGAGGTCGGCGAGCGCTACCTCGGCACGGTCGTGAAGACGACGACCTTCGGCGCGTTCGTCTCCCTGCTGCCCGGCAAGGACGGTCTGCTGCACATCTCGCAGATCCGCAAGCTGGCCGGCGGCAAGCGCGTGGAGAACGTCGAGGACGTCCTCGGCGTGGGCCAGAAGGTCCAGGTCGAGATCGCCGAGATCGACTCCCGTGGCAAGCTCTCCCTCATCCCCGTGATCGAGGGCGAGGACACCGCGTCCGACAGCGGCTCCGCCACGGACGAGAAGGACGACACCGACCAGTGACGTCCCACGGCTCCAAGGCGACGGCCCGCACCTCTTCGGAGGCGCGGGCCGTCGCCCGTACCCAAACCCTCATCAAGGGCGAGAACGGCATCGGCACAGTCCGAAGGACCACCCTCCCCGGCGGTCTGCGCATCGTCACCGAGACGCTGCCCTCGGTCCGCTCCGCGACCTTCGGCATCTGGGCGCACGTCGGCTCCCGCGACGAGACCCCCACGCTGAACGGCGCCACGCACTACCTGGAGCACCTGCTCTTCAAGGGCACCAGCCGCAGGTCGGCCATGGACATCTCGTCCGCGATCGACGCGGTCGGCGGCGAGATGAACGCGTTCACGGCGAAGGAGTACACGTGCTACTACGCGCGCGTGCTCGACGCCGACCTGCCGCTCGCCATCGACGTCGTCTGCGACATGCTGACCGGCTCGCTGATCCGCGAGGAGGACGTCGACGTCGAGCGCGGCGCCATCCTCGAGGAGATCGCGATGACCGAGGACGACCCGGGCGACTGCGTGCACGACCTGTTCGCGCACACGATGTTCGGCGACAACCCCCTCGGCCGTCCCGTCCTCGGCACCGTCGACACGGTCAACGCCCTGACCGCCGACCGCATCCGCCGCTTCTACAGGAAGCACTACGACCCGACCCACCTCGTGGTCGCCTGCGCGGGCAACGTCGACCACCACAAGGTCGTGCGCCAGGTCCGCGCCGCGTTCGAGCGGGCCGGCGCCCTCAAGGACCTCACGGCCGAGCCCGTCGCGCCGCGCGGCGGGCGGCGCACCCTGCGCACCGCGGGCCGCGTCGAACTGGTCGGCCGCAAGACCGAACAGGCCCATGTCGTGCTCGGCATGCCCGGTCTGGCGCGCACGGACGAGCGCCGCTGGGCACTCGGCGTCCTCAACACCGCCCTCGGCGGCGGCATGTCGTCGCGCCTGTTCCAGGAGGTACGCGAGAAGCGCGGCCTGGCCTACAGCGTGTACTCGTACACCTCGGGCTTCGCCGACTGCGGTCTGTTCGGCGTGTACGCCGGCTGCCGGCCGTCGCAGGTCCACGACGTGCTGACGATCTGCCGCGACGAACTCGACCACGTCGCCGAACACGGCCTGTCCGACGAGGAGATCGGCCGCGCCATCGGCCAGCTCCGCGGCTCCACGGTCCTCGGCCTGGAGGACACCGGCGCGCTGATGAACCGTATCGGCAAGAGCGAGCTGTGCTGGGGCGACCAGATGTCCGTCGACGACATGCTGGCCCGGATAGCCTCGGTCACCCCGGACGACGTCCGTTCCGTGGCGCGGGACGTCCTGGGACGGCGGCCCTCGCTGTCGGTCATCGGCCCGCTGAAGGACAAGCAGGCGTCCCGGCTGCAGGACGCCGTCGCCTAGGCCCGTCCGGCGCACGGACGGACCCTGGCCCACCCCCTCCCGTAAGGAAGCAACAACATGAGCAAGCTGCGCGTGGCGGTCCTCGGAGCCAAGGGCCGCATCGGATCCGAGGCGGTACGGGCAGTCGAGGCCGCCGAGGACCTGGAACTGGTCGCCGCCCTCGGCCGGGGCGACAAGCTGGAGACGCTGGCCGACAGCGGTGCCGAGGTCGTGGTCGAGCTGACCACGCCCGCCTCCGTCATGGGCAACCTCGACTTCTGCGTACGCCACGGCATGCACGCCGTCGTCGGCACCACCGGCTGGACCGACGACCGCCTCGCGCAGTTGAAGGGCTGGCTCGCCCAGTCCCCGCAGACGGGCGTGCTCATCGCGCCGAACTTCTCCCTCGGCGCCGTCCTCACCATGAAGTTCGCGCAGCTCGCCGCCCCGTACTTCGAGTCCGTCGAGGTCGTCGAACTGCACCACCCGAACAAGGTCGACGCCCCCAGCGGCACCGCCACCCGCACGGCCCAGCTCATCGCCGAGGCCCGCCGCCGGGCCGGCAGCGCCCCGGCACCGGACGCCACGGTCACCGCCCTGGACGGCGCCCGCGGCGCGGACGTCGACGGCGTCCCGGTGCACGCCGTCCGGCTGCGCGGCCTGCTCGCCCACCAGGAGGTCCTGCTCGGCGGCGAGGGCGAGACCCTCACCGTGCGGCACGACTCCCTGCACCACAGCAGCTTCATGCCGGGCATCCTGCTCGGCGTGCGGCGCGTGGTGAGCACCCCGGGCCTCACCTTCGGCCTGGAACACTTCCTGGACCTGAACTGAGCCCCTGACCCCATGCGCGCGAAGCTCACCTACGCCGTCACGGCCGCCGTCCTGGTCTTCTACTTCGTCCTGGTCGGCAGCCGCGGCGTCATCCTCATCGAGACCGGCACGCCCGTCACCGTCGCCTTCGGCCTCGCGGTACTGATCCTGCCGGTGATCGGACTGTGGTTCCTGTGGAAGAACACCCAGTTCGTCCGCCGGGCCAACCAGCTCGCCGCCGAACTCGACGCCGAGGGCGGACTGCCCGTCGACGAGCTGAGGCGCACGCCCTCCGGGCGCATCGACCGCGACTCGGCCGACGAGGTGTTCGCCAGGCGCAAGGCCGAGACGGAAGCCGCCCCCGACGACTGGCGCAGCTGGTTCCGGCTCGCCGTCGCCTACCAGGACGCCCGCGACACACCGCGCGCCCGCAAGGCGATGCAGCGGGCGATCGCCCTGCACCGGGCCTCGAAGTGACACCCCGGCACAGGTGACGGCGACACACCCCACGTCACGACGAGGGGCCCGGTCCGCACGCCCGGACCGGGCCCCTCGCCGTAGCCGGCCGGGGGCGCTCAGCCGTGCCGGTACTCCTCGGCCCACGCCTCCACCGAGTCGGCGGCCCGGTCGAAGGCCTCCGCCCGCGCCAGGAAGTCCGCGTTGTGCGAGGTCAGCAGCGGCGGAGCGGCCTCGGCCGGACGCCCCTGCCGGGCGAGCACCAGCGCCTGCCCCTGCACGGCGCGCGGCAGCCCGAGCCAGCGCACCGGCTGCTGCACCGTCCGGACCGTGACGACCTGCTCCCAGGGCGTCGTCCGCGTGCCGAAGAAACGCACGTGCCGCAGCCCGGACGCGCTCACCCACACGCCGATGCGCAGCAGCCGCACGGCGCAGACGATGACGGCTCCCGCCACGGCGAAGACCGGTCCGGCCGCCGCCACACTGTCCGTCAGCGCGATGACGACGGCCGCCAACAGCACGAACGACGCGAACAGCAGCGCCACCGCCGCGGTGCCCACCCGCCACGGGCCGGGCCGGTAGGGGCGCCGCCAGCGGTCGCGGTCGTCGTACGGCAGGGCGACGTCGTCCGTGGAATCGAAGACGCGGTCGGCCGTCAGGAAGGGCAGGGGCACGGCGGTTCCTCACTCGATCCATGCGGGGGCTGGCCCGGTGAGGTTATCGACCTGTGTCCCCGGTCACCACCCTTGGGGGCCCGGACGAGGTGTGCGTCCGCCGTCCGGGATCGCCCGTAGAGTGGCGTCCGGAAAAGACGAGATGGGGAGGCCCTTCGTACCGTGACCGGCACAGACGACGACTTCAAGATCGAACTTCGCGGCGACGTCACCGTGGAACTGGTGAAGCACAGCGCGGCCGACTCCGACGTGCTGTTCGCAGCCCGCGTCTCGACCCTCGGGGAGCAGTCCCTGGACGAGCTGAAGAAGGACCCGGAGCGCTCGAAGGGGCTCATCAACTTCCTCATGCGGGACCGGCACGGCAGCCCGTTCGAGCACAACTCGATGACCTTCTTCATCAGCGCCCCGATCTTCGTCTTCCGCGAGTTCATGCGGCACCGCGTGGGCTGGTCCTACAACGAGGAATCGGGCCGCTACCGCGAGCTCCAGCCGGTCTTCTACGTCCCCGGCCCCTCCCGCAAGCTGGTCCAGCAGGGCCGCCCGGGCAAGTACGAGTTCGTCGAGGGCACCGAGGAGCAGCACCGATTGGTGTCGGAGTCCATGGCGGAGTCCTACCGGCAGGCCTACCGCACCTACCGGCAGATGCTGGAGGCCGGCGTCGCCCGCGAGGTCGCCCGTTCGGTCCTGCCCGTCGGGCTGTACTCCTCGATGTACGCCACCTGCAACGCGCGCTCGCTGATGCACTTCCTCGGCCTGCGCACCCAGCACGAGCTGGCCAAGGTGCCGTCCTTCCCGCAGCGCGAGATCGAGATGGTCGGCGAGCGGATGGAAGCCGCCTGGGCGGAGCTCATGCCGCTGACCTACGCCGCCTTCAACGCCAACGGACGGGTCGCGCCCTGACGTGCCCCGCTGCGCGTCCGCGTTCCCGCGCCGGGCACACATGTGCGGGTCAGCCCTGCGCGGTGTCCGTATTGCGGCATTTCGAGAAGTTCATCTAGCCTGATCAGACGGACCCGGCACTGCTTGAACCCCCGAGCAGGCAGTGCCGGGCTCCACCTTTGTCACGACTTGTCGCCTGCCCTGGAGCAGACCCCGTCCTGAGCAACGAGTAGCGTGTAACCCATGGCTCCGACCTCCACTCCGCAGACCCCCTTCGGGAGGGTCCTCACCGCCATGGTCACGCCCTTCACGGCGGACGGCGCACTCGACCTCGACGGCGCGCAGCGGCTCGCCGCCCACCTGGTGGACGCAGGCAACGACGGCCTGATCATCAACGGCACCACCGGCGAGTCCCCCACCACCAGCGACGCGGAGAAAGCGGACCTCGTACGGGCGGTCCTGGAAGCGGTCGGCGACCGGGCCCACGTCGTCGCCGGAGTCGGCACCAACGACACCCACCACAGCATCGAGCTCGCCCGCGCCGCGGAGCGCACCGGCGCCCACGGCCTGCTCGTCGTCACCCCGTACTACAACAAGCCCCCGCAAGAGGGCCTCTATCGCCACTTCCGGGCCGTCGCCGACGCCACGGAACTGCCGGTCATGCTCTACGACATCCCGGGCCGCAGCGGCGTACCCATCAACACGGAGACGCTCGTCCGTCTCGCCGAGCACCCGCGGATCGTCGCCAACAAGGACGCCAAGGGCGACCTCGGCCGGGCCAGCTGGGCCATCGCCCGCTCCGGCCTCGCCTGGTACTCCGGCGACGACATGCTGAACCTCCCGCTGCTCTCCGTGGGCGCGGTCGGCTTCGTATCCGTCGTCGGCCACGTCGTCACCCCCGAGCTGCGCGCCCTGGTCGAGGCGTACACCGCGGGCGACGTCCACAAGGCGACCGAGATCCACCAGAAGCTGCTCCCCGTCTACACGGGCATGTTCCGCACCCAGGGCGTCATGACCACGAAGGCCGCCCTCACCCTCAAGGGCCTGCCCGCCGGACCGCTGCGCGCGCCCATGGTCGAATGCATGCCCGAAGAGATCGAGCAGCTCAAGATCGATCTTGCTGCCGGCGGGGTACAGCTCTGACATCGGACTTCACAACTGAATAGCGGGCCACCGGTGCCCGCAGACCCACGACAACTGCTTCTGCACGAACGTCACGCGCGCCACGTGCCACCGGTACGTGGCGCGCGTGGTTGAGGAGAGTCTTTTGAGTCATCCGCACCCTGAACTGGGCCCGCCCCCGCCGCTCCCCGAAGGCGGCCTGCGGGTCACCCCGCTCGGCGGCCTCGGCGAGATCGGCCGCAACATGACGGTCTTCGAGTACGGCGGACGCCTCCTGATCGTCGACTGCGGAGTGCTCTTCCCCGAGGACGAGCAGCCCGGAATCGACCTGATCCTGCCGGACTTCAGCTCCGTCCGGGACCGCCTCGACGACATCGAGGGCATCGTCCTCACCCACGGCCACGAGGACCACATCGGCGGTGTCCCCTTCCTCCTGCGCGAGAAGCCGGACATCCCGCTGATCGGCTCCAAGCTGACCCTCGCCCTGATCGAGGCCAAGCTCCAGGAACACCGCATCCGCCCGTACACCCTGGAGGTGTCGGAAGGACAGCGCGAGCGCATCGGCCCGTTCGACTGCGAGTTCATCGCGGTGAACCACTCCATCCCCGACGCCCTCGCCGTCGCCATCCGCACCCCGGCCGGCCTGGCCGTCCACACCGGCGACTTCAAGATGGACCAGCTCCCGCTGGACAGCCGCCTCACCGACCTGCACGCCTTCGCGCGGCTGAGCGAGGAGGGCATCGACCTCCTCCTCTCCGACTCGACGAACGCCGAGGTGCCGGGGTTCGTCCCGCCCGAGCGGGACATCTCCAACGTGCTGCGCCAGGTCTTCGCCGGGGCCCGCAAGCGGATCATCGTGGCCAGCTTCGCCAGCCACGTCCACCGCATCCAGCAGATCCTCGACGCGGCGCACGAGTACGGCCGCCGCGTCGCCTTCGTCGGCCGCTCCATGGTCCGCAACATGGGCATCGCGCGTGACCTCGGCTATCTGAAGGTGCCGCCGGGCCTGGTCGTGGACGTGAAAACGCTGGACGACCTGCCGGACCACGAGGTGGTCCTGGTCTGTACGGGCTCCCAGGGCGAGCCGATGGCGGCCCTGTCCCGCATGGCCAACCGCGACCACCAGATCCGCATCGTCGAGGGCGACACGGTGATCCTGGCGTCGTCGCTCATCCCCGGCAACGAGAACGCGGTCTACCGCGTCATCAACGGCCTGTCCCGCTGGGGCGCCGACGTCGTCCACAAGGGCAACGCCAAGGTGCACGTCTCGGGCCACGCCTCGGCGGGCGAACTGCTCTACTTCTACAACATCTGCCGGCCGAAGAACCTGATGCCGGTGCACGGCGAATGGCGCCACCTGCGGGCCAACGCCGAGCTGGGCGCCCTGACCGGCGTACCGCACGACCGCATCGTCATCGCCGAGGACGGTGTGGTCGTGGACCTGGTCGAGGGCAAGGCGAAGATCTCCGGCAAGGTCCAGGCGGGCTATGTCTACGTCGACGGCCTCTCCGTCGGCGACGTCGGCGAGCCGGCGCTGAAGGACCGCAGGATCCTCGGCGACGAGGGCATCATCTCGGTCTTCGTCGTCCTCGACTCGTCCACCGGCAAGATCACGGGCGGCCCGCACGTACAGGCCCGCGGCTCCGGCATCGAGGACTCCGCCTTCGGGGACGTCATCCCGAAGATCACGGAGGTGCTGGAGAGATCGGCCCAGGACGGCGTCGTCGAACCCCACCAGATGCAGCAGCTCGTCCGCCGCACACTGGGCAAGTGGGTCTCCGACACCTACCGGCGCCGGCCGATGATCCTCCCTGTCGTGGTGGAGGTCTGACGGTCCGTCGGGCCTCCAGACAGTGCCAACCCAGGGGCGGGGCCCTCGATTTGCATCGGGGCGCCCCGCTCCAGTACGTTTACGACCCCGCCCAGACGGGAACCCGACCACTTCGTGCGTCAGGGGGACCGGACGGGGTGGGAATTCCGACTCAGAACCTCTGATAAAGTCGGAAACGCAAGACCGAAGGGAAGCGCCCGGAGGAAAGCCCGAGAGGGTGAGTACAAAGGAAGCGTCCGTTCCTTGAGAACTCAACAGCGTGCCAAAAGTCAACGCCAG
>NZ_JBFBAX010000044.1:0-37361 GCF_040682395.1 Streptomyces sp. NPDC051207 | reverse complement strand
TACGCCGCCTCCGTGCCGGTGGTGAAGGTCGGCCGGATCGCCGGCCAGTACTCCAAGCCGCGCTCCAAGCCGACCGAGACCCGCGGCGGCGTGACCCTGCCGACGTACCGCGGGGACTCGGTGAACGGCCCCGAGTTCACCGAGGAGGCCCGCGTCCCGGACCCGCAGCGGCTCAAGCGCATGTACCACGCCTCCACCTCCACGCTGAACCTGGTGCGTGCCTTCACCACCGGCGGCTACGCCGACCTGCGCCAGGTGCACGCCTGGAACCAGGACTTCGTGAAGTCCTCGCCGTCCGGGCGGCGTTACGAGGCCCTGGCCCGGGAGATCGACCGGGCGCTGAACTTCATGCACGCGTGCGGGGCGGACCCGGAGGAGTTCAGGACCGTCGAGTTCTTCTCGTCGCACGAGGCGCTGCTGCTGGACTACGAGTCGGCGCTCACCCGCGTCGACTCGCGCACCGGCCGGCTGTACGACGTGTCCGCGCACATGGTGTGGATCGGCGAGCGCACCCGCCAGCCGGACCACGCGCACATCGAGTTCGCCTCGCGGATCCGCAACCCGGTCGGCGTGAAACTCGGCCCGGGCACCACGCCGGACGAGGCGCTGGCGCTGATCGACCGGCTCGACCCGGACCGTGAGCCGGGCCGGCTGACCTTCATCACGCGGATGGGCGCGGGCACGGTCCGCGACCGGCTGCCGGAGCTGGTGGAGAAGGTCACGGCATCCGGCGCGGTGGTGGCGTGGGTCTGCGACCCGATGCACGGCAACACCTTCGAGGCGGCCTCCGGGCACAAGACCCGCCGCTTCGACGACGTACTGGACGAGGTGAAGGGCTTCTTCGAGGTCCACAAGGCGCTCGGCACCCACCCGGGTGGCATCCACGTGGAGCTGACCGGCGACGACGTCACCGAGTGCGTGGGCGGCGGCGACGAGGTGTCCGTGGACGACCTGCACCAGCGCTACGAGACGGCCTGCGACCCGCGGCTCAACCGCAGCCAGTCGCTCGACCTGGCGTTCCTGGTCGCCGAGATGTACCGGGACCAGTGATGCACGGCCACACCGACTTCGGGGGAAAGGACGCCGGACGTTGAGCAGGTTGCGCTGGCTGACCGCGGGGGAGTCCCACGGCCCCGCACTGGTGGCGACGCTGGAGGGCCTTCCCGCCGGCGTGCCGGTCACCACGGACATGGTGGCGGACCACCTGGCGAGGCGGCGGCTGGGCCACGGCCGCGGCACCCGCATGAACTTCGAGCGTGACGAGGTCACCCTGCTGGGGGGCGTCCGGCACGGCCTCACCCTCGGCTCCCCGGTGGCGATCATGGTGGGCAACACCGAGTGGCCCAAGTGGGAGCAGGTCATGGCGGCCGACCCGGTGGACCCGGAGGTGCTCGCGGGCCTGGCCCGCAACGCGCCGCTGACCCGTCCCCGGCCGGGGCACGCGGATCTGGCGGGGATGCAGAAGTACGGCTTCGACGAGGCGCGTCCGGTGCTGGAGCGTGCCTCGGCGCGGGAGACCGCGGCGCGGGTGGCGCTGGGCGCGGTGGCCCGCTCGTACCTGAAGGAGACGGCCGGCGTCGAGATCGTCAGCCACGTCGTGGAACTGGCGGGCGCGCAGGCCCCCTACGGGGTGTGCCCCACGCCGGCCGACGTGGAGCGGCTGGACGCCGACCCGGTGCGCTGTCTGGACCTGGACGCGTCGAAGGCGATGGTCGCGGAGATCGACCAGGCCCGCAAGGACGGCGACACCCTCGGCGGTGTGGTGGAGGTACTCGCCTACGGCGTGCCGGTCGGTCTCGGTTCGCACGTGCACTGGGACCGCAGGCTGGACGCCCGGCTGGCCGCCGCGCTGATGGGCATTCAGGCGATCAAGGGCGTCGAGGTCGGCGACGGTTTCGACCTGGCGCGGGTCCCCGGCTCGAAGGCCCACGACGAGATCGTCACGACGGATGAGGGCATCAAGCGGGTCACGGGCCGTTCCGGTGGTACGGAGGGTGGTCTGAGCACGGGTGAACTGCTGCGGGTGCGGGCGGCGATGAAGCCGATCGCGACCGTGCCGAGGGCGCTGCGGACGGTCGACGTGGTGACCGGTGAGGCGGCGCAGGCTCATCACCAGCGCTCCGACGTGTGCGCGGTCCCGGCGGCGGGGATCGTGGCGGAGGCGATGGTCGCGCTCGTCCTGGCGGACGCGGTGGCGGAGAAGTTCGGCGGCGACTCGGTGACGGAGACCCGCCGCAATGTCACGTCGTACCTCGGCAGCCTGGCCGTGCGATGAGTACGGGTCCGGTCGTCGTTCTCGTCGGCCCGATGGGCGTCGGCAAATCCGCCGTCGGCGAGCTGGTTGCCGCCCGCCTGGGCTGCGGCTTCCGGGACACGGACGCGGACGTCGTGGCCGCCGAGGGCCGGGAGATCGCCGACATCTTCGGCGCGGACGGTGAGTCCCGTTTCCGTGAGCTGGAACGGCGGGCGGTGCGGTCCGCGCTCGCCGGGCACGACGGGGTGCTGGCTCTGGGTGGCGGCGCCGTCCTCGAAGGCCCCGGCCCGGCGCTGCTGGGCGCCGCCTGCGGCGAGGCGGGAGCATGAGCGGCCGACGGCACGCCGTCCCGGCCCCCGGCGGGTCCGGCTCGGGCCGGGAAGGTGACGTGTCGCCGGACCTGTGGCCCGCCCCGACCGCGTCCGCCCCGGTCCATGCGACCGTCACCGTCCCCGGCTCCAAGTCGGTCACCAACCGCGCGCTGGTGCTGGCCGCCCTGGCCGACGGGCCCGGCCTCGTCCGCAGACCCCTGCGCAGCCGCGACTCCCTGCTGATGGCGGCCGGTCTGCGCGCCCTGGGCGTCCGCGTCGACGACCTGCCGAACGGGGACTGGAGGGTCCTCCCCGGTGCCCTGCGGGGCCCGGCCGCCGTGGACGTGGGCAACGCCGGCACGGTGATGCGGTTCCTGCCGCCGGTCGCCGCGCTCGCGGAGGGCGAGGTGCGCTTCGACGGCGACCCGCGCGCCCGTGAGAGACCACTGAGTGGTGTCACGGACGCGCTGCGGGCGCTCGGTGTCCGCGTGGCCGACGAGGGGCGGGGGACCCTGCCGCTGACCGTGCACGGCACGGGCGCGCCCACCGGGGGCACGGTCGGCGTCGACGCGTCCTCGTCGTCGCAGTTCGTCTCGGCGCTGCTGCTGGCGGGGCCCCGGTTCGAGCGCGGCCTGGAGGTCCGCAACACCGGCCCGACCGTGCCGTCGATGCCGCACATCCGTATGACGGTGGCGATGCTGCGGGCCGCCGGGGCCCACGTGGAAGCACTCGGGGACGGCGGCGGGCCGGACCGCTGGCGGGTGGCGCCCGGCCCTCTGCTCGGCAGGGACATGACCGTCGAACCGGATCTGTCCAACGCCCAGCCCTTCATGGCCGCCGCGCTGGTCACCGGCGGCACCGTGGTCGTCCCGGACTGGCCGAGGCGCACGACCCAGCCCGGTGACGCCCTGCGCGACCTGTTCACGAGGATGGGCGGGACGGCCGAGTTCACCCCCGAGGGCCTGCGGTTCACCGGCTCGGGAGCGGTCCACGGCATCGACGCGGACCTGCACGAGGCCGGTGAGCTGGCCCCGGTCCTCGCGGCGGTCGCGGCCCTCGCCGACTCCCCGTCCCGCCTGCGCGGCATCTCCCACCTGCGGTTCCACGAGACCGACCGGCTCGCCGCGCTCACCAGGGAGATCAACGCGCTCGGCGGCGACGTCACCGAGACGGCGGACGGGCTGAGGATCAGCCCGCGGCCCCTGCGCGGCGGGGTCGTGCGCACCTACGAGGACCATCGGATGGCCACCGCCGCCGCGGTGCTCGGCCTGGTCGTGCCCGGCATCGAGGTGGAGAACGTGGCGACCACCGCCAAGACCGTGCCCGACTTCCCGGGCCTGTGGCACGGCATGCTGGCGGGCCACCCGTGACCGGACGGGCCACCCCGACCAGGCGGCCCTTGCCCTGGCGGGGGACGATTGCGGAGGATGCGAGTGGGGACCGGGGCCCCCGTGCCGGCATCGGCAGGGGCGGACCGCTACCCGGAGTACACACAGGAGACAGCGATGTCCCACCAGGCTCACCAGGCTGACCAGGCTCAAGAGCCCGAGACCCCGCATCTCGACTTCGCCGGTACGACGCCGTACGAGGACTACGTCAAGGCGGACGTGCTCACGCACCTCCAGCAGACCCTGTCCGACGATCCCGGCGAGATGGTCTTCCTGGTCACCACCCAGGTCATGGAACTGTGGTTCACCGTCATCGTCCACGAGTGGGAGACCGCCGCGCGCGCCCTGCGCTCGGACGACGTGCCGACGGCGATCGCCGCGCTGAAGCGTTCCGTGCGCGAACTGGAGGCGCTGAACGCCTCCTGGACGCCGCTCGCCCAGCTCACGCCGGCACAGTTCAACGCGTACCGCTCCGCCCTCGGCGAGGGCTCCGGCTTCCAGTCGGCGATGTACCGCCGCCTGGAGTTCCTGCTCGGCGAGAAGTCCGCGTCCATGCTGGTCCCGCACCGGGGCGCGCCGCGCGCCCACGCGGAACTGGAGAAGGCCCTGCACGAGCCGAGCCTCTACGACGAGGCCGTGCGGCTGCTGGCCCGCCGCGGGTACGACATCCCGGACGCCGTGCTGCGGCGTGACGTGTCCCGGCGGTACGAGCCGTCGCCCGAGGTGGAGGCGGCCTGGGCGGCCGTCTACGCCGGGGACCAGAACGCCGAGCTGACCCGCCTGGGCGAGGCGCTGACCAACGTCGCGGAACTGGTGTGGCGCTGGCGCAACGACCACCTGGTCGCCACCCGCCGCGCGATGGGCGCCAAGGCCGGCACGGGCGGCTCCGCGGGTGTCGCGTGGCTGGAGAAGCGGGCGCAGAAGAACGTGTTCCCCGAGCTGTGGACGGCGCGGTCGTATGTCTGACGTGGTGACGGAGCCGGTGTCCCGGCAGGTGCCCGGCCTCGCCGCGGAGGCGAGGGAACGCGACGCGTCCGACGAGCTGGCCGGGCTGCGCGCCCGGTTCGTCCTCGACGACGCGGTCTACCTCGACGGCAACTCCCTCGGCGCGCTGCCCGCCGCGGTGCCCGACCGGATCGCGGACGTCGTACGCCGCCAGTGGGGCGAGCTGCGCATCCGGTCCTGGGAGGAGAGCGGCTGGTGGACGGCGCCCGAGCGGATCGGCGACCGGATCGCGCCGCTCGTCGGCGCCGCGCCGGGGCAGATCGTGGTCGGCGACTCGACCAGCGTCAACGTCTTCAAGGCGGTGGTGGGCGCGGTGCGCCTCGCCGGGGACGGCCGGGACGAGATCCTGGTCGACGCGACGACGTTCCCGACCGACGGGTACATCGCCGCGTCGGCCGCCCGGCTCACCGGCCGCACCCTGCGCCCGGTGACGCCCGCGCAGGTCCCGGACGCGCTCGGTCCGCGCACCGCCGCCGTGCTGCTCAACCACGTCGACTACCGCGCCGGCCGGCTGCACGACCTGCCGGGGCTCACGGCCGCCGTGCACGAGGCGGGCGCGTACGCCGTGTGGGACCTGTGCCACAGCGCGGGCGCGCTGCCGGTCGGCCTGGACGAGCACGGCGTGGACCTGGCGGTCGGCTGCACGTACAAGTACCTCAACGGCGGGCCGGGCTCCCCGGCCTACCTGTACGTGCGCCGCGGCCTCCAGGACCGCTTCGACTCCCCGCTGCCCGGCTGGACCTCGCACGCCGAGCCCTTCGGGATGACCCCGGAGTACGAGGCGGCGTCCGGCGTGCGGCGCGGCCGGGTCGGCACGCCGGACATCCTGTCCATGCTCGCCCTGGAGGCGGCCCTGGAGGTGTGGGAGGGCGTCCCGGTCGAGGCGGTGCGCGCCAAGTCGCTCGCCCTGACGGACTTCTTCCTGAGGTGCGTCACGGCGTACGTCCCCGAGGGCCGGGTGGAGTGCCTGACGCCGCTCGCCCACGCCGAGCGCGGCAGCCAGGTCGCGCTGCGCTGCGACGACGCGGGTGACGTGATGAAGCGGCTGATCGAGCGGGGCGTGATCGGCGACTTCCGCGCCCCGGACGTGCTGCGCTTCGGCTTCACCCCGCTGTACGTCGGTTTCGCGGACGCGGAGCGGGCGGCGCGGGTGCTCGCCGAGGTGCTGGCGTGAGGGTCAGGCCCCGGGGCCGGTGACGTACACCCCGGCCGCCGCGGCGGCGAACGCGGCGCGTGCCGCGCGGTCCGCGGCGGCCGGGTCCGGGGCCTCGCCGGTGGTGAGCAGGGCGTAGTACAGCGGGGCCGACACGGCGCGGACGACCGCCGCCGCGTCGGTCCCGGCCGGCACCTCCCCGCGCCTGACGCCCTGTTCGACGCACGGCGCCCACTCGGCGACCCGTACGGCGTAGAACCGCCGCAGCGCCCCGGCGGTGCGTTCGTCGCAGCTCGCCGCCGCGATGACCGCGCGGAACAGCGCGCCCTGGCGGGGGTCGGCGAGCGTGCGCCGGACCAGGTCCGCGTTGGCGCGCAGGTCGCCGAGGACACTGCCGGTGTCGGTGCGGGGCAGCGACTGCTCGGCCATGTCGGCGAGCAGGTCGGCGACGAGGGCGGCCGGGGTGCCCCAGCGCCGGTAGACGGTCGTCTTGCCGACCTCGGCGCGCCGGGCCACGTCCGCGAGGTCGAGGTGGGCGAACCCCCGCTCCGCGAGCACGTCGCCGGCCGCCCGCAGCACCGCCGCGCGGACCCGGGCGGTACGTCCTCCGGGGCGTACGGTGCCGGGTTCGGCGGACATGTCGGCCTCCTTCGTACGGGTGGGGCGGCGGCGCGGGCCCGTCCGGCCCGGGCGCGGGCTCCCCGGCCAGGGTAACGAAACGGCAGAACCGTTTGATCCTCACCGTGCGTGACATCCCCGTGTCCGCGCACGTCACCTGCCTGGTACCGTCCCGGCCAACGGCCGATTCTCTCTCCTGGTCCGCCAAATCCGTTTCATCGCTGAGAGGTTGGAGCATGCCGGACGCCGCCGCAGAACCGGAGAACGCCGCTGTCCGCGCCGCCGCCGAGGAGAAGTCGGCCTTCTCGCACCCGGTGGCCGACCCCGACGTGAGCGCGGCGTACGGGAACCACCCCGACCAGGTGATCGACTTCTACGCCGCACGCCGCGAGGTGGGCCCCGGCGGCCCGGCCCCGCTGGTCGTCGTGCTGCACGGCGGGGCCTGGCGGGCCGCCTACGACCGCCGGCACATCAGCCCGTTCGCCGCGTTCCTCGCCGACCGGGGGTTCGCGGTGGCCAGCGTGGAGTACCGGCGGGGTGCGGACCCGGGAGGCGGGGGCGGGGCGGCGGGCCGCTGGCCCGACACCTTCGACGACGTGGCCGCCGCGCTGGACGCGCTGCCCGCGCTGGCGCGGGAGGCGCTGCCCGGGGCCGACGCGCGCCGCGTCGTCGTCACCGGTCACTCGGCGGGCGGTCACCTCGCCCTGTGGGTCGCCGCCCGGCACCTCCTGCCCGCCGACGCCCCGTGGCGCACCGACCGGCCCGCGCCTCTGCGCGGCGTGGTCGCGCTCGCCCCGATCGCCGACCTGGCGGTCGCGGACACGCTGGACGTGTGCGGGGGCGCGGCGCGGCAACTCCTGGGCGGCGTAGGGGTGTTCGCCGAGCGCCGCCCGTACGCCGACCCGGTCCTGCTCCTGCCGACCGGCATCGCCACCACGCTGGTCCAGGGCCGCGAGGACATCGACGTACCGCAGGCGGTCGCCGAGTCGTACGCGGACGCGGCGGCCCGAGCGGGCGAGGTGGTGGGCCTGACCCTGCTGGAGGACGTCGGTCACTTCCCGCTCATCGACCCGGCGGCGGACGCGTGCGCGGTGGTGGCGGAGGAGATCGCCCAGCTGGCGTGGTGAGCGCCCTCTCATCCGGCCCCGCCGTCGGGCGGGGTCAACGCGGGCCACGAGAACCGCACCCGCACGCCGCGGTCGAGCAGCCACCGCATCTCGCGGTAGCGCACCTCGTGCGCGTCCTCCGGGGCGAGGCAGGACGGTAACCGGACGATGACGGTGCCGATCTCACCGGCCGCGGCCATGTCCCGGACGCGCCGCCATCCGGCGCGCTCGCACGGATCGGCGTCGCCGTACGGGTCCGTGACGACACCGGCGACCGTCAGCCCGCGCCTGCCGGCGAAGGCTCGCGCGTCGTCCTCGGCGGCGCCGGGCGGGCGGCCGGTCTCCACGCGGAGGTAGATCACGGCGGGGTCTGGCTTGAGCATGATGGTGGTCTCTCCGTTGTCGTTTCAGCCTGCGGCCAGCTCGCACCAGACGTACTTGCCCCGGTTGCCGAACCGGGTCAGCGGCTGCCAGCCCCAGAGGTCCGAGCACGACCTGACCAGGAGCAGCCCCCGCCCGCCTTCGTCGTCGGCCGAGTACTCCTTCAGTTCGCCGGGGAAGTGCGGGGGTTCGGGGTCGGCGTCCCAGGCCCCGATGCGCAGCGTGTGCGGCGGCGACCAGCGGACCCGCAGGGCGGCGGGGCCCTTCGTGTGCAGTACGGCGTTGGACACCAGCTCGGCGGCGAGGAGTTCGGCCGTGTCCACCAGCCCGATCAGGCCGTGCAGGGTGAGGATCAGCCGGAGGGTGCGGCGGCTGACGGTGACGGCACGGGGGTCGTTCGGGACGTGGAGGGAGTACTCCCAGGGCTCCGCGAGGGCTCCGGTTTCAGGCATGCGGGGGCTCCGCTTCTGGGGAAGTGGGGTGAGGGAGGGGCGGTCCGGTGTCATTGCCGCGACGTCATGGCACGACGACGCGGTGCGCTTCCGGTGCCCCGGGGTTGCGCAGCGTGTGCGGTGCGGTACTGACGGTATTTCCTAACATTAGGATCGCGCAACCCGTTGCCGTATCCTGGCTACCCGAACGAGGTACGTGAACCGGGCAGTTGAGACAGGGAGAGGCGCGTGCCGCCGAAGAGGCACCTCACGACCCGCCGTAAACGGCTGGGTGCTGAGCTGCGCAGACTGCGCGAGGCCGCGGATCTGAAGTCGCGTGAGGCCGCAGCTCTGCTCGGTGCGGATGCCGTCCAGATCAGTCAGATCGAGTCTGGGGTGGCGGGCGTGAGCGCCGAGAGGGTGCGGCGGCTTGCAGCCCACTACGGCTGCACGGACGAGCCGTACATCGAAGCCCTGGTGGCCATGGCGACGGACCGCACGCGGGGCTGGTGGGAGGAATTCCGCGGCGTGCTGCCGCCGGTATTCATGGATGCTGCCGAAGTGGAACACCATGCGACGTTCGTGCGCGAGGTGATGATCAATCACGTGCCAGGTTTGTTGCAGACGCCTGACTACGCGCGTGCGGTCTTCAGCTATATGAGGCCCGAACTGTCTCCGTCCGAGGTGACTCCCCGTGTGGAGCATCGAATGGCACGCCGTGCAGCTTTCCAGAGCGCCCCCAAGCCGTACGAAACTCTGGTCCACGAGTTCGCTCTGCGTGTCCGGGTGTCCGACCGCCAGGCGCTGCGTGAACAACTCGGTGTGATTCTGGACGAGATCGAGACTGGACGGGCGTCGGTGCGAGTGATTCCCCTTGACCAGGACGGCTTCGCTGGTGCCGGAACTTCGATGACGTACCTGGGAGGACCAGTTCCCAAGTTGGACACCGGGTGGCGTGATTCGCCAGCCGGAAATCGTTATTTCGATTCCGAGCCTGAGCTGATGCGTCTTCAGACCCTGTACCAAAGGGTGAAGAGCGCGTCCCTGGAGCCCGACGCGTCGCGGGACTTCATTCACCGTCTGGCGAAGGAGCTGTAATGAACTGGCGCAAGTCAAGCTACTCGGACGGCAGCGACGGTGACATGTGTGTCGAGATAGCCGAGCTGCCCACCCGAATAACCATCCGCGATTCCAAGGACCCCGCACGCGGCACGCTTTCCGTGCCGGTCGACTCGTTCGCGGCCTTTGTCGCAGGCCTCAAGGCTTCAGGCGACGTGTGATCGAGACCTTGGGCGTGTCCACCGATGACTCGCCCCCACCGTTCTATGCGACTTCGTGATTAGACGCCGAGCCGCCCTTGTCGTCTGGGTATGACGGTCCGTAACTTGCTCATCACACAGACCGGAGGGAGCCTCGGTGGAGGAATTACGGATCATCGCCGGCGGACCGTGCAGGCGCGGCGGCGACGATGCCAAGTGCGGGAACGGTGACTGTCCGACGGTGTACGCCACTGCGGAACCTGGCATGCTGGCCGTCCAAGGCTACGACGTGGCGCACCGGACTCCCGACGGTGAGTCGGTCGTCCTGCTTCCGGAAGACGTCTTGAAGGAGGCGGCGCGTGCCCGTGGCTGGCTCTGATCCCGTGTACCTCGACGGCGACGAGTGGCAGGCGTACTTCCGTGACTTCAAGCGGTCCGCGTTCCGGCTCGAAGTGCACCAGACGTACACCATGCCCGCCGAGGCCGAGACCGTTCGCAGCTTTCTGAACGGTGAGCCGATGCCCGAGGGCTTCAACGCGCCCTGGCACCGGACCGTCCGCGACCACGCGGCGGCGGGGCGGACCATGACCCGGGCGAAGATCGTTCGTCGGCCGCTGACGCCGTACAGCCGCTACCTCTTCGCGTGGTGCATCCCCGGGAATGTGGCGGCCGGTGAGGACTACCGAATCGTCGACCTGACCGACCGGCCCAATCCCGGACTTCCGGAACAGGACTTCTGGCTGTTCGATGAGTCCACGGTCGTCCATCTCAATTACCGCCCCGACGGGACGCAGATCAATCGGGAGCTGATGACGAACGCTGATATCGGTAAGTATCTCGCATGGCAGGACCTCGCCCTGGAAAGCGCCGTACCGTTCAGTGGCTATCGAACCTGAAACACAAGCGAGAGAACGGAAGGACTTGGCGGAGGCCCTGCGGGGTCTTCGCCGTGCTTCCGGCCTCAGCGGGGAACGTCTGGCCCTCCGCTGCAACATGAGCCAGACGAAGATCAGTCGCATCGAAACCGGTAGGACGCTGCCGACAGTTCTCGACGTAGAGCGAATCCTCAAAGCACTTGCTGTGCCCAATGACGTCGCTGACGAACTGCTCAGGCTGGCACGGCGGGCAAACGTCGACTATGCGTCTTGGCGGGCTTACGCACGCGTCGGCCTGTACCACAAACAGGCCGAATTGAAGACGCTTGAGTGTTCCTCTCGCGTAATGCGGCACTTCCTGCCGGCGATTCCTACGGGCCTGCTGCATGTCCGTGAGTACGCCGTGGAGACGCTGTCTCCCACGGTGGCCAGTGATCCTGCGAGGGATGTGCAGAGGGCAGTACAGGCTCGCATGGACCGACAAGCCATCCTGGACGACCGGTCCCGCAGGTTCTGGTTCCTGATGACCGAGCAGGCGGTCAGGTGGCAGCGCGCCAGCCTCCCGGCCATGGCCGCGCAATGCGCCCACATGGCTGAAGTGAACAGGAAACCCAACGTCGAGATCGGAATAGTCCCGCAGGGGGAGCGCGTCCCCGGCACTCCGATGAACATTTTCGTGGTCTACGACGACCGCCTTGTGACAGTCGAACTGTTTTCGGGGGAAGTCGTGTTGCGTGACCCGAGAGACGTAACGCAGCACCTTGGTTTGTTCGACCTCTTTTGGTCGCACGCGCTGACCGGAGACGACGCCTGCGCGTTTCTGGAAGAGGCGGCCGACCGTTTTATGCGTCAACGCGACTAGCGCTCCACAGCAGCCCTTTGAGGCGCCAGAATGAACCTATGGAGCTTGTCGCGGCCGAGATGCGGACGTCGGCCACCGCCTCTCGGGAGGTCGGTCCGCAACTTCGCTCAAGCGTCCGCATCCCTTTCCCATGTCTCCCGCCCACCACCGGGCGGCGGCGGTCAGTCATGACCGCGATTAGTTGAGCAGGAAGGTGCAGTGATGCTGAACGGAATCGACCTGTACGCGCTCGACATCAGCGGGGCCTCGTTCGTGAAGGCGTGCGGGGGAAATACCCACCCGGACGGCGAGGCGTGCGTGACCCTGGCCCGGCTCGGTTACGACACCTGGGCCCTGGGTGACAGCAAGCGGCCGGACGCGCAACCGTTGAGGTTCACCACGGAGGAACTGGACGCGGCCGGGATCGACCCGGCGCGCTTCGGCCTGAACGTCTAGACCTCCGTTCTCCCCCACCGGCCCGGCCGCATCCGCACAAGCCGGGCCGGTCGGTCCCGCGACCCCATCCGAACGGGAATTGACTGGTGCACCACCATCACGGCTACCTGTGGGCCGGTCCCAGAGAACGCTTCGACCAGGAAGCCCTACGACGGCCCTCGCACCCCGAGCCGCCCCCGCCCGGCAGCAAGCCTGAACTGATCCAGCGCTACCGGGAAGTCGCAGCGGAGTTCCCCACATCCGGTCTGCCACCGCTGGAAACGGCGTACTGGCTCATCAAGCCCCGTTCCCTGGTTCGCGGCAGTTGGGAGGAGGCCAAGGAAGCGGCAGCATGGGTCGGGGAGCGGCTGGCTGAGTTCGCGCCCCGGTTCGCCTCCGAGCGTGACCGGGACACGACCCGCCTGGCCCGGCTGGTGAACACCGCTGCCGAACAACTGCACTCGGGTGCCGATGTGTCGTACGGCTTCTATCTCGAACGTCCCTCATATCTGTCCCTGGCCGTGGTGACGTGCTCCCCGAATCGCTCGATACCCGAACTGGCCTGCCCAGTCGCATAGCCATCCGCGACTCCAAGGCCCCCGCACGCGGCACGCTTTCCGTGCCGGTCAGATCGTTCGCGGCCTTTGTCGCCGGCCTCAAGGCTTCGGGCGACGCGTGAGCGAGACCTCGGTCGTATCCGTCCCCGGGGCACTCGCCGCCCGCCGGGCGGTTACCGGCCGGATGGTGCCGGGCGCCGAGGACGGGAAATCGGTTTCTGCCGAACGAGCCGTGTAGCTGCATTAGTTGGGTAACTGGCGGGCTGCCGACGCTCGATGGCTGCGGGGCGCGCTTCAAAGGCCTGCCCCACAGCCACCACGTCAGAGCCGCCAGGCCGAACTCGCGGCTCATACGCACGAGTTCTTTCACCACCGACAACATCAGCCTCATATCGTCCGCGAATACTTCGGCGGCTCTCACGTCACTTGCATGCTCAACGGGTGGGACTCCATACGTTTCTGACCAATAAGCAGAAAAAGATATTGACCGCAGAGGGGGTCGGGAAGACCGCACGGGGGTAGCCTCTGAGATACGGCACGCCATGAGAAAAGGTGGTCGCATCGGTGGTTATAGCTGGGCGGCTCCCTGATCCTCGAGGAGGAATGTGATGTCCACCCATGTGGTCCCCATCTCCAGGAGCACGCTTCTCGCCTCGCCGACTGAAGCGGAAGTCCTGATCAGTCTGCTGGCCGAGGGCGAGACCGCCATCAGCGACGGTCCCCTGCCCGCTACGAGGCCTGAGTGCCTGCTCAAGTTGAAGCTTCTCCAGGAGCCGAAGACTCCGAAAGCTCCGAAGACTCCCCGTCGTTAGACAGAACCGCTGCCGACAGGAGCCATCGCCCTATGCCAACCAGCGCTGACTCACTGCGCAGTGAGTACGCCCTCGCGGCAGAACGGATGGCGAACCGTGTCCTCGACGCCCTCACCGGCGCCGGGGGCACCGTCGTGTGGCGTGACCCTCTTGCCCTCCCTGAGCTGGCCGCCGTACGGATCCTCGGTGTCGATCTGTACGCTCCGCAACTGCTGCACGCCCAACCACCTGATGCACGCACTGCCCAGGTGATGAAAGAGTCGTATCTGGCCTTCCCCTTGGCCGACCCGCCGCCGGACGCGGTGCGGTCCTGGCGGGAGTGGTCCATCAGGACGATGTCGTCCCGGGCCGGTGTGGTGCTCCCCGGCCGGGACACGGGTACTCCCCGCGAGCTGCCCGCGCGAAGCACCTGGCAGCAGTGGTCGCTGTCGATGGCGCAGCTTGCCTCGCTGGCTGTACCGGGGTTGGAGAGCCCGCTGCACGGCGAGGTCCGTGAAAACCCGTTGATGCTCGGGCGTGGAGCGTCACGGGCGATGCTGCGCCGGGACTATCGCACCGCGGCGCGGCTCACGCGTTGGCTGGCCTGGTTGCACCATGTGCAGGTACCTGTCCCTCTGGAGATCGGCGCGCTGGTCGTGCGGCTGGGCCAGGTGGCCGGCGGAAGCGCGCTGGTCGACCTGGACCGGACCCTGGCGCAGCGGATGCTGGAAGGACATGTCGATGCCTGACCCCGGTCTTCTCGGCGCGGTGCAGCAGTGGTCCTCCCAGGCCCTGGGCTGGCTTCACGCCGCTCACGAGGTGGGCCGCGGCCACTTTTCGGCGGACGGTTCGTCCGACCTGAGCGATGACGTCGACGAGACGTACAAACCTCTCTCGGAGTGCGCCCTCGCGGCGTCCCTGGTTCTGCGTGAGGGGGTGGCAGGAGCGCGCGACACCGAGATCGCCCGCCGGATGATCGAGTTCTGCTGGAACCAACTGGGCCAGGGTGATGTCCTGTACGAGCGGCAACTGCGTCACCTGATGCTCAGCGACCCCATGGAGGTCTACCAGTCCTTCGTCGTCGCGGGCCTGCGTCACCGGCAGCTGGACGAGCTGCTGGCCTCCAGTGCCACGCTGCGTGCGCCCCACGTCGGCGAAGTCCTCCCCAACCGGCGACTGGCGATCGCGAACGCCCGGCGCGTGCTGGGCGTCGGACCGGAACCCGACTGGACGGCACTGGCCTCGGCCACCTGGCTGGGCGCCACCCCGGAACCGTGGGCCCTGGACTTCAACACCGCCTACGACGTCACCCACACCGTGTTCCACCTGACGGACTGGGGGGCCGTACCCTCCGGGCTGCCCGAACCGATGCGCCGCTACCTGCGGCAGTGGCTACCGGTATGGGTGGATGTGTGGACCGAGCTGGGGCAGTGGGACCTGGTGGGCGAACTCCTGTTCGCCGACGCGTGCATCGGCGACCCGCAGTGTCCCGCCGAGGCGTGGGAACCCCTGCTTGCCGTCCAGCACCCCGACGGTCTCACCCCGCGGGACAATGATCCCGTCGAGGACGACGCCGAGCTGGCGTTCAAGAACCACGAACACACCGCCGTGGTCGCCGTCGCCGCCGGCACCCTCACCCTCGCCCGAGCCCTGGGCTCCTCGCCCGCGCCGCCACGATGAGCGCATCCGACCTCGCCGCCCTGGCCGAAGCGACCCCGGGCGCCACGAGCATCACCCTCGCCGTCCTGCGCAACGGACAGTCCGAGGTCTTCTGCCACGGCCACCAGTCGCGCACCGGACAGCCCACCACCCCCGACACGGCTTACGAGATGGGCTCGATCACCAAGACCTTCACCGCCCTTCTGCTGGCCCGACTCACCGCCCACGGCGACGTCGACCCGCGCGCCCCCCTCAACTCCTACCTCCCGCGAGAACTGCGACTCCGCGGCCCGGGAGGAGACCGCGTCGTCCCCCTGCACCTGGCCACCCACACCTCCGGCCTGCCCGCTCTGCCTCCCGGGCTCCTCCGCAAGGCCCTGCCGAAACTCACCACCAACCCCTACCTGCCCTACACCGAGGAGGATCTGGCACGCTCCGTGCACCGCACCAGACTCACCCACCCACCGGGCACACACTTCCGGTACTCCAACTACGGTGCCGCACTCCTGGGCCGGGCCCTGGCCCACACCACCCGCACGCCCTACGCACGCCTCCTGGACGAGCGCATCTGCCGGCCGCTGGGCCTCACCGCCACCCACTGCCGCAGCGACAGGGCCCAGGCCGTCGGGTACAACTCCGGGCGCCCGATGCCACCGTGGCAGATCCCCGCTCTCCCCGCAGCCGGCGCTCTCCGCTCCACCGGCAACGACCTGCTGCGCTACCTCCGCGCCCACCTCGAACCCGACGACACACCCCTGCCCTCCGCACTGCGCGCCGTGCAAGAAGCACAGCTGCGCCTCCCACGAAGCGGCAAACAGCTCTGTCTGATGTGGTACAGACACCAGGTCGACGGCCGGTCGGTCTTCTCCCACTCCGGCGCCACCCGGGGTTTCACCACGTTCATCGGCTTCGCCCCACGCTCCCGGACAGCTTTCGCCGCCCTCGCCAACACCAACGCGTCAAGAGCCACGGGCTTCCTGCAACACGCCTACACCCTCCTGCACACCAACGCCTGAACGCGCCGGGTCCCAGGGCCACCGGCACCACCGGCAAGGCCACTCTGCCCCGCTGAACACCCCTGCCGAGTGCGCCTTCCCCAGTGCCAGTGCGCCGACCAGTGTGGTCTGGCCGTAGTACTTGAGACCGACCCCCGCGAACCCCTCTCCGCGGGGACGACCGGCCGGTCGCCGTCGGCCTACCGTGTGGGCGTGACCGAGACGACGCACATGGACGACACGAGGGCGCGCAGCCCCGAGTACCGGCTGGCGCAGGA
The DNA here is from genome assembly GCF_040682395.1 of Streptomyces sp. NPDC051207. Taxonomy (NCBI): domain Bacteria; kingdom Bacillati; phylum Actinomycetota; class Actinomycetes; order Kitasatosporales; family Streptomycetaceae; genus Streptomyces; species Streptomyces sp. NPDC051207. The sequence goes on along the minus strand of NZ_JBFBAX010000044.1, from coordinate 21,024 downwards.
CGCGCTGCGCGGGCTGCGGGAGGATCTGATCCAGGATGCCTTCGCCTACCGGCCGCTGCCGCCCGTGGCGACGGACGGCCCCCTGAGCCGCCGGCTGCCCGCGCGCCTCAGGACGCGCGCCGCGTACCTGCCGCACGCGACGGTCGCGGGGGCCGCGCTCATCGCCCTCTACGGCGGCTACGCCGGCAACAGCAGCCGCGTGGGCCTGCCCGCGCTGCTCACCGGGTTGCTGTGTGCCGTCCCCGTGCTGGCCACGCTCGTGCGGCCGGTCGGCGCGTTCTGGCTGTCCATGGCCGTCACCCCGGTGGTGTCGGTGCTCGACGGTGCCTGGGGCGACTGGCCGTGGACGCCGGGCGCGTTCATCTGCCACCTGGCGGTGCTGATCGTCGTGGCGATACGCACCCGCCCCCGCACGGCCGCCTGGATGTGGGCACTGACCCTGTGCTACGGCTTCCTCGCCGAGGTGCTGTTCGGCGGCGGGCGCTACGCCGACAACAGCACCCCCATGCTGGTCCTGTCGGCGCTGGCCCTGCTCGCGGTCGCCGTACGGCACACCCGCCGCGAGGCCGAGCAGGAGGTCACCGCCCAACAGACCGTCACCGCCCACGAGAGGTCCCGGCGCACGCTGCTGGAGGAACGCACGACCATCGCCCGCGAGCTGCACGACGTGGTCGCGCACCACATGTCCGTGGTCGCCATCCAGGCGGAGGCCGCGCCGTACCGCGTGGAGAACCCGCCGCCCGAGCTGGAGCGGGCCTTCGCCACCATCCGGGAGAACGCGGTCGCGGCGCTGACCGAGCTGCGGCGCGTGCTGGGCGTCGTACGGGCGGAGGACTACGAGGCGCCCGACGCGCCGCAGCCCACCCTCGCCGACCTGGACGCCCTGCTGGCCAACGTGCGGGACGCGGGCCTGGCCGTGGAGAAGGTGGTGACCGGCGCGGTGCGGGAGCTGCCGCAGGGCGTGGAGCTGTCGGCGTACCGGATCGTCCAGGAGGCGCTGAGCAACTCGCTGCGGCACGCGCCCGGCGCGAGCGCCCGCGTCGAGATCGGCTACGTCCTCGGCGGGCTCGGCCTGCGCGTCGTCAACGGCCCGCCGCCCGAGCCGTCCCTGGTCAAGCCCTCGCCCGGCGCGGGCCACGGCATCACCGGCATGCGCGAGCGGGTGTCCATGCTGAGTGGCGAGATGACGGCGGGCGCGACGGACGAGGGAGGCTACGAGGTGGTGGTGTTCCTGCCGGTCGCCGCGGTGGGCGGGGACGACGCGTGACCATCCGGGTGCTGGTCGCCGACGACCAGGTGATGGTCCGCGAGGGCTTCTCCGTGCTGCTCAACGCGATGCCGGACATCGAGGTCGTGGGCGAGGCCGTCAACGGCCGGGAGGCGGTCGCCAAGGTCCGCGAACTCGCCCCGGACGTCGTGCTGATGGACATCCGGATGCCGGAGATGAACGGCATCGAGGCCACCCGGGAGATCGTCGCCGCGGACGGCACGGCGAAGGTGCTGGTGCTGACCACGTTCGACCTCGACGAGTACGTGTACCAGGCGCTGCGGGCGGGAGCCTCCGGCTTCCTGCTGAAGGACGCCTCGGCCCGGCAGCTCGCCGAGGGCGTGCGGGTGGTGGCGTCGGGCGAGGCCCTGCTGGCCCCGTCGGTCACGCGGCGGCTGATCACGGAGTTCGCCAAGCTGTCCGACGCGCCGCCGCACCCGATGACGTCCGCACACGCGGCCTACGGCGACCTGACCGAGCGGGAGACCGAGGTGCTCGTCCTCATCGCGCAGGGCCTGTCGAACGCGGAGATCGCCCGCCGGCTGGTGGTGGCGGAGTCCACGATCAAGACCCATGTGAGCCGGGTCCTGGTCAAGCTGGGCCTGCGCGACCGCACCCAGGCGGCGGTCTTCGCCTACGAGGCCCGGCTGGTCACCCCGGGATAGCCCCCCGGCCGCCGCAGCCGAGCCCCTGGTCAGACGCCTCACCCCCGGGCTAGCGTCCCCGTATGGCTGCCTTCGACCCCTGGAACCCGGCCTTCGTCGCCGATCCCTGTCCCGCCTACGCCGAGCTGCGCGCCCAGGGCCGGGTGATCTTCTACGAGCCCACCGGCCAGTGGCTCGTACCGCACCACGCGGACGTGTCCGCGTTGCTGCGCGACCGGCGGCTGGGCCGGACCTACCTGCACCGTTTCTCGCACGAGGAGTTCGGGCGGCCCGCGCCACCGCCCGCCCACGAGCCGTTCCACACGCTGAACGACCACGGGATGCTCGACCTGGAGCCCCCGGACCACACCCGCATCCGGCGCCTGGTGTCGAAGGCGTTCACACCGCGCACGGTCGAACAGCTCAGGCCCTACGTCGAGCAGCTCGCCGGGGAACTGGTGGACCGGCTGGTCGCGGCGGGCGGCGGTGACCTGCTCACGGACGTCGCCGAGCCCCTGCCGGTCGCCGTGATCGCCGAGATGCTGGGCATCCCGGAGCAGGACCGGGCGCCGCTGCGGCCCTGGTCGGCGGACATCTGCGGGATGTACGAGCTGAACCCGTCCGAGGAGACGGCGGCCAGGGCCGTGCGGGCCTCGGTCGAGTTCTCGGACTACCTGCGCGAGCTGATCGCCGCGCGCCGCAAGGAGCCCGGCGACGACCTGATCTCCGGGCTGATCGCGGCCCACGACGAGGACGACCGGCTCACCGAGCAGGAGATGATCTCGACGGCCGTGCTGCTGCTCAACGCCGGCCACGAGGCCACCGTGAACGCGACCGTCAACGGCTGGTACGCCCTCTTCCGCCACCCCGGACAGCTGGCCGCCCTGCGCGCCGACCACTCCCTGGTGCCCTCCGCGATCGAGGAGCTGATGCGGTACGACACCCCGCTCCAGCTGTTCGAGCGCTGGGTGCTGGACGAGATCGAGATCGACGGCACCGTCATCCCGCGCGGCGCCGAGATCGCCATGCTGTTCGGGTCGGCGAACCACGACCCCGCCGTGTTCGCCGAGCCCGCGACCCTGGACCTCACCCGCCGGGACAACCCGCACATCTCCTTCAGCGCGGGCATCCACTACTGCATCGGCGCCCCACTGGCCCGCATCGAACTGGCGGCCTCCATGACGGCACTGCTGGAGAAGGCCCCGATACTGGCCCTCGCCGCCGAACCGCAGCGCAAGCCGAACTTCGTGATCAGGGGCCTGGAAGGGCTCCAGGTCACGCTCTGAGCGGCGCCACCACGGCCGGCGTCCGGGCAGCGGCCCACCTGGCCTTCCGGGAACGCGAGCCCGGTCCGCGCCACGAGCGCTGCCGGGTGCACGGCGACCAGTGGTACGAGGCCCTCACCCACCGCGAGGCGCACATCAAGCGCAGGGAGGAGGCGCTGCCCGAGGGCCTGCCGAGCCTCGCCCCCGACACGCCCGGCCGGCGCGTGCGCCGCGCCAAGGTGCTGGGCCGGGACCGACTCACCGCGGCAGGACCAGCGACCAGGCCGCCTCCCGCACCGTCCAGGTGCGGCGGCGCACCGGCCCGGAGACCGACGCGTCCGCGCGGTAGCGGAAGTCGGCGCCCGAGACCGTGACCGTGCGGCCCTCCGCGAACACCGGGGAGGCCTCCGCGCCCACCGACACCGGACGCACCTCGACCTCGGCCACCCCCGGGGACCCCGGGCACACCGACAGGCCCGCCACCGGCTGGTCCAGGTCCACCAGGGTGATGCCGTCCACCTCTATCCGCAGACGGGACGGGCCGGAGCCGGGCACGGGCGCGGGCCGGGCCGGAACCAGGGTCCGTACCAGGGACTGGCAGGTGCGCAGCCACGGGCGGGACGGGTCGTGCGACGGCCCGTCCGCCGGGGCGTCGCGCAGCGGCGGTATCCCCACCACGCCCAGCACCACCCCGTCGCTGTCGTCCACGAGCAGGTCCCGCCGCCGCGCGGCCCCGTCCAGCACGGCCCGCGCCGCCGCCACCGCGCCCGCCGGCACGCCCAGCGACCGGGCCAGCGCGAGATCCCGGCCGACCGGCACCATCGACAGCGCGCATCCGGCCAGCTCGCGCTGGCGGTGCAGCACCGACACCGCACGGGCCAGCGTGTGGTCGTCGCCGATCACGACCGGCCGTCTGGACCCGCGGCGACGCAGCGCGCGGGCGAACTCCTCCGGTCCGTCGGGCAGGCACAGCTTGGTCGCCGCACCCGCGCTGAGCACGTCTTTCGCTATCCGCACCGATTCGCCGTCGGTCCTGCGGGCGACCGGGTCGATGACCACGAGCAGCTGGTCGGACGTCGGATATGTCCCCACCTCGGTCCTGCCTCGCTTCCTCGGGTAGCATCTTTGTGCAAGAGCCCCTTGCGCTATTGCGCCAGGGGCTTCGTCTATTCCGGGGCATCCGGTCCGACGGTCGCGGCCAACGACGGCCGCGGGGCACGCGGCGGAAACCCTCCGCGTACGCCCCTGACCCAGGACATGCCCCGCCCGGAAGGGGTGTACGCGCGTGCCCGCACTTGTGCTGCTCGGTGCTCAGTGGGGTGACGAAGGCAAGGGAAAGGCGACGGACCTGCTCGGTGGCTCCGTCGACTATGTGGTGCGATACCAGGGCGGCAACAACGCCGGCCACACGGTGGTCGTGGGCGACCAGAAGTACGCCCTGCACCTGCTCCCTTCCGGAATCCTGTCCCCTGGCTGCACGCCGGTCATTGGCAACGGCGTCGTCGTCGACCCGTCGGTCCTGTTCTCCGAGCTGAGCGGGCTGAACGAGCGCGGCGTCGACACGTCCAAGCTCCTGATCAGCGGCAACGCCCACATCATCACGCCGTACAACGTGACCGTCGACAAGGTCACGGAACGCTTCCTCGGCAAGCGCAAGATCGGGACCACCGGCCGCGGCATCGGCCCGACCTACGCCGACAAGATCAACCGCGTCGGCATCCGCGTCCAGGACCTGTACGACGAGTCGATCCTCACCCAGAAGGTCGAGGCGGCGCTCGACGTCAAGAACCAGATCCTCACCAAGCTCTACAACCGGCGCGCCATCGCCGTCGACCAGGTGGTCGAGGAGCTGCTGGGCTACGCCGACAAGCTGGCGCCGTACGTCGCCGACACCGTCCTGGTCCTCAACCAGGCGCTCGACGAGGACAAGGTGGTCCTCTTCGAGGGCGGCCAGGGCACCCTCCTGGACATCGACCACGGCACGTACCCCTTCGTCACCTCCTCCAATCCGACCGCAGGCGGCGCCTGCACCGGCGCCGGGGTGGGCCCGACGAAGATCAGCCGGGTCATCGGCATCCTCAAGGCGTACACGACCCGCGTCGGCGCGGGCCCGTTCCCGACGGAACTGTTCGACGAGGACGGCGAGGCCCTGCGCCGCATCGGCGGCGAGCGGGGCGTCACCACCGGCCGCGACCGGCGCTGCGGCTGGTTCGACGCGGTGATCGCCCGGTACGCGACCCGTGTCAACGGCCTGACGGACTTCTTCCTCACCAAGCTGGACGTCCTGACCGGCTGGGAGCAGATCCCGGTCTGCGTGGCGTACGAGATCGACGGCCGGCGCGTCGAGGAACTCCCGTACTCGCAGAGCGACTTCCACCACGCCAAGCCGGTCTACGAGATGCTGCCCGGCTGGAGCGAGGACCTCAGCAGGGCGAAGACCTTCGCCGACCTGCCGAAGAACGCCCAGGCGTACGTCAAGGCGCTGGAGGAGATGTCCGGCGCCCCGATCTCCGCGATCGGCGTGGGCCCGGGCCGCGACGAGACGATCCAGATCAACTCGTTCCTCTAGGCGCGCGGCCCCGCCCCCGGCCGGGAAACCGGGCCGGACCGCCCCTCACCGGCGCCCCGCGCGGGCGCCGGTGAACGGGCATAGGCTGAATCCGTACCCCGCGTGCGTCGACCGGAGAAGGTGAGTGCGATGCGCGTACTGCTCAAGGCGTCCATGGACACGGAGAAGGCCAACGAGGCCGCCCGCAACGGGACCATCGGGAAGATCATTCAGGAGGCGCTGGAACAGATCAAGCCCGAGGCGGCCTACTTCACGGCCGACCACGGAAAGCGGACCGCCTTCCTGGTCTTCGACATGCAGGACAGCTCGATGCTGCCGGTGATCAGCGAGCCGTTCTTCCTCCAGCTCGGAGCGGAGCTCACCTATGCGCCGGTGATGAACCGCGAGGACCTGCAGAAGGGCCTGGCCCAGCTGGGTCACTGACACCGTCCGTCCGGCTCAGCTGAAGACGATCATCGACCCCTGCGCCAGGCTCCGCGTCGCCGCCGCGTGCAGGCCCAGCCACACGTGGCGTTCGCGGGCGAAAGGGCTGGGGTCGTGCGGCGCGGGCACGGCCGGTTCCTCCAACTCCGTGGGCGACCTGGGCGGCTGGGGCGCCGGCGGCGGGTTGGCCGGGTCGATGCCGATGGCCGCGGCCACCAGCTCAAGCTCCCGCAGCAGCCCCTGCGAGGAACCCAACGGGCCGCCCCCGGCGAGGAGTTCGTCGCTGGACAGGGGGTGCGGGAAGTCGACGGGGACGTACGCGCCCGCGTGGTCGTAGTGCCAGACCAGGTGCGACTGCTGGGCCGTCGCCTCGAACATCTCCAGCAGCTGCTCGTAGTCGCCGCCCAGTTCGTCCACCGGCGTCACCGGCAGCCCGCACACCTGGAGCAGATGGGCGCGGCGCAGGAAGTGCAGCGCGTCGTAGTCGAACCCGGCCACCGGGGCGACGTCGCCGGACAGGCCCGGCATGTACTGGTACACCGGCACCGGCGGGAGCCCCGCCCCGGCCAGTACCTCGTTGTACTGCGCGAGTTCCTCGGCGAAGGGATTGTCCGGCGTGTGGCACAACACGTCGACGAGCGGTACCAGCCACAGGTCACAGGCCAAAGAGGGCTCCTCGCTGGCGCACCGCCCGGGTCGGCGGCCGCGTGGTCGGGGAATCGCGTGGTCATGAAGGGTAGTCGGTGGGAGCGGACGGCGGTCCCCCGCGCGCTCGGGTTCCTCGCGCGGGTTTACCCGTGCCCGTTCCCCCGTGCCCGTTCCTTTACCCGCCCCGCCGCCGCTGACGCGGCCGGAGGGCGCCGGCCGCAGTCACGCGTTCACTGCCCGGGACCCTGCGGGGCTCCCCCCGGCCCCCTTGGAGGCAGCAGCCCGACCAGCGCCATGGCGTGCCTGTTGTACGACACGACGATGGCGTGCGCCTCCTTGGTGTCCAGCCGCGACAGCGCGTCCACCAGGTCCGCGTGCCCGGCCCACAGCCTGCCGCGCAGGTCGGTCGCGTGGCGCAGGTGCTGCACCGTGCAGACCCAGGTCTGGACCCGCAGCCGGTGCAGGAAGTCCCCGATGTAGCGGTTGCCGAACAGGTTGCTCAGCTCGCGCCAGAACCGCAGGTCGTAGCCGACGAGCACGGTGAGGTCACCGGCGAGGGCCGCGCGCTGCGCCTCCTCCCCGCGGCGGCGGACCGCGGCGATCGCCTCGACCATGCGGGGCACGGCCGAGGCGTCCAGGTCGGTGCGCTGGGCGAGGGCCCGGAAGATGCCCTCGGTGACGAGGCTGCGGGCCTCCAGCATGCCCCGCAAATCCTCGGGGGAGTACTGGGGCACCCGGAAGCCGCGGTGCTGGTCGGCGTCGAGCAGCCCCTGCGCCGACAGGTCCACGAGCGCCTCGCGGACCGGGGTCGCGGAGACGCCGTACTGCTCGGCGATCTCCTTGACCGTGAACTCCTGCCCGGGCTTCAGCCGCCCCGCCAGGACTTCGTCACGGAGCGCGTCGGCGATCTGCTGCCGCAGGGTGCTGCGCGTGACGGCACCGGGGCCGCTGCTGCCGGACATGGTCGGGGGCTCTCCCTGTCGCGTTCGGTGGCGTGCGCGGACATGTCCGCGAGCATGCACACGAGTGTGGTGCCATGCGGATCGTCACGCATGCCTGGTGCATGTCCGTGCATGTCTTCGCGCATGTCCTGGAATACGCCACCATACGCGGTCGGACGCTCGTTCGACCGGCTCGTGAGGCCGGACGTGCCTGCGCCCGCCCGGCCGGTCACGGCCCCGCTACCGGGTGTACTCGTCGGCCACCGCCAGCGCCGCGTCCAGCGCCGCGAAGCCCTCCTTCAGCTCGGCCTCCGTCACGTTGCAGGGCGGGACCACGTGCGTGCGGTTCATGTTGACGAAGGGCCACAGGCCCCGCGCCTTCGCGGCGGCGGCGAACGCCGCCATCGGCGCGTTCGCCTCCCCGGCCGCGTTGTACGGCACCAGCGGCTCCCGCGTCTCGCGGTCGCGCACCAGCTCCAGCGCCCAGAACATGCCGGTGCCGCGCACGTCGCCGACGCTGGGGTGCCGGTCCGCGAGCGCGCGCAGCGCGGGGCCGACCACCTCGGTGCCCAGCCGGGCCGCGTTCTCGACCACGCCCTCCTCGGCCATCACGGTGAGCGTGGCGACGGCCGCCGCGCACGCCAGCGGGTGCCCGGAGTACGTCAGGCCGCCCGGGTAGGGCCGCTTGGCGAAGGTCTGCGCGATCTCCCCGGAGATGGCCACGCCGCCGAGCGGCACATAGCCGGAGTTCACGCCCTTGGCGAAGGTCATCAGGTCCGGCACGACGCCGAACAGGTCGGCCGCGAACCACGTGCCGGTCCGCCCGAACCCGGCCATCACCTCGTCCAGCACGAAGACGATGCCGTACTTGTCGCAGATCTCGCGCACCCCGGCCAGGTAGCCGGGCGGCGGCACCATGATCCCGGCCGTGCCCGGGACGGTCTCCAGGACGATCGCGGCGACGGTCGACGGGCCCTCGAAGGCGATCGTCGTCTCCAGGTGCTCCAGCGCCCGCGCGCACTCCTGCTCCTCGGTCTCGGCGTAGAAGCGCGAGCGGTACAGGAACGGCGCCCAGAAGTGCACGACACCGGCCGAGCCGCTGTCGGAGGCCCAGCGGCGCGGATCACCGGTGAGGTTCACGGCCTGCTGGGTGCCGCCGTGGTAGGAGCGGTACGCCGAGAGCACCTTCGGGCGGCCCGTGTGCAGCCGGGCCATGCGCACCGCGTGCTCGACGGCGTCCGCGCCGCCGTTGGTGAAGAAGATCTTGTCCAGGTCGCCGGGCGTCCGCTCGGCGATCAGCCGGGCCGCCTCGGAGCGCGCCTCGACGGCGAACGCGGGCGCGAAGGTCGTCATCCGCGAGGCCTGCTCCTGGATCGCGGCGACGACCCTGGGGTGCTGGTAGCCGATGTTCGTGAAGACGAGTCCGCTGGTGAAGTCGAGGTACCGCGTGCCGTCGTAGTCCCAGAAGTACGACCCTTCCGCGCCGGCGACGGCGAGCGGGTCGATGAGTTCCTGGGCGGACCAGGAGTGGAACACGTGCGCGCGGTCCGCGGCCTTCACGGCGGCGCCGGCCTCGGGGCTGGGATGAGGGGTCATGCGGGCGAGCGTAGATGTCCGTCGTGCGGACGCGGTATGGGCGTCCTGTCTGCGGCGCGGGGCTTTCCGCGACAGGTTGTCGACAGGGAGCGCACGGCCACCAGGCCGCCCCGCCGAGGAGATTGACAGTATGCTGCGCAAATGACAGTCTTCTGTCATAAGCAGCGCAGTGAGGAGAGGGCCCATGAACAGCAGCGCTCCCGGCACCGCCCGCAAGCCCGTCCACCTCGCGGTCTACGACACCCTCGCCGACTGGGAGACCGGCCACGCCACCGCGTACCTGGCCCGCACCGGCCACGAGATCCGGACCGTCGGCCCGTCCACCGGCCCGGTCACGAGCATCGGCGGCCTGCGCGTCCTGCCCGACCTCGCCCTGGACGACCTGCGCCCCGAGGACAGCTCCCTGCTGATCCTGCCGGGCGCCGACCTGTGGACCGGGACATCAGCCGCTGCCGCGGCGGACGGCGACGACCTCGCGCCCTTCGCCCGCAAGGCCCGCGCCTTCCTCGACGCCGGGGTCCCCGTCGCCGCGATCTGCGGCGCCACCGCCGGACTCGCCCGCGAGGGCCTGCTCGACGACCGCGGGCACACCAGCGCGGCCCCGTCCTACCTGGCCGCCACCGGATACGCGGGCGGCGGCAACTACGTGGACGCCGACGCCGTCACCGACGGCCCGCTGATCACCGCCGGACCCACCGAGCCCGTCGCCTTCGCCCGCGAGATCCTCCGCCTCCTCGACGCCTACGACGACACCCTGGCCGACGCCTGGTACCGGCTGTTCCACGACTCCGACCCGCGGGCCTACGCCGTCCTCGCCCAGGCCGGTGCGGCGTGAGCCGGGAGCGCCAGGACCTGTTCAGCCGCAGCGCCCTCGGCGTCTTCCGGCTGAACGGCCAGTTCCTCGCCGTCGCCGAGGAACTGGCCCGCCCGGCCGGGCTGACCGCCGCCTGGTGGCAGGTGCTCGGCGCGGTCCTGCGGGAGCCGCTGCCGGTGTCCGGCGTCGCGCGCGCCATGGGCATCACCCGGCAGAGCGTGCAGCGCGTCGCCGACCTGCTCGTCGAGCGGGGCCTCGCCGAGTACCGGCCCAACCCGGCCCACCGCCGCGCCAAGCTCCTCGCGCCGACCGACGCGGGGCGCGCCGCCGTCGGCCGCATCGGGCCCGGCCACGCCGCGTACGCCGACCGCCTGGCGGAGGCCTTCGGCGAGGCGGAACTGGCCGCCGCCGTCGAGGTGTTGGAGCGGCTGTCGAAGGTCCTGGACGACCTCGGCGGCCCTGTTACGGAACCGTAGAACGAGGTCCGGCTCACACCGCCCCGGACCGGCACTATCCTCGCTCTGTCTGCTCGTGTGGGGGGAAGGCGGCGGGGCGATGGAGAAGCTCGGGCCGGGGGATCCGCAGCGGATCGGTGGCTACCGGTTGCTGGCGCGGCTCGGCGCAGGGGGCATGGGGTACGTCTACCTCGCCCGGTCGGACCGGGGACGCACCGTGGCCGTGAAACTGGTGCGCGAGGAACTGGCCCGCCAGGAGGAGTTCCGGGCGCGGTTCCGGCAGGAGGTGCGGGCCGCGCGGCAGGTCGGCGGGTTCTGGACGGCGCCCGTGCTCGACGCGGACACCGAGGCCGCGGTGCCGTGGGTGGCCACCGGATATGTCGCCGGGCCGAGCCTCCACCAGATCGTCGGCCACGACCACGGGGCGCTGCCGGAACGGTCGGTGCGCATCCTCGCGGCCGGGCTCGCGCACGCGCTGAAGGACATCCACGCCGCCGGGATCGTCCACCGCGACCTCAAGCCGTCCAACGTGCTCGTGACCATCGACGGGCCGCGCGTCATCGACTTCGGCATAGCGCGGGCCCTGGAGACCGTGACGGACGGGGGCCTGACCCGGACCGGCGCGGTCGTCGGCTCGCCCGGCTTCATGGCGCCCGAGCAGGTGCGCGGTGAGCGGCTCACGCCCGCGTGCGACGTCTTCTGCCTCGGCTCGGTGCTCGCCTACGCCGCCACCGGCAGGCTCCCCTTCGGCACCGCCAACAGCGGCGTGCACGCCCTGATGTTCCGCATCGCCCAGGAGGAACCCGACCTGGAGCAGGTGCCCGAGGGCATCGCCGGCCTGGTCCGCGACTGCCTCCGGAAGGACCCGGGCGCCCGGCCGGCCCTGGACGACATCCTGGAACGGACCGGGGCGCAGGACACGGTCACCGACGGCCGCTCCCGCGACCCCTGGCTGCCGGGCACCCTGGTGGCCCAACTGGGGCGGCACGCGGTGCGGTTGCTGGACACCGAGGACCCGACGGCGCCCGCGCCTTCGCCGGGCGCGGCGCCGGGGGGTGGTGGCCCGGGCGACGGGGCCGGGTCGGACGGTTCGGCCGGGCCGGCGCTGCCGGAGCAGCCGGCGGGGCGGCAGGAGGCCGCCGCGCCGGACGGCGCCGGGTGGCGGGCTCCCGACTCGCCGGGTGCCGGCGGAGTGGCGGGCGCCCTGGGCGGGTCGGCGGGTGCGGGTGGGGCGGTGTCGGCCTCCTCGGGGCGTACGCCGGGTGCCGGTGCGGTGCCCGGTTCTTCGGGCGGTCCGGTGGGCGCCGGGGGAGTGCCGGGTTCTTCGGGCGGTCCGGTGGGTGCCGGGGGAGTGCCGGGTTCTCCGGGCGGTCCGGTGGGTGTTGCTGGGGCGGTGTCGGGCGGTCCGGTGGGGGCGGCTGGGGCGACGTTTGCTTCGGGGCGTACGCCGGGTGCCGGTGGTGCGTCGGGTGCCCCGGGCAGCGCGCCGGGTGCCGACGGGACGCCGGGCCCGCCCGTTCCCGGGGCGCCGGGTGCCGGGGGCCGGTTGAACCACCTGCCCACCCTCGTCGCCGGCCCGGCGGGCCAGACCCCTCCGCCGACCCCGGGCGCCCACACCCCGGGCGCGCCCGCACCCACCGCCGCGCCACCGCAGTACGGCGACCCGGCCCCGGGCGTCCAGCCCGGCATGCCCGCACCCGGCACCCTGCAGGGCCAACCCGCCCCTGCCGCCCAGCCGGTGCAGCCCGCCCGGGGCGCCCAGCCCGGCCACCTTGCCCCCGGGGCCCGACCCGGCCATCCGGCCTACGGTTACCCCCAACACCCCACCCCCGCCTGGCCCGGCCACACCGCGGGCGCCGCGCCCCCGCCGTACGGCACCCCGGCCCACTCCTACGACCCCCACGCCCCCAACCCGGCGTACAGTCCCCCGCAGAACCCCCCGCACGGCGGCAGCCGTTCCACCGTGCTGCTCGTCGTCATCGCGCTGGTCGTCGCGCTCGCCGCCGGTGGGTCCGTGTACGCGCTGATGAACAGCGGGGACGACCGGACGGACGGGGGCGGCCCCGCGCCCGCCCCGACCGTCACCGGGGAGCGGGAGTCCGCCGACACCAGCACCTCCGGGCCGGCCACCGGCACCCCGTCCCCGTCCCCCTCCCCGTCGGACGGGGTGATTCCGCAGGCGTACCTCGGCACGTGGGTCACCACCATCGAGAACGAGGCCGGGCGGCACACCCGGCGGCTGACCGTCCAGCAGGGTGACGTGGGGGACACCGTCCTGTCCCTGGTCGCCGAGGGGCCCACCCAGGGCGGCACCGACTACCGCTGCGTGTTCGACGCCAAGCTGAGCGAGAAACCCGGCAAGGACGGGCCGCTGGCCATCGGGCCGTCCAGTCTGCGGGGCTGGCAGCCCAGGGCTCCGTGTTCCCCGGGCGAGGCGACCACGGTCACCCTCCTGCCGGACGGCACCCTGGAGCGCGTGAACCCGAGCAACGGGGAGCGGCTCGTCTACCGCCGCCGGTGACCAAGTCAGCGAGCGGGCCAGTGGCCGGCCGACCGGATCAACGCGGCTCCGGCGGGCGCTGCCGGGGCATGTTCGGGCGGGCGGCGGCCCCCGGCGCCAGCGGGAACCGCCCGTTCACCGTGCCCGGCTCGGGCCGGGTCCCGCCGGGCACGGACGCCTGGACGCCGACCGGCGCGGCCCCGGTGCGGAACTCCCCCATCCACTCCGCGGTCTCGGCGCGCACCAGCTCGGTCACGTCCTCCGAGAACCGCCGCAGCACCCCCAGGCACCGCTCGGCGGCCTCCCCGGCGGTGCCCTCCGTCGGCCCGAGGACCTCCCGTACGCACTCGGTGGCCCAGTCGAACTGGAGCACCTGGAGCCGCCGCTGCACCGCCTGCGCGGCGGCGACGTCCCGCATCCAGCCGGACGTCACCCCGAAGAACCGGTCGGCGGCCACGCACGCCGCCGCGAGCAGCAGCGCGAGATAGCCCCAGGGCGCGGACCCGCCCAGCACGCCGGTCAGGTCCAGCAGGGGCAGCGCGGCCCCGGTGACCGCGCCCGCGGCGGCCCCGCAGCGCAGGGCCCGCGCGCCGCGCCGCTTCCCCACCCGGTCGGCGAGGTACCAGGCCGCCGTGTCCAGCGCGCAGCGTTCCACCCACCGGTACAGCTCGTCGAGTCGCTGGGCGGGCTCCGCCCAGTCGCCGAGCGGAAAGGGCCGCCCGGTGAGGTCGCCCGGTCCGGGCCGGGCGGCGCCCTCGCCCCGGCCGTCCTGGCGCGGACCCTCGGGCTGCATCTCCGGCTGACCCACCCGGCACTCCCTACTGATCACGGTGCGTGACGCTCGTACGGCGCTGCTGTGACACCTGATGCCGTTGCGACGGCCCCCTTCCTACCGCCCAATGGGTGCGATGTGGCGGGTTTCGCTGCTTTTCCGCCTGGAAGTAGACCTTGATCAGGTATAGGGACCGGATCCGTATCACTCGAAGGAGTGGCGGGGCGCCGCCCGCGGTGACCACGTAGGCTCGTGCCGAACCAAAAAGCGCGGACATCCGTGCCGCACGTGCCCCGAAGAGGAGCTGATCGTGATCCCCGGTGGTGGCCAGCCCAACATGCAGCAACTGCTCCAGCAGGCCCAGAAGATGCAGCAGGACCTGCAGCGGGCGCAGGAGGAACTGGCGCGGACGGAGGTCGAGGGACAGGCGGGCGGCGGCCTGGTGCGGGCGACCGTCACCGGGTCCGGCGAACTGCGGGCGCTGAAGATCGACCCGAAGGCGGTGGACCCGGAGGACACCGAGACCCTCGCCGATGTGATCGTCGCGGCCGTGCAGGCGGCCAACGAGAACGCGCAGGCGCTCCAGCAGCAGAAGCTCGGCCCGCTGGCCCAGGGCCTGGGCGGCGGGGGCATCCCGGGCATGCCCTTCTGAGCGGTCTCCCCGCCTTTCTCGGACAGGCCGGGCCAACTAGCGTAGGTACTGAAGGAACCCCAGGAAGGGCGGCAGTCCGTTGTACGAAGGCGTGGTCCAGGACCTCATCGACGAGCTCGGGCGGCTGCCCGGCGTCGGTCCCAAGAGCGCGCAGCGGATCGCCTTCCACATCCTCCAGGCGGAACCGACGGACGTACGGCGACTCGCGCACGCCCTGATGGAGGTCAAGGCGAAGGTCCGCTTCTGCGCGACCTGCGGCAACGTCGCGCAGGAGGAGCTGTGCGGCATCTGCCGCGACAGCCGCCGCGACCCCGCCCTGATCTGCATCGTGGAGGAGCCGAAGGACGTCGTGGCGATCGAGCGGACCCGTGAGTTCCGGGGCCGTTACCACGTCCTGGGCGGCGCGATCAGCCCCATCGACGGCGTCGGCCCCGACGACCTGCGCATCCGGGAACTCCTGGCGCGCCTCGCGGACGGCACGGTCACGGAGCTGATCCTGGCCACGGACCCGAACCTCGAGGGCGAGGCCACGGCCACGTACCTCGCCCGCATGATCAAGCCCATGGGCCTCAAGGTCACCCGCCTGGCCAGCGGCCTCCCGGTGGGCGGCGACCTGGAATACGCGGACGAGGTCACGCTCGGCCGTGCCTTCGAGGGGAGACGACTGCTAGATGTCTGACGCCACGCTGCACGCGACCAGCCACGACCCGGACGACTTCGCGGTCCAGATCGCGGATCAGGTGGAGAGCTTCCTCGTAGCGGTCACCGAGGTGGCCAAGGGCGACGAGCCGGAATCGGCGATCCCCTTCCTCCTGCTCGAGGTCTCCCAGCTCCTCCTCGCGGGCGGGCGCCTCGGCGCGCACGAGGACATCGTGCCGGACGAGCGCTACGAGCCCGATCTGGGTCCGGAGCCGGACGTGGACGAGCTGCGCGAGAACCTCGCCCGCCTGCTGGAGCCCATCGACGTCTACTCGGAGGTCTTCGACCCCTACGAGCCGCGCAAGGCACCGGTGCCGGCCCGGATCTCCGACGACCTGACCGACGTCATCACCGACCTGCGCCACGGCATGGCCCACTACAAGGCGGGCCGCACCACGGAGGCGCTGTGGTGGTGGCAGTTCTCGTACTTCTCCAACTGGGGCTCGACGGCCTCGGCGACCCTGCGGGCGCTGCAGTCGGTGGTCGCCCACGTCCGTCTCAACCAGCCGCTGGAGGAGCTGGACGGCCTGGACACCGACCAGGACCTCGGCGACGAGGCGCTGGAGGCGGAGGCGGGCCGTGTCATGGCGGAGGAGATCGCGGGCCCGCTGGGGCTGCGCACCGTCCAGTGACGTCCGCCTGGTGACCTGGCCCACTTTCCGGACTGTCCCCGCGCGGTCGGGGCAGGTACCCCTCCGAGCTGCCCGGGAACGTCCGGGTGATCGTTTCGTGAGCGGGACATCTCACGATGCGATATCACCGGGGACGTCCCCGGCCGCTCGTTAAACTGAGCCGACCGCCGTACGAATGCGTATGTGCGGACAGAGACGGACTGAGCGAGGAGCGCACGTGGGCCTTGTCGTGCAGAAGTACGGAGGCTCCTCCGTAGCCGATGCCGAGGGCATCAAGCGCGTCGCCAAGCGGATCGTGGAAGCCAAGAAGAACGGCAACCAGGTGGTTGCCGTGGTCTCCGCGATGGGCGACACGACGGACGAGCTGATCGATCTCGCCGAGCAGGTTTCCCCGATTCCTGCCGGGCGCGAGCTCGACATGCTGCTGACCGCCGGAGAGCGTATCTCCATGGCACTGCTGGCCATGGCGATCAAAAACCTGGGCCACTCGGCCCAGTCCTTCACCGGCAGCCAGGCAGGTGTCATCACCGACTCGGTCCACAACAAAGCCCGGATCATCGATGTCACGCCGGGCCGGATCCGGGACTCGCTGGACGAGGGCAACATCGCCATCGTCGCCGGGTTCCAGGGCGTCAGCCAGGACACCAAGGACATCACCACGCTGGGCCGCGGCGGCTCCGACACCACGGCGGTCGCGCTCGCGGCGGCCCTCGACGCCGAGGTCTGCGAGATCTACACCGACGTCGACGGCGTGTTCACCGCCGACCCGCGGGTGGTGAAGAAGGCCCGGAAGATCGACTGGATCTCCTTCGAGGACATGCTCGAACTGGCGGCCTCCGGGTCCAAGGTGCTGCTCCACCGCTGTGTGGAGTACGCCCGCCGGTACAACATCCCGATCCACGTCCGCTCCTCCTTCAGCGGGCTGCAGGGCACGTGGGTCAGCAGCGAGCCACCCGTTCGGAACACGCAGCAGCAAGGGGACAAGCAGGTGGAGCAGGCCATCATCTCCGGTGTCGCGCACGACACCTCCGAGGCCAAGGTCACGGTCGTCGGCGTGCCCGACAAGCCGGGCGAGGCAGCCGCGATCTTCCGCACGATCGCCGACGCCGAGATCAACATCGACATGGTCGTGCAGAACGTGTCCGCGGCCTCCACCGGCCTGACGGACATCTCCTTCACGCTGCCCAAGGCCGAGGGCCGCAAGGCCATCGACGCGCTGGAGAAGAACCGCGCGGGCATCGGCTTCGAGTCGCTGCGCTACGACGACCAGATCGGCAAGATCTCGCTCGTGGGCGCCGGCATGAAGACCAACCCCGGTGTCACCGCCGACTTCTTCACCGCGCTGTCCGACGCCGGTGTGAACATCGAGCTGATCTCGACCTCCGAGATCCGCATCTCGGTCGTCACCCGCAAGGACGACGTCTCCGAGGCCGTCCGCGCCGTCCACACCGCCTTCGGGCTGGACTCCGACAGCGACGAGGCCGTCGTCTACGGAGGCACCGGCCGCTGATGGAGCGGTCAGGACGGCGACCGGCGCTCGCGGTCGTGGGTGCGACCGGAGCCGTCGGCGCGGTCATGCTCCAGATCCTTTCCCAGCACGCGGACATCTGGGGCGAGATCCGGCTCGTCGCCTCGCCGCGCTCGGCCGGCCGCAAGCTGTCCGTGCGCGGCGAGGAGACGGAGGTCGTCGCGCTCACCGAGGACGTCTTCGACGGGATCGACGTCGCCATGTTCGACGTACCCGACGAGGTCGCCGCGCGGTGGGCGCCGGTCGCCGCCGCCAAGGGCGTGGTGGTGGTCGACAACTCCGGCGCGTTCCGGATGGACCCGGACGTGCCGCTCGTCGTGCCCGAGGTCAACGCCCACGCGGTGCGCAACCGGCCGCGCGGGATCGTCGCCAACCCAGGGTGCACGACGCTGTCCATGATCGTCGCGCTGGGCGCGCTGCACGCCGAGTTCGGGCTGCGCGAGCTGGTGGTCTCCTCGTACCAGGCGGTCAGCGGCGCCGGACGCGCCGGTGTGGAGACGCTGCGCCGGCAGCTGTCCCTGGTCGCCGGCACGGAGCTGGGCACGAGCCCCGGTGACGTGCGGCGGGCCGTCGGGGACCACACCGGGCCCTTCCCGGAGCCCGTCGCGCTGAACGTCGTGCCGTGGGCCGGTTCGCCGCGCGAGGACGGCTGGTCCTCGGAGGAGATGAAGGTGCGGGACGAGTCCCGCAAGATCCTCGGCCTGCCCCGGCTGCCGGTGGCCGTCACCTGCGTACGGGTGCCGGTGATCACCACGCACTCGCTGACCGTGCACGCCCGCTTCGAGGGCGAGGTCACCGTCGACCGGGCCCGCGAGATCCTCGCCACCGCCCCCGGCGTCGTCCTGTTCGACAACCCCGCCGCGGGCGAGTTCCCCACGCCCGCCGACGTGGTCGGCACCGATCCGACATGGGTCGGCCGGGTCCGGCGGGCCCTGGACGACCCGACGGCGCTCGAACTCTTCGTCTGCGGCGACAACCTCCGCAAGGGCGCCGCGCTCAACACCGCGCAGATCGCCGAGCTGGTGGCGGCCGAACTCTCCTGACCGGCGTGTCCCGCTTTTCCGCCCCGTACGGGGATCGGCGGGAAAAACCAGCAGTCCCGGCGCGAAACGTTTGTAGGATCTGCGCACAAGATGTGAGCGGGTCGATGATCCGGACCCCTTGTACGCGGCGCCTTCGGCAGCCGAGGATTTCCTCCCCGCCCTCCGCAACCACGCGGAGGGCGGGGAGCGTCTTTGCGGTCCTGGGCGGGCGTGGGGGCGCGTTCAGTGCGGCGTGGGGACGCCGCGCACCGGGCGTGGGGACGCCCGATTCTTATGGGACACAGGGGAAGAGCGGGACGCATGAGGGCATACGACGGACCGTCAGCCGTGCTGCCGGCCGCGGGAACGCGGCGTGCGGCGCCGATCGGCGGGAACGTGACGCCCGGGACGTACAACCCTCACGGGGGTCGGCGTGTCCAACAGGCGTGGCAGAGGTACTCGACTTCTCAGCGGCGGCATCCCGCGGCACGGTCCTGCGGCCGCCCCGGCCCGCACGGGCCCGCGTGGCCGGTGCGCGCGGTGGCATGCCGGTGATCGCGCCCATGCCCGCAGCGCGGCCCGCCCGCATCCCGGACCAGCGTGACGGGGCCGAGGACGTCGCGGCCGCCGGCACGACCGTCGACCACCTCACCGAGACCTACCGCACGCACTACCGCTCGCTGCTCGGTCTCGCCGCTCTCCTCCTCGACGACACGGCCTCCTGCGAGGACGTCGTCCAGGAGGCCTTCATCCGGGTGCACTCGGCGCGCAAACGCGTCCGCGACCCCGAGAAGACGCTCGCGTACCTGCGTCAGACGGTCGTCAACCTCTCCCGCTCGGCACTGCGCCGGCGCATCCTCGGCCTGAAGCTGCTGTCCAAGCCGATGCCCGACATGGCCAGCGCGGAGGAGGGCGCCTACGACCAGCTGGAGCGCGACTCGCTGATCAAGGCGATGAAGGGCCTCCAGCGCCGCCAGCGCGAGGTGCTCGTGCTGCGCTACTTCGCGGACATGACCGAGGCCCAGGTCGCCGAGTCGCTCGGCATATCGCTGGGCTCGGTGAAGGCGTACGGTTCGCGCGGCATCGCGGCGCTCCGGGTGGCCATGGAGGCACCGGTATGAGCGAAGGCGACGACGCGCGGCGCGAGCCGCAAGGGCGGCACGGGCCGACGCGGCCGCACGGGCAAGATCCGAAGCAATCGCACGCTGGGAACGGAACTGTGAACCACGGCCCCGACGAGCAGGGCCCCGACAAGCGGGGGCCCGACAACCAGGGCCCCGACGAGCAGGGCCCCGAGAAGCAGGCCTCGGGCAAGAGCGAGCCCGCAGCCCCGGAGGATGCCGGCGGCCGGGCCCCCGAAGGGCTCGGCGGACCCACCGGGCTCGCCGGCGTCCCCGGACTCGACGACCGCGACCGCGACGACCGCGATGAGATCGACGGTCCTGACGACCTCGACGCGTTCGGCCCGGACGAGCTGGCGCTGCGCAGGCTGCTGCACCAGGCCGTGCAGGACGTCGAGCCGCGCGACGGCACCCTGGACTACCTGCGGCGGGCGGTCCCCGCGAGGCGGGCCCGCAAGCGCCAGGCGGCCGTGGGCATGGCGGCGGCAGCGCTGTTCGTCTGTACCGCCGTCCCGGCCCTCGTCCACGTCTCCAACGCCACCGGCTCCGACGCCAACCCCTCCGCCGTCGGCCACGCCTCCCATACACAGGGCGGCTCCACCCAGGGCAACAGCCCGGACGCCGGTGGCGGTGCCTCCGGCGGTGACGCCGGCAAGGGCGAGGGCACGGGCCAGGACGGCAAGAAGGACGACGGCAAGGACAACGGCGGCCCCGGCGCCGGCAGCGGTGTCACCGAGGGCGCCGACCCGTCGTTCAGCACCGCGGCGGGCGGGGCCGCGCCGTGCACGGCGGCCGAGCTCGGCACGGCCATCGGCAGCAGCGGGGCCCCCGACTCCACGGGAGCGGTCTACGGCTCCTTCCGCGTCGCCAACGTCTCCTCCGCCGCCTGCACGGTCGACAGCCCCGGCAGCGTCGGCTCCCTGCCGGGCGGCGCGGCCGACCCGGCCAAGGTGGGCGCCCAGCGGCATGTCGCCGGGGACGCGGCGGCGGGCCTGCCCGACCCGTCGACGGAGGCCGCCGCGCTGCTGCTGGAGCCGGGGACCGCGTACGAGGTGAAGTTCGCCTGGGTGCCGTCGGAGACGTGCCCGGCCAACGGCAGCGGCGGCACCACGGGCGGCGACCCGGGCCCGTCGCCGGACCCGACGCCCAGCGACGAGCCGACGTCGAACACGGGCAGTTCCACCGGAGGCGACACCGGCATGTCGGCCCAGCTCGCCAACGAGGACGGCATGGCCGACGGCAGCGTCACGGTCACCTACACCTCGGACACGGGCGCTGCGGCATCGGTGACGATCTCCAACGCCTGCGCCGGGACGGTGTACTGGACGGGACTGCTGGCGGCGCAGTAGGCGGGCGCCGGGTGTGTTCCGGCCCGCGGGCAGGAGCCGCGCACCCCACGGGGATGCCGTTGGTTAATTCGGGCCTGGTTGCTTCGCCCCGTCGCTATGCGGCGGGGCGAAGTGCTGTCAGAGGGCT
>NZ_JBFBAX010000043.1:0-39299 GCF_040682395.1 Streptomyces sp. NPDC051207 | reverse complement strand
ATCGATACCCTCCCCAAACGACGTCGGCTCCCAAGACCACAACCAGGTCTTGGGAGCCGAAGTCACGAGAGGATCCGAATTAACCAACGGCATCCCCACGGGGTGCCCGGCTCCCGCGCGGGCGGCTCACGCCGGAGCGTGGACTGTCCCGACGCGAGTGCCTCACGCCGGGACGTGCACCGTTTCCACCCGGCTCGCCACCAGCCGTTCCCGCTCCCTGCGGGCCGCGCGCCTGCGCAGTCGGAGGATCTGGCTCACGCCGAGCGCCTGGAGGACGAACACCGCGGAGAACGCCACCGTGTAGTCGTCGCCGGTCGCGTCGAGCAGGACACCGACGGCGAACAGGGTCGTCATCGAGGCGACGAAGCCGCCCATGTTGGTGATGCCGGACGCGGTTCCCTGCCGTTCCGGCGGGTTCGCGGGCCGCGCGAAGTCGAAGCCGATCATCGACGCCGGGCCGCACGCCCCGAGCACCGTGCACAGCACGATCAGCAGCCACATCGGGGCGCGGTCGGCGGGGTAGGCCAGCGTCGCCGCCCAGAGCAGGGCGGTCGTCCCGACCGTGCCCAGCGCCAGCGGGAGCCGCGCCTCGTGGTGCCGGGCGACGATCTGGCCGTAGACCAGGCCGATCGCCATGTTGGACAGGACGACCAGGGTGAGGAGTTCGCCCGCCGTGGCGCGGGACAGGCCCTGGGCCTCCACCAGGAACGGCATGCCCCACAGCAGCAGGAACACCATCGCCGGGAACTGCGTGGTGAAGTGCACCCACAGGCCGAGCCGGGTGCCGGGCTCCCGCCAGGACGCGGCGATCTGGCGGCGTACGTAGGCCGTGCCCTGGCGGGGCAGCGGCTGGGGTTCCTGGCCCTCGGGGTGGTCCTTCAGGAACAGCAGGAGCAGGACCAGTACGACGACACCGGCCAGCGCGCTGCCCGCGAACGCCGCCGTCCAGCCGACGCCGTGCAGCAGTCGGGCGATCACCAGGGTCGAGACGAGGTTGCCGGCCATGCCGACGAGGCCGGCGAGCTGCGCGACCAGCGGGCCGCGCCGGGCCGGGAACCAGCGCCCGCCGAGCCGCAGTACGGCGATGAACGTCATCGCGTCGCCGCAGCCCAGCAGCGCGCGCGAGGCCAGCGCCATGCCGTAGGAGGGGGAGAAGGCGAAGCCGAGCTGGCCGGCGGTGAACAGGACCACGCCGATGGTCAGCACCTTCTTGGTGCCGAGCCGGTCGACCAGGAGGCCGACGGGTATCTGCATGCCGGCGTAGACCAGCAGCTGGAGTATCGAGAACGTCGACAGCGCGGAGGCGTTCACCTGGAAGCGGTCGACCGCGTCCAGTCCGGCCACACCGAGCGAGGTGCGGAAGATGACGGCGACGAAGTAGACCGAGACGCCGGTGCCCCACACGAGCATCGCGCGCCGGGTGCCGGGGGCCCCGCCGGGCCGTCCGGGCTCCGGGCGGGGACTGCCCGGCGTCGGGGCGGAGGACGGGCTCACCGGACCTCCCCGCGCGCCAGGTGCGAGAACCAGCTGACGTGCCGGTGGACGACCTCGACGGCCGCTTCCGCGTCCCCGGTGCGCAGCGCCCGGAGGATCTCCTCGTGCTCGGCGAGGGTCTTGGCGATGCGGTCGGGGTGCGAGTGCATCACGGCGACGCCCATGCGCAGCTGGCGGTCGCGGAGCTGGTCGTAGAGGCGGGAGAGGATCTCGTTGCCGCCGCTGCGGACGATCTCGGCGTGGAAGCAGCGGTCGGTGACGGCCGCCGCGGCCAGGTCACCGGCGGCGGCCTGCTCCTTCTGCCGGGCGAGCATTGCCTGGAGGCGCTCGATGAGGCCCGGCGGTGCCGGTACGGCCTTGCGTGCGGCGTGCTCCTCGACGAGCAGCCGGGTCTCCACGACGTCCGCGATCTCCTGGGCGGAGACGGGCAGGACCAGGGCGCCCTTCTTCGGGTAGAGCTTGATCAGCCCTTCGACCTCCAGCCGCAGCAGGGCCTCGCGCACCGGTGTGCGGGAGACTCCGACGGCCTCGGCCAGCTCCCCCTCGGTGAGCAGGACGCCGCCCTCGTAGCGGCGGTCGAGGACGCCTTGTTTGACGTGGGTGTAGACGCGGTCGGCGGCGGGCGGTTGCTTCACGGCTGCCAGGCTGCTCATGCCGACAGGATAGATACAACACGTACGCATGGGCAGGACCGTCCACCATGCGGAATCGCCTCGCCGCGGCAGTGGGCGAAAAAAGTCGTCCACGGTGAGCAACCATGTGGGACCTTCGTATGTCAGACACGTGCGGCCGCTCCGATTTCACTTCTCAACTCGGCCGTCACACAAGGGCATTCAACGTAATCGGGGTATCTCACTTGATAACCGGCATCAAGGGCATCCGTATCCGCAGGGCCGTCGCCGTCGGCCTGGCCTCCGGAGCGATGGTCGTGGGCGGAGCCCTCAACGCGGCGCCCGCGCAGGCCCTCACCACGCCCAGCATCGTCGCGGCGGGCGGCTACGCCATGGACAACTCGAACGCCAGGACGCTGTACACGAAGGCGGCGGACACCAGGCGTTCCACCGGCTCCACCACCAAGATCATGACGGCGAAGGTGGTGCTCGCGCAGCCGAACCTCAACCTGGACGCCAAGGTCACGATCCAGATGGCGTACAGCGACTACATCGTGGCGAAGAACGCCTCCTCCGCCCGCCTCATCGTCGGCGACAAGGTCACCGTCCGGCAGCTGCTGTACGGCCTGATGCTGCCGTCCGGCTGCGACGCCGCGTACGCGCTGGCCGACAAGTTCGGCACGGGCACGACGCGGGCGGCGCGCGTGAAGTCGTTCATCGGCAAGATGAACACGACCGCGAAGAACCTCGGTCTGACGAACACGCACTTCGACTCGTTCGACGGCATCGGCAACGGCTCCAACTACTCGACGCCGCGCGACCTGACGAAGCTCGCCAGCAACGCGATGAAGAACACCACGTTCCGCACGATCGTCAAGACCAAGTCGTACACCGCCAAGACGATCACCAAGACCGGCAGCACGCGCACCATGGCGCCGTGGACCAACACGAACTCGCTGCTGAGCAGCTACAGCGGCACCATCGGCGTGAAGACCGGCTCGGGCTCCGTGTCCAAGTACTGCCTCGTGTTCGCCGCCACGCGCAACGGCAAGACGGTCATCGGCACGGTCCTCGCCTCGTCCTCGTCCACGCAGCGCGCGGCGGACGCGACGAAGCTGCTGAACTACGGATTCGCCAAGCTCGGCTGAGCACCGACAGCGGCAACGGCGCCGCGCAGCGGTGACGGCACGACAGGGGCCGCCGGTTTCCCACCGGCGGCCCCTGGGCGTTCTCACGGCTCCGCCAACTGCGCCGCCAGGTGCGCGGTCCGCGCGGCGCCTACGGCGTCACCGTGAAGTTCCGAAGGATCGCCGCCGTCAGCTCCGGGTCGCCCTCCGCCTTCACGCGGTCCGCCACCGCCTCCGGCGTCACCCGCCCGCAGGCCAGCCGGACGTACGTCTCCCAGTCCAGGGTGAGGGCCGCGGCCGGGCCCAGCGCGGGCGCCGTCTCGAGGGTGCCGCGGCCCTGGATGTCCACGCGGATCGTGCGCAGGAACTCGACGGGGCCGTGCACGTCGAACACGACGGCCGCACTGCGCGGCGCGTTCGCCAGCTCGGCGACGACCCGGGGCAGCGCGGCGAGCAGGACGTCCCGGGCGACGTGCGCGCCCGCGGAGTCCAGGTTGCCGGGGCGGCCGAGAGCCGTGCGCAGGTCCTGCTCGTGCACCCACACGTTGAACGCGTGGTTGCGCATGGACTCCTCCAGCGTCAGCTCCGCGCCGAGCGGGCCGCGTACCTTCGCGCCCGGGTCCCGCGACTCGTTGCGCAGCTGGCGGTTGCGGCGGATGATCGTGTACTCCAGCTCGGACGTCATCTCCGGCGCCGTGTGGTGGCGGCGGACGTCGACCTGCATCTCCATGTAGCGCTGGTGGTCGTTGGTCACGTGGAACAGGTCGCGCGGGAGCGTGTGGATGGGGCGCGGGTCGCCGAGCATCTCGCAGTCCAGTCCGATGACGTGCGACACCACGTCGCGGACGGACCATCCCGGGCACGGCGTGCGGCCGTTCCACTCGCCCTCGACGAGCGGCTGCACCAGCTCGGATATCGCTTCGATCGACTGGGTCCAGGCATCGGCGTAGGGCTGGAGGGTGGGATGCAGACTCACGGAACGGGACCCCTCGGCGGTCGGTACACGGGCAGGTTGTGGCGGCGGTGCCAATGGGCGGCGGCTGCTCTCGGCGGCGTCTTGGAACGTCCCCCAGGTTCTCGGCTGCGCTCGAACTGGGGGAACCCCCAAGTTACGCTGCTGTGAGGCACCCCGGCAGTGCTTTCGTGTGACGATCGTAGGCCCGTATGGACGGCTCGAATGCCAGGACGGTGGTAGTGTGCGCGCCTCTTTGCTCCAGATCTCCGTAGACGAGGACGAATCGGCCGACGCGCGTCGGCAGCGGGTCGCCGCGCTGGTACGGGACCAGGCGGGCGCCGACCTCGTCGTCCTGCCGGAGCTGTGGACCACCGGCGCCTTCGCCTACGAGGCGTTCGGCAGCGAGGCGGAGCCGCTCGCGGGGCCGACCTGCGAGGCGATGGCGAAGGCCGCGAGCGACGCGGGCGTGTGGCTGCACGCGGGCTCGATCCCCGAGCGCGACCCCGACGGGCCGCTCTACAACACGTCACTCGTCTTCTCCCCCTCCGGTGATCTGGCCGCCGCCTACCGCAAGATCCACCGCTTCGGCTTCGACCAGGGCGAGGCCGTGCTGATGGGCGCGGGGCGGGAACTGGTGACCGTCCGTCTGCCGGACACGACGATCGGTGTGGCGACCTGCTACGACCTCCGTTTCCCCGAACTCTTCCGCGGTCTCGTCGACGCCGGAGCCGAGACCTTCGTCGTCCCGGCGGGCTGGCCGGAGCGCCGCCGGTCGCACTGGACGCTGCTGGCTCAGGCGCGGGCGGTGGAGAACCAGGCGTTCGTGCTCGCGTGTGGAACGGCCGGGACGCACGCGGGAGTTCCGCAGGCCGGTCACTCGATCGTGGTCGATCCGTGGGGCGAGGTGCTGGCGCAGGCCGGCAGCGGCGAGGAAGTCCTCACCGTCAACTTCGACCCGGTGAAGGTGGGCACGACGCGGGAGCAGTTCCCGGCGCTGAAGGACAGGGTGCTGGGGCTTGAGCCGCCGGGGCGGTGAGCCGACCGGGCGGTTCGGTGAGCCGGGCGACGGAGCCGGGCGGGCGGGGCGGTGATCCGGGGGATGGAGCCGGGCGGGCGGGGCGGTGATCCGGGGGATGGATGCGGGCGGGCCGGCGCGGGGGAGCCGGGTGAGGGAGCCGGAGGGACCGGCGCGGGGGACGCGCCGGCCCGGTTGTCGGTGCCGGATGTCACCCTTGGACCATGAACCACTCCGCACCCCGACGCGCCCGCGTCCGCGCCCCCGAGCTGACCGGCAAGGGCGGCTGGCTGAACACGGGCGGCAAGCAGTACGGCCTCGCCGACCTGCGCGGACGCATCGTCGTCCTGGATTTCTGGACGTTCTGCTGCGTCAACTGCCTGCACGTCATCGACGAGCTGAGGGAGCTGGAGGAGAAACACCGGGACACCCTCGTCGTCGTCGGGGTGCACTCGCCGAAGTTCGCGCACGAGGCCGACCACCAGGCGGTCGTGGACGCCGTGGAGCGGTACGGGGTCGAGCACCCCGTGCTGGACGATCCCGAGCTCACGACATGGAAGCAGTACGCGGTGCGCGCGTGGCCGACGCTGGTGGTCATCGACCCGGAGGGGTACGTCGTCGCGCAGCACGCCGGGGAAGGGCACGCGCACGCGATCGAGCGGCTCGTGACGGAGCTGGAGGCCGAGCACGCCGCCAAGGGGACGCTGCGCCGCGGCGACGGGCCGTACGTGGCGCCGGAGCCCGAGCCGACCGTGCTGCGCTTCCCGGGCAAGGCACTGCTGCTGCCCTCGGGGAACTTCCTGGTCAGTGACACCACCCGGCATCAGCTGGTGGAGCTGGCGGCCGACGGCGAGAGCGTGGTACGGCGGATCGGGTCCGGCGCGCGGGGCTTCGGGGACGGGACGGCCGGGGCGGCGTCCTTCAACGAGCCGCAGGGGCTCACGCTGCTGGACGACGGCTCGGTCGTCGTGGCCGACACGGTCAACCACGCCCTGCGGCGGCTCGACCCGCTGTCCGGCGAGGTCACCACCCTCGCCGGTACGGGCCGGCAGTGGATGCAGGGCGAGGCCACCTCGGGGCCCGCGCGGGAGGTCAGCCTGTCCTCACCGTGGGACGTCGCCCTGTGGGGCGGCAGGGTGTGGATCGCCATGGCGGGCGTGCACCAGCTGTGGGCGTACGACCCGGTGGCCGGGACCGTCGCCGTCACGGCCGGGACGACCAACGAAGGGCTCGTGGACGGGCCCGGCGCGGAGGCCTGGTTCGCGCAGCCGTCCGGGCTCGCGGCGACGCCCGAGCGGCTCTGGCTCGCCGACTCCGAGACGTCCGCGCTGCGGTGGGTGGACACGGACGGGGCGGTGCACACCGCGGCCGGCACCGGGCTGTTCGACTTCGGACACCGCGACGGGCCCGCCGGACAGGCGCTGTTCCAGCACCCGCTGGGCGTCACCGCGCTGCCCGACGGCTCGGTCGCCGTCTGCGACACCTACAACCACGCCCTGCGCCGCTACGACCCCGCGACCGGCGAGGTCACCACGCTCGCCACGGATCTGCGCGAGCCGAGCGACGCGGTGCTGGCCGGCGACGACATCGTGGTCGTGGAGTCGGCGCGGCACCGGCTGACCCGGCTGCGGCTGCCGGAGGAGGCGGTACGGGTCGAGGGCGTCGCCCATCGCACGCGGCGTGCGGCGACCGACGTGGCGCCGGGCCCGCTGCGGCTGGACGTGATCTTCGAGGCGCCGGCCGGTCAGAAGCTCGACACCCGGTACGGGCCGTCGACCCGTCTGCTCGTGTCGGCCACGCCGCCCGAGCTGCTGCTGGCCGGGGAGGGGGCGGGCACCGATCTGTCCCGCGGCCTGGAGCTCGACCCGGCTGTCGCCGAGGGCGTGCTGCACGTGTCCGCGATGGCCGCGTCCTGCGACGACGACCCGGACAACGCGTATCCGGCCTGCCATGTGCACCAGCAGGACTGGGGCGTCCCGGTCCGCCTCGCCGAGGGCGGGGCGGACCGGCTGCCCCTGGTCCTCGCGGGCATGGACGCCTGACGGCTCACACGCCGTAGCCGTCGCTGTAGCCGTCCCGGTGGTGGGGAGCCTGTCCGTCCACGACGGAAGTCGTGTGCGGGACCACCACGCGGCGGCGCCGGTAGATGCTGGTGAAGGTCGCCACGCCGATCAGGCCGACGATCATGAAGATGAGACCGACCAGGTTGACGTTCACGCCCTGCATGTCCCAGTCGGTTGCGAATGTGAGGATGGCTCCCACGGCGATGAGGATGATGCATCCGCCGAGGCCCATGAGTGTCGCCTCCCTGTCCGGTTCCGGTGACTCCGGTCGTTCCGGTTCGCTGGCGGGTACCCGGGGAGGCAACACCCATGCGCCGTCGCGTCACTTGACGTGACGGCAGCCCTCCCGCGCCGTCCTCTCGGTCAGTCCTCCAGAAACGCCGTCAGCGCTCTGGTCAGCAGCAACGGGTCGTCCGCGCCGCACAGTTCGCGTGCGCTGTGCATCGACAGAATGGCCACGCCGATGTCCACGGTGCGGATGCCGTGCCGGGCCGCGGTGATCGGTCCGATGGTGGTGCCGCACGGCATGGAGTTGTTGGAGACGAACGACTGGAAGGGCACGCCGGCCCTGTCGCAGGCGGCGGCGAACACCGCGCGGCCCGAACCGTCCGTGGCATAGCGGTTGTTGACGTTGACCTTGAGGATGGGGCCGCCGTTGACGCGCGGGTGGTGCGTGGGGTCGTGGCGCTCGGCGTAGTTGGGGTGCACTGCGTGGCCCGTGTCGGAGGAGAGGCAGACGGTGCCGGCGAGGGCACGGGCCCGGTCCTCGAAGGAGCCCCCGCGCGCGAAGACGGACCGTTCCAGCACGGTGCCGAGCAGCGGACCGTCCGCGCCGGTGTCCGACTGGGAGCCGTTCTCCTCGTGGTCGAAGGCGGCGAGGACGGGGATGTTCCGCAGGCCGGCGCCCGAGGCCGCCGCGACGAGGGCGGCCGTACCGGCGTGCACGGACAGCAGGTTGTCCATGCGGGGGCCGGCGACGAGTTCGCGGTCACGGCCCAGGTAGGCGGGCGGCTCCACGGGGTGAACCATCAGGTCCCAGCCGGTGACCTCGCCCGCGGGCAGGCCGGCCGTCTCCTCCAGGAAGGCGATCAGGTCGCCGTCGCGCACGTCGTGGCCGAGGCCCCAGACGGGCTGGAGGTGACGCTGCTTGTCGAGCTTGAGGCCCTCGGCGGCCACCGAGCGGTCCAGGTGGATGGCGAGCTGCGGGACGCGCAGCAGCGGGCGGTCCACGTCGACGAGCCGCGTCGAGCCGTCCCGCAGGGTCAGCCGGCCGGCGAGCCCGAGGTCACGGTCGAGCCAGGAGTTCAGCAGGGGCCCGCCGTAGATCTCCACGGCGACCTGTCGCCAGCCGTGCGCCCCGGTGTCGGGCAGCGGCTTGACGCGCAGGTTGGGGGAGTCGGTGTGGGCTCCGACGATGCGGAACGGGGTGTGGGGGGCGGCGCCCTCGGGGACGTACCAGGCGATGACGGCGCCACCGCGCAGCACGTACTTGCCGCCGCTCGTGCCGTCCCAGGCGTCCGTCTCGGCGACCTGCCGGAATCCGGCCTTCTCCAGCCGTTCGGCGCAGTTCGCCACGGCGTGGTACGGCGACGGACTGGCCGCCAGGAAGGTCATGAGGTCGTCGGTGTGGCCGCGGTCGGCGTGGGGAGCTTCGCTCATGGGGTTCACCTTAACGACGGTCGAGGGCCCGCTCCCCCTTGCGGGAGCGGGCCCTCGGTACGGACAACGGAGGTGGCGCGGACCGGTCGGCCGGTTCCGGACGGCGGGCTCTAGAACGCGGCCTCGTCCAGCTCCATCAGGTCCAGGTCGACGCCCTCGGCGACCTTGCGGGCGGCGGTGACGCCCGGCAGGACGGTGGCGGCGAAGAACTTCGCGGCGGCGATCTTGCCGGCGTAGAAGGCCCGGTCCTTGCCGGTGGCCGTCTGGAGCTTCTCGGCGGCGATCGCGGCGCCCTTGAGCAGCAGGTAGCCGACGACCACGTCACCGGAGGCCATCAGCAGGCCGGTGGTGTTGAGGCCCACCTTGTAGATGTTCTTGACGTCCTGCTCGGTGGCGGCGAGGTCGGTGAGCATCAGGCCGACGATGGCCTCCAGCTCGACGGCGGCCTTGGCGAGGTGCTCGCGGGCGCCGGCCAGCTCCTCGCCGCCGGTGCCGAGCGCGAGGAACGTCTTGATGTCCTCGGCGAGGGAGTTCAGCGCGGCGCCCTGGTTGCGGACGATCTTCCGGAAGAAGAAGTCCTGGCCCTGGATGGCCGTGGTGCCCTCGTAGAGGGTGTCGATCTTGGAGTCGCGGATGTACTGCTCGACCGGGTACTCCTGGAGGAAGCCGGAGCCGCCGAAGGTCTGCAGGGACTGGGCGAGCTGCTCGTAGGCCTTCTCGGAGCCGTAGCCCTTGACGATCGGCAGGAGCAGGTCGTTGAGGGCGTGCTCGGCGGAGGCGTCCTCGCCGGCGGCCTCCTTGACCTGGATCTCGTCCTGGACGGAGGCG
This sequence comes from Streptomyces sp. NPDC051207, assembly GCF_040682395.1. Taxonomy (NCBI): domain Bacteria; kingdom Bacillati; phylum Actinomycetota; class Actinomycetes; order Kitasatosporales; family Streptomycetaceae; genus Streptomyces; species Streptomyces sp. NPDC051207. The sequence goes on along the minus strand of NZ_JBFBAX010000043.1, from coordinate 29,547 downwards.
GTGTACATCACCAGGGCGCGCATGCCCTCGGCGTACGCCTTCTGCGTCATGAGCGAGCGGCGCACGTCGGGGTGGTGGGTGATGGTGACCTTGGGGGCGGTCTTGTCCATGAAGTTGGCCAGGTCCGGGCCCTGGACGCGCTCCTTGGCGTACTCCAGCGCGTTGAGGTAGCCGGTGGACAGCGTGGAGATCGCCTTCGTGCCGACCATCATGCGGGCGAACTCGATGATGCGGAACATCTGGCGGATGCCGTCGTGCTTGTCGCCGATCAGCCAGCCCTTGGCGGGGTGCTTGTCGCCGAAGGTCATCTCGCAGGTGTTGGAGACCTTCAGGCCCATCTTGTGCTCGACGTTGGTGGCGTAGACGCCGTTGCGCTCGCCCAGCTCGCCGGTCTCGAAGTCGAAGAGGTACTTCGGGACGAGGAAGAGGGACAGGCCCTTGGTGCCGGGTCCGGCGCCCTCGGGACGCGCGAGCACGTAGTGGAGGATGTTCTCCGACATGTCGTGCTCGCCCGAGGTGATGAAGCGCTTGACGCCCTCGATGTGCCAGGAGCCGTCCTCCTGCTGCACGGCCCTGGTGCGGCCGGCGCCCACGTCCGAGCCGGCGTCCGGCTCGGTGAGGACCATGGTCGAGCCCCACTGCTTCTCGACGGCGATCTTCGCGATGTGCTTCTGGACGTCGTTGCCCTCGTCGAAGAGGATGCCGGCGAAGGCCGGGCCGGAGGAGTACATCCACACGGCCGGGTTGGCGCCCAGGATCAGCTCCGCGTACGCCCAGATCAGGGAGCGGGGTGAGGTGGTGCCGCCGATCTCCTCGGGCAGGCCGAGGCGCCAGTACTCGGAGTCCATGAAGGCCTGGTAGCTCTTCTTGAAGGACGCGGGCACGGGCGCGGTGCTGGTCCGCGGGTCGAAGACGGGCGGATTGCGGTCGGCGTCCGCGAAGGACTCGGCCAGCTCGTTCTCCGCCAGGCGCGTCAGTTCCTCGAGGACGCTCTTCGCGGTCTCGACGTCCATCTCCTCGAACGGGCCCGTGCCGTACAGCTTGTCGCGCCCGAGTACTTCGAAGAGGTTGAACTCGATGTCGCGCAGATTCGACTTGTAGTGCCCCATGGCGACGGCTCCGTAGAGAGATCGGCGAGGCACTGACTCCTCGCACCAGTTCACGTACCAGCAAGTAGCTACGATGATGCTACCCGTCGGTAATAAGAAGCAACCCCGATCCGGTCATCTGTGACTCAGTACTCTTGCGGGCATGTACGGCTATGACCAGACCGCGGGACCGCAGGCGCAGTACCCGCCGCCGCAGCAGCCGATGTCCGGGGGCTATGGGCAGCAGGCGCCGGCGTATCCCGAGCCGTCCCCGCCCTCGCTCGCGGACGCGGTGCGCGCGTTCACCACCGGGCAGCTCTCCGCCGAGGACTTCCAGCAGATCTTCGCCACGTCGAAGGTCTACTGCCCGCGCGGCGACAACCCCGGGTTCCTGGCGCTGCACAACACGCAGCAGCCGGTGATCCCGATGTTCACCACGCTCAAGGAGCTGCGCCGGTACGCGGGCAAGGAGTCGAAGTACTTCGTGATCACCGGCGCCGAGGTGCTCGACCTGCTGCCGACCGGCTACGGCTTCGTCCTCGACATGGAGGGCGAGCACCGGATCGTCTTCGACGCCAAGGCAGTCGAACAGATGGTCGATTTTGCGATGCGCCGGATGTACGGCTGACGGTGGCTCGCAGGCGTGGAACCCGGAGGGAATGCCTTCCGGGTTTTTCTCTGTTCGGGTGGCAGAAAGTTCAACGCTCAACTAAAGTGGGCGCATACGAGGAGGAACCGACATGCCTGCAGTGACCGTCGAGAACCCGCTGACGCTGCCCCGCGTGACCGCGCCGGCCGACGCCGTGGCCCGTCCCGTGCTCGCCGTCACGACCGCGCCGGGCGGTTTCGAGGGCGAGGGCTTCCCGGTGCGCCGGGCGTTCGCCGGGATCAACTACCGCCACCTCGACCCGTTCATCATGATGGACCAGATGGGTGAGGTGGAGTACGCGCCGGGCGAGCCCAAGGGCACCCCCTGGCACCCGCACCGCGGCTTCGAGACCGTCACCTACATCATCGACGGCACCTTCGACCACCAGGACAGTCACGGCGGCGGCGGCACCATCACCGACGGCGACACCCAGTGGATGACGGCGGGCTCCGGCCTGCTGCACATCGAGGCCCCGCCGGAGCACCTCGTCATGTCCGGCGGTCTCTTCCACGGGCTCCAGCTGTGGGTGAACCTCCCGGCCAGGGACAAGATGATGGCCCCGCGCTACCAGGACATCCGCGGCGGCAGCGTCCAGCTGCTCACCTCCCCCGACGGCGGCGCGCTGCTGCGGGTCATCGCCGGTGAGCTGGGCGGGCACGCCGGTCCCGGCATCACGCACACGCCCATCACGATGATCCACGCGACGCTCGCGCCGGGTGCGGAGATCACCCTGCCGTGGCGGGAGGACTTCAACGGCCTGGCGTACGTGCTCGCCGGGCGCGGCAGCGTCGGCACCGAGCGCCGGCCGGTCCACCTCGGCCAGACCGCCGTCTTCGGCGCCGGCTCCTCGCTGACCGTCCGCGCGGACGAGAGGCAGGACTCCCACACGCCGGACCTGGAGGTCGTGCTGCTGGGCGGCCGGCCGATCCGGGAGCCCATGGCGCACTACGGCCCGTTCGTGATGAACACCCGCGAGGAACTCCAGCAGGCGTTCGAGGACTTCCAGAAGGGGCGGCTGGGGTCGGTGCCGGCGGTGCACGGGATGACGGCCGAAGGCCCGGAGGCCTGACCCTTCATCTGCCGTCCAGCGGCCTCCCGCCCGGCGGTTTCCCGCCCGGGGATCCGTCGTCGGGAGGTCCGGCGTCCGTGCGGCCGTCGGACTCGTGGAGCTCGAACCAGATGCTCTTCCCCTCGCCGCGCGGTTCGACCCCCCACGCGTGCGCCAGCATCTCGATCAGCAGCAGGCCGCGGCCGGAGGACGCCAGCTCGCCGGGGCGGCGTTTGTGCGGCAGGTCGTCGCTGGCGTCGGTCACCTCGATCCGCATGCGGCGCCGGCCCGTGTTCCCGGAGATCTCGGCGACCATCAGGGCGTCGTTGTCGGTGTGCACCAGGACGTTGGTGAGCATCTCGGACAGCAGCAGCACGGCGGAGTCCACCTGGTCGGGCGAGGCCCAGTCGTGCAGCAGCTCGCGCAGTTGCTGGCGGCCCGCCGCGATCCGCTCGGGCTCGTCCTGCGCGACCGTCAGCATCGTGCGGCGGATCCGGTGCGGCACGGTCGCCGTGCTGCCGCAGCCGCAGCCGTCCCCCGGGCGGCACAGCAGCATCAGCGCGATGTCGTCCTCGCGCCGGTCGGCCAGCGGCCCAGTGGTGTGGTGCGAGGACGGCCCGTGCACGGCCTGCACGAGCGAGTCGGCGAGCGCCTCCAGGTCGCCGTCGTGGTCCTCCAGGACCGCGCGCAGCCGCTGCCAGCCGCTCTCCAGGTCGTGACCGCCGGTCTCGATCAGGCCGTCGGTGCACATCAGCAGGGTCTCGTCGGGCTCCAGCACGAGCCGCGTCGTCGGATAGTCGGCGTCCGGGTCGATGCCCAGCGGCAGCCCGCCCGACGTCGTCCGGGTCAGGACCGTGCCGTCCGCCATGCGGATCGCCGGGTCGTGGTGCCCGGCGCGGGCGACCTCCAGGACGGCGGTCGCCGGGTCGACCTCGACGTAGAGGCAGGTGGCGAAGCGCGGGTCTGAGGGGTCCTCCTCGGCGTACGCGATGCCGTTCAGAAAGCGGGAGGCGCGGGACAGCACGGCGTCGGGGCGGTGGCCCTCGGAGGCGTAGGCGCGCAGGGCTATGCGCAGCTGGCCCATCAGGCCGGCCGCCCGCACGTCGTGTCCCTGCACGTCGCCGATGACCAGGGCGAACCGTCCGCTGGGCAGCGGGATCACGTCGTACCAGTCGCCGCCGACCTGGAGGCCGCCGCCGGTGGGGACGTAGCGCGCGGCGACCTGCATGCCGGGTATGCGCTGTGCGCCGAGCCGGGGCAGCATCGAGCGCTGGAGGCCGTCGGTCAGGGCCCGCGCGGTGTCGGCGGCGCCCGCCCGGGACAGAGCCTGCGCCAGCATGCGGGCCACCGTGGTCAGCACGGACCGTTCGTCGGGCGTGAACGCGACCGGGTACGCGAAGCCCGCCATCCAGGCGCCCATCGTCCTGCCGCCCGCCGTCAGCGGCAGGAACGCCCAGGAGCGGCGGCCGAAGCGCTCGGCCAGCGGCCAGGTCAGCGGGTAACGGGACTTGTACTGCTGGGGCGAGGACAGGTACACGGCACGGCCGGTGCGCACCACCTCGGCGGCCGGGTACTCCGTGTCCAGCGACATCTCCATGAACGGGTTCTCGGCGCCGGGCCGGTGCCCGTGGTGGCCGATGACGGTCAGCCGGTCGCCCTCGACGCCGAACACCGCGAGGCCGTCCGGCGAGAACCCGGGCATGGACAGGTTGGCCGCGACCCGCAGCACCTCCTGCGTCGAGCGGGCCTCCGCGAGCGCGCGGCCCGCGTCCAGCAGGAACGCCTCACGTGAGCGGCGCCAGTCGCCGGTGACCGTGCTGCGCCCGGCCGGGGTGCCCGGCGCGGGGTCCGTGACCTCCTGGAGGGTGCCGATCACCTCGTAGGCCCGGCGGGCGCGGTCGAAGGACGGCTTGGAGCGGCTGCGCACGACGCGGACGACCCGGCCGCGCTCGTCCATGATGCGGATGCGGACCTCGGCGACGGTGCCCTCGGCGGTCGCCAGCTGGATGACGCCGATGATCTCGTTCCAGTCGACGGGGTGCAGCCGGGCGCGTACCTGGCCCTCCGTGAGGCTGACCGGCTCGGCGGGCAGCCCGAGCAGCCGTGCGGCCTCGGCGTCGGCCGAGACGAGCCCGGTGGCGGTGTCCCAGTGCCACACCCCGGTGGCCAGGGCGGCGAGGACCTCGCCCACGGCGGGCAGGGGCTCACCAGTGCGCATTGCCCCACTTTAAGAAGACGTGTACGAAAGCCGCCACCGTGAGGGCGGGCAGACCTGTTCCACCGGCCGGGAATGGTGGGGTGGCGATCATGGGCTGCCCGGTACGCTGGGGGTGTTTCACGTGAAACGTGCCCCCGATCCGCGAAGACTGGATGAACGACGATGCATCGGTACAGGTCCCACACCTGCGGCGAGCTCCGCGCCTCTGACGTCGGCACCGACGTCCGGCTGAGTGGCTGGCTGCACAATCGGCGCGACCTGGGCGGCATCCTCTTCATCGATCTGCGCGACCACTACGGCATCACCCAGCTCGTCGCCCGTCCCGGCACGGCCGCGTACGAGGCTCTCGACAAGCTGACCAAGGAGTCGACGGTCCGCGTCGACGGCAAGGTCGTCTCGCGCGGCGCCGAGAACGTCAACCCGGAGCTGCCCACCGGTGAGATCGAGGTGGAGGTGGGCGAGGTCGAGCTGCTCGGCGCCGCCCAGCCGCTGCCCTTCACGATCAACACCGAGGACGGGGTCAACGAGGAGCGGCGCCTGGAGTACCGCTTCCTGGACCTGCGCCGCGAGCGCATGCACCGCAACATCATGCTGCGTACGGCGGTCATCTCGGCGATCCGCCAGAAGATGACGGCGCTGGGCTTCAACGAGATGGCGACCCCGATCCTGTCCGCGACGTCCCCCGAGGGCGCCCGCGACTTCGTCGTCCCCTCCCGCCTGAACCCGGGCAAGTTCTACGCCCTGCCGCAGGCGCCGCAGCAGTTCAAGCAGCTGCTGATGATCTCCGGTTTCGACCGCTACTTCCAGATCGCGCCCTGCTTCCGGGACGAGGACGCGCGCGCGGACCGCTCGCCGGGCGAGTTCTACCAGCTCGACGTCGAGATGAGCTTCGTCGAGCAGGAGGACGTCTTCCAGCCGATCGAGAAGCTCATGACGGAGCTGTTCGAGGAGTTCGGCAACGGCCGTCACGTCACGTCCCCCTTCCCGCGCATCCCGTTCCGCGAGGCGATGCTCAAGTACGGCTCCGACAAGCCGGACCTGCGCGCCCAGCTGGAGCTGGTGGACATCACCGACGTCTTCGAGGGCTCGGAGTTCAAGGCCTTCGCGGGCAAGCACGTGCGCGCCCTGCCGGTCCCGGCGGTCCAGGACCAGCCCCGCAAGTTCTTCGACCAGCTCGGCGACTACGCCGTCTCGCTCGGCGCCAAGGGCCTGGCCTGGGTGCGCGTCGGCGAGGACGGCGGCCTGACCGGCCCGATCGCGAAGTTCCTCACCGAGGAGAACGTCGCCGAGCTGACCAAGCGCCTCTCGCTGGCCCCCGGTCACGCGGTGTTCTTCGGCGCGGGCGAGTTCGACGAGGTCTCCAAGATCATGGGCGCGGTGCGCGTCGAGGCCGCCAAGCGCGCCGGGCACTTCGAGGAGAACGTCTTCCGGTTCTGCTGGATCGTGGACTTCCCGATGTACGAGAAGGACGAGGACACCGGCAAGATCGACTTCTCGCACAACCCGTTCTCGATGCCGCAGGGCGGCCTGGAGGCCCTGGAGACCCAGGACCCGCTGGACATCCTGGGCTGGCAGTACGACATCGTCTGCAACGGCGTCGAGCTGTCCTCCGGCGCGATCCGGAACCACGAGCCGGAGATCATGCTCAAGGCCTTCGAGATCGCGGGCTACGACCGCGAGACCGTCGAGGAGAAGTTCGCCGGCATGCTGCGCGCGTTCCGCTTCGGCGCCCCGCCGCACGGCGGCATCGCGCCGGGCGTCGACCGCATCGTCATGCTGCTGGCCGACGAGCCGAACATCCGCGAGACGATCGCCTTCCCGCTCAACGGCAACGCCCAGGACCTGATGATGGGCGCGCCGACGGAGCTGGACGAGGCGCGGCTGAGGGAGCTGCACCTGACGGTGCGCAAGCCGCAGCCGAAGTAGCGGACGCGACAGGACCGACGCGACGGCGCCCGGAGTCCTCGGACTCCGGGCGCCGTCGTCTGTGCGGATTGCCGGTCAGGACAGGGACTTGTAGCCGCTCCAGCCCGTCGCGATGCGGGTGCGGGAGCCGAACGAGCCCTTGCCGTCGCCGTTGTTGCGCCAGACGTTGCCGCTGCTGTCACGGGAGACCAGGTCGGGCCTGCCGTCGTCGGTGATGTCGCCGACCCCGACCACGGCGTTGTACGAGCCGCCCCAGTCGGAGAAGACCTTCACCCGGGCCGCGAACGTGCCGTCGCCCCTGCCGTCGTAGCGGTAGAGGGAGTTGGCGGTGTCCTGGGCGAGCAGGTCGCCGATGCCGTCGCCGGTGAGGTCACCGACGCCGACGATCTTCTTGTAGCCCTTCCAGCTGTCGTAGAGCTTGACGCGGGAGGACAGGGTGCCCGTGCCGGTGCCCCGGTGGAGGTACACCGAGCCGGTCGACGCGACGCGCGTGATCAGGTCCAGGCGGCCGTCGCCGCTGATGTCGCCGGGCGAGGTGAGCTGGTCGTACTGCGTCCAGCCGCTGCTCGCCAGGGTCGTGTACGACGTCGTCGGCCTGACGGCCGCGTTGCAGCCCGGCTTGTACAGGCGCAGGGCGCCGCTGCTCAGCCGCACCAGGACGTCGTTGCAGCGGTCGCCGCTCAGGTCGCCGAACGGCACCGCCCTGACGGAGGTGTCCCAGCCGGTGCCGGTGGTCTTGCCGCCGAACGTGCCCGTGCCCGTGCCGTGCTGGTGGGTCAGGCCGCCGGTGGAGTTCAGGGTGAGCAGGTCGCCCCGCCCGTCGGGTCCGTCGGCGCCGGCGAAGTCGTGCCGCACGGTGAAGCCGTCGCCGAGCAGCACGTCGCCCGGGGGCACCGCCCGGGACGTACCGGCCCTGGTGTCGTACACGCCCGCCGAGGACGTGCCGCAGGCCCAGTACACCCAGCGGCCCGCGGCCTGCAGTTCGCTCGGGACGCAGGCCAGGCCCGGGACCGTCGCTGTGGCGAGGGTCTTCTGCCGCGTGAGGCTGTAGGAGGTGAGCCGGCCCGCGGTCGTCGTGGCGGACCACAGGGTGGGGCCGTTCAGGGCGGCGGCCCGCGCCGAACGCCTCAGCTGCTCGCCGTAGCCGAACCGACCGACGTACTGCATGGGCGACGCGCCGCCCGAGTCGTAGACGGCCCAGCCGTCGGACACGTCGACGATGTGGCCGCCCTCGGTGCCGAAGTGCAGGGTATGGCTGGACCAGGCGTCGCCCAGGGCGACCAGCCGGTCCTCGTTCGCCAGGCCGCTGCCGCCCTCGTCGCCGCCGTAGAACGTGTCGAGGTGGACGTCCTCCGGGTCGTGGCCGCTGTTGCCCCACAGCGCCGAGCAGTCGCTGCCCGGGTAGGGGCACACGGCCATCACCGAGTCGCCCGCCGTCGCGGCGGACGCGGTCAGCGTGGCGGCTCCGTCCGTCGTCAGGGTGCGTATCGACGTGGTGTCCATGCTGCTGCCCGGGGCGTCCTCGGCGACGCGCAGGCTGCCGCGGCTGAGCGCGAGGCCCTTCTTGGGGTTCTCCACCGCCGGGATCTGGTGCACCTTCGCCGGGGCGGCCGTGTCGCCGTCCACCCGCTGGAACCACCAGTCGGTGGCACCCGTGCCGCCCACCGCCAGCGCGTCGCCGCCCGGGCCCGCGACCACGTACGCGCCGGCCTTCGGCAGCAGCTCGCGTGCGGTGCCCTCGGTGAGCGACAGCGCGGTGAGCACCGTGCCGGACGAGGTGGCGCGGGGCAGCAGCACCTGGTCGCCGGTCAGCACCGGAGCGCCGTCCAGGGCGCCCTGGTAGGGAAGGGTGACGACCTGTGCCGGGCCGGACGGATCGCTGCGGGACTTCAGGCGCAGCGTGCCGCTCCCGGCGTCGTACCAGCCGAAACGGTCCTCGCTCAGCAGGAAGCGGGCCCCGGTGGGGGCCCCGGTCAGCGCCTCGGTGTTGACGGTCGTCGCAACGTCGATGTGGTGCAGGACGCCGCCGCGCAGGAACAGCACGCTGCCGGAGTCCGCCGCGACGATCTCCTTGTCCTGGATGTTCGCGAAGTCGCCCGTGATGGGCCGCACGCGGCGCTGCCCGCCGGGGAAGTCGATCAGGGCGTAGCTGGTGACGACGGTCCGGCCGGCGAGCGCCCGGTAGTAGCTGTTCTGGTCCTCCGTCCCGACGGTCGTCAGCTCGTCGGTCGCCGGGTCCCACAGCGTGACCGAGGTGGTGGGGTTCGCCGGCGGCAGCGCGACCAGGTCGGAGCCCGACCCGTACCAGGCCGTACGGCACTCCGAGCCGATGACGGTGCAGCCGGTGCCGGGCCGGTAGACGCCGGTGGAGGTCCGCACCGTGACGGTGGTGCCGTCGGCGTAGTCGGTCCACAGCATGCCGGGCACGCCGAGCTGCCGGTGCAGATAGCCCGTCCGACCCGCGACGTACGGCCGGGTGGTGCGCGGCGAGGTGGACGCCGGGTCGGTGAGCGTGATCCCGGTGGTGGCCGGGGTCGTGGCGGCCGGGGCGGTGGTGGCGGCCCGGGCCGGTGCGTCGCCCTGGATGACGACGACGGTGGACGCGGCCGCGACGGCGACCACGAGCGAGGAGACGACGGCGGCCAGACCGCCCCGTCCCGGGGCGTGTCTGCCCACGTACGTGTTCCCTCCCTGTTACTGCGGTGGTCAGCGGGCCACGAACTGCGTCAGGATCGCCTGCACCTCGTAGATGTCGACGCCCTTGGTGAAGGTCTTCTGGATCGGCGCGGCCGAACCGGACAGCCAGATCTTCAGCTCGGCGTCGAGGTCGAACGTCCCGGCCGTCTCCACCGCGAAGTGCGTGATGCTGCGGTACGGGATGGAGTGGTACTCCGTCTTCTTGCCGGTGATGCCCTGCTTGTCGACCAGGATCAGACGCCGGTCGGTGAACAGGATGGTGTCGCGGATCAGCAGGTAGGCGGCGTGGACCTGCTCGCCGTGGCCGAGCAGACGCGCGTACTCGTGCTGCGCCTGGGCCGGGTCGATGCTGTGCGCGTTGCCGAACAGTGCCATGGATGGTCCCCCCACGTGGCGCGAATCGTGCGCCGGGACGGACTCCCCGTCCGCCGCGACCGCACATGATCTTCGCAATGTACACGGCGGTCCGGGCTGCCCGTCCACCCCGGTACGCCCGGTTTCTACAGGTCCTCGCCCTTCAGGGACTCCTCCTCCAGGAGGCGTTCGGCGATGTCGGTCGCCCAGGGGCGGGTCCAGTGGCGCAGCGCCGCGACGGCTTGATCGTCCAGGCCGAGGGCGGCGAACTCCTGGTCGCCGAGGAGTTCGCTGCTCTCCAGGCGGGACTGGAGGTCGGCGAGGTCGAACGCGTCCCAGGCGTGCCGTCGGCCGAGCTCCTCCAGGTCGGGGAAGCTCCAGTGGGCCGCCAGGGCGTGTACGTCGGCCAGGTCGCGGGCGGTGCCCCGGTCGGCCACCGCGCGCACCTTGGTGCCGATCAGGTCGTCCAGGGACAGGGCCGGTCCGGGCCCGGCCGGGACCGGCGGGCGCCAGAGGGTCTCCTTGACGACGTCGACCGCGCGTTCCGTGTCCGTGGCGGGGTCGGTGACGAGCAGGCGCGTGGCGAGCGGGTCGGTCTCCAGCGGGCGGACCCGCCAGCCGCGCTCCACCAGGCCCTGTCCGACCTCGGCGGCGATCCGGGCCATCGGCTCCGGGCTCTGCGTCGCCGTCTCCACCACCACCCGGGGGTCCGCCAGCCGGCCCGCCGCCATGCCGTGCGCCTCCACGGCGCAGTCGCCGGCGAGCAGGAGCGGGAAGCGGGCGCCGGCGTCGAGGACGTCGGCGGGAAGCCGGGAGGGCGGGTGCCGGGAGGGCGGAGGCGGTGGGGTGAGCATGGTGTCCCGATTATGGTCCCCGCCGACCCGCCGTCCCGTGTGGCGCGTCCGTCACTCCGGCTCGCCGCCGAAGCGCTCCTTGTACTCGGCCAGGTCGTCGTCCGTGAGCTTGGCGAACAGCACCGGCGGCACCGTGAAGGGCGTACCGGCCGGTACGGCCGTCAGGGCCCGCGCCTCCTGCGGGGTGATCCAGGTCGCCGTGTCGCCCGGCAGCGTGAAGACCGACCGCATCGCCGCCGACGACGCCGGGATGAACGGCTCCGACACCACCGCGTACAGGCGGATCAGGTTCATCGCGGTCCGCAGGGTGAGGGCGGCGCCGTCCTTGTCGGTCTTGATCTCCAGCCAGGGAGCCTTCTCCTCCAGGTAGGAGTTGCCCGCCGACCACAGGGCGCGCAGCGCGGCGGCGGCCTTGCGGAACTGCAGCGCCTCCATCTGCGACTCGTACTCCGCGAGCAGCCCGGCGATCTCCTCGCCGAGCCGGGCCTCCGCCTCGCCGGGCTCGCCGCCGGCCGGGACCTCCTCGCCGAAGCGCTTCTTGGAGAAGGACAGGACGCGGTTGACGAAGTTGCCGAGGGTGTCGGCCAGGTCCTTGTTCACCGTGGCGGTGAAGTGCTCCCACGTGAAGGAGGAGTCGTCGGACTCGGGGGCGTTGGCGATCAGGAAGTACCGCCAGTAGTCGGCGGGCAGGATCTCCAGGGCCTGGTCGGTGAAGACGCCGCGCTTCTGCGACGTGGAGAACTTCCCGCCGTAGTACGTCAGCCAGTTGAAGGCCTTGACGTAGTCGACCTTCTTCCACGGCTCGCGCACGCCGAGTTCGGTGGCCGGGAACATCACCGTGTGGAACGGGACGTTGTCCTTCGCCATGAACTCCGTGTAGCGGACGGTGTCGTCGGCCTCGTACCACCAGGACTTCCAGTCGCGGTTCTCCGGGTCACGGTCCGCCCACTCCTTCGTCGCCCCGATGTACTCGATCGGCGCGTCGAACCACACGTAGAAGACCTTGCCCTCGGCCGCCAGGTCCGGCCACGTGTCGGCCGGGACCGGGACGCCCCAGTCGAGGTCGCGGGTGATCGCGCGGTCGTGCAGACCCTCGTTCAGCCACTTGCGGGCGATGGAGGACGCGAGCTGCGGCCACTCCTCCTCGTGGGCGGCCACCCACTCCTCGACCTCGTGCTGGAGCTTGGACTGCAGCAGGAACAGGTGCTTGGTCTCGCGGACCTCCAGGTCCGTGGAGCCGGAGATCGCCGAGCGCGGGTCGATCAGGTCGGTGGGGTCGAGCACGCGGGTGCAGTTCTCGCACTGGTCGCCGCGGGCCTTGTCGTAGCCGCAGTGCGGGCAGGTGCCCTCCACGTAGCGGTCCGGGAGGAAGCGGCCGTCGGCGGGGCTGTAGACCTGGCGGATGGCGCGCTCTTCGATGAAGCCGTTCTCGTTGAGCTTACGGGCGAAGTGCTGGGTGATCTCGACGTTCTGCGGGGAGGAACTGCGGCCGAAGTAGTCGAAGGCCAGCGCGAAGCCGTCGTAGACCGCCTTCTGCGCGTCGTGCGCCTGCGCGCAGAACTCGTCCACCGGCAGGCCCCGCTCCTTCGCGGCCAGCTCCGCCGGGGTGCCGTGCTCGTCCGTCGCGCAGATGTAGAGGACCTCGTGGCCGCGCTGGCGCAGGTAGCGGGAGTACACGTCCGCCGGGAGCATGGACCCCACCATGTTGCCCAGGTGCTTGATCCCGTTGATGTACGGAAGGGCGCTGGTGATGAGGTGTCGAGCCATGGTGTGGCTGCTCCCGGGTCGGTTGTTTGCGAACCTTGAAATCCTAGCCGACATGGGTGGGCCGCCCGCCTTCCGTTTCACGGGGTGGAAGGGGGCGGCCCGGGGTGGGTGAGGGTGCGGGGGCGGCTTGTCCGCGGCTTGTGTGCCGGACGGTTACGGGCGCCAGGACGCCAGGACGGCCTCGTACAGCTCGCCGTCCGTGAGCTCGCGCGGGGTTTCGCCCGCGAGGAAGTACGCCGTGTTCGGGGTCTTCAGCTTGCGGAGGTAGTCGAAGGCCTTGTTGTCCGGGGCGCCGAAGGCGACGAAGGAGAAGAAGACGCCGGGGTGGTTCTCCGCCGCGTCCGTGAGGGCCCGGGTGGCCGGGGTCTTGGCGTCGGGGGCGCCGTCCGTCTGGAAGATCACCAGGGCGGGGGTGTCCGGGGCGGTCTTGCCGTGCGTGGCGAGCACCTCCTCCACGGCCACGTGGTAGCTGGTACGGCCCATGCGGCCGAGCTCCGCGTGCAGGGTGTCGATCTTGTTCTCGTGGTCGGTGAGGGTGAGTTCGCCGGTGCCGTCCACTTCCGTGGAGAAGAAGGTGACGTGGACCTTGGCCTCGGGGTCGAGGTGGGCCGCCAGGGCGAGGGTCTGCTCGGCGAGGGCCTGGGCGGAGCCGTCCTTGTAGTACGGGCGCATGGAGGCCGAGCGGTCGAGGACGAGGTAGACCTTGGCGCGGGTGCCGGTGAGGTTGTTGGCCTCCAGGGCGGAGGCGGCGGCGTCGTAGGCGGTGGTGAGGGTGGCGGGGAGCGGGGAGGCCGACGGGGTGGTGGCGGCCAGTGGTTCCGGAGTGGGCTGCGGCTCGGGCTCCGGGGTGGCCTCGGGCTCTGCGGTGGCTGCCGTGGGCTCGGCCTCGGCTTCGGTCCGCGGCCTCGCTTCCGCTTCCGGCTCCGGGGTGGCCTCGGCCGCGGGGGCCTCGGGCTCGGGCGTCTCCGCCGTGACCGGCTCCTCGGCCTGCGGGGCTTCCTCCGTCGCCGGGGTGGTCCCGGGCTCGGAAGCCTCCTCTTCGGCCCCCGGTTCCTCGGTCTGCGGCGTCTCCTCCGCCACCGGGGCCTCCGGTTCGCGGGGCTCCTCCACGGCCGGGGTCTCGGTCGCGGCGGCTTCCTCGGCAATCGGGGCGGCCTGGGGCTCGGAAGCCTCCTCGGCCACCGGGGTGTCCGCCTGCGCGGGGTCGTCCGCCTGGGGGGCGTCCTCCGCCTGCGCGGGGTCGTCCGCCTGCGCGGTGTGCTCCGTCGCCGGGTGCTCGGCCTGTGCGGCGTCCTCGGTCACCGGCGCGTCCTCGGTCACCGGCGCGTCCTTGGTCACCGGCGCGTCCTCGGCCACGGGGGCGTCAGCCTGAGGGGTTTCCGTCTGCACGGCGTCCTCGGTCACCGGGGCGGTCTCAGCCGCGGGCGTCTCCTCCGTCGCCGAAGCCTCCTCGGCCCGCACGGCGCCCTCCGCCGCCGGGGTTTCCGCCTCCGAAGCCTCCTCCGCCACCGGGGCTTCCTCGGCCACCGGGGCGTCAGCTTGAGGGGTCTCCTCCGCCTGTGCGGCGTCCTCGGTCACCGGCGCTTCCTCGTCCACCGGCGCCTCCCCCGCAACCGGCCTCTCCGCCTCCGGGTCCTTCTCCGTAACCGGCGTCTCGCGCTCCGCCGACCCCTCCGCCGGCGGCGCCTCCGACTTCTCCGCCTCCGGCGTCACCTCACGCTCCGGCGTACGCGTTTCCGGCACCCGGGCTTCCTCCGCCCGCGCCCCGTCGACCGGGGCTTCCTCCGCCCGCGCCCCGTCCTTCGCCCTGCTCGGCCCAGGCACCGTCACGTTGTCGAAGGCCGCTGCCACCAGATCATGGCCGACGGGGCCGAGGTTCGTGGAGCGGGAGGTCTGGGGCGGAACCTTGGGTTCCGGGGCCGGGACCGGGACGTCCGGGGCTGTGGCCGTCGAGGCCGAGTCGGTGGCCGTCGGCTCAGACGGCGCCGCTGTCGTGTCCGAGGGTGTCGCCTCCGGCGCAGCACCCTCCGCCTCGGTGGTCCGTGCTTTGCGTGACCGGCCGAACGCGTTCCGCAGGAGAGTGAGAATGCCCATGTGCGCAACCCTTCGCGTGAGGTGATGCCCGTCAATCCCTGGCCAGGACGGACACGTAAGGTTAGCGGCCCTCGGCGGTGATCTTCGGCTGGGTCTGGAGTCCGGGCGGCCCTCTGTCAAGGGGCGGGATTCGGCCTCCCGCGCGCCCTTCGGCCCCGTCCGCGCACGTGGGCTATGGATACGACTGGTTCACCCTCAGTTCACCTCGCCGCCCGGCTGCCGCACATATGTGCGCCTACGGTCGCGCTGACACCAAGGAATCCCAGGGGAGTACAGAGTGCGCAAGCTGCTGCCGTTGATCGGAACGCCGTCCGGTTCTCATCCCGGCGGCCGGTCCGCCATGACCTGTCGTTTCCGGTGTGGGGACGCCTGCTTCCACGAGGTGCCCAACACCAGCGGCAACGAGTACGTCGGCGACGTCATCGCGGGCGCGCTCAGCCGCCGCTCGGTGATGCGCGCCGCCGCCGTCGTCACGGTCGCCGCGGCCGGGGCCGGCGCGGCCGGTGCCGCGGGCGCCCCGCAGGCGTCCGCCGCGCCCGCCGACGCCGCCGCCACGACGTTCCGCGGCGAGCGCAGCGCACGCGGCCTGCGCTTCGCGCCCGTCGCGCCGAACACCACCGACGCCGTCGTGGTGCCCGAGGGCTACGGCCAGAACGTCGTGATCCGCTGGGGCGAGCCGATCCTGCGCGGCGCGCCCGCCTTCGACCCGGAGAAGCAGACCGCGAAGGCGCAGGCGGGCCAGTTCGGCTACAACGTCGACTTCCTCGCGCTGCTGCCGCTGCACGGCGAGCGCGACCGGCAGCTCCTCGTGGCGAACCACGAGTACACCGACGAGGTCCTGATGTTCCGCGGCTACGACCCCGCGAACCCGACCCGCGAGCAGGTCGAGATCGCCTGGGCCGCGCACGGTCTGTCCGCCGTCGTGGTGGAGGAGGACCGCAGGACCGGCCGGCTCGCGGCCGTCCCGCGCCACCCCCTCAACCGCCGCGTCACCGCCACCACCGAGTTCCGCGTGACGGGCCCGGCCGCCGGTTCCGACCTGCTGAAGACCTCCGCCGACCCGACCGGCACCAAGGTGCTCGGCACCCTGAACAACTGCTCCGGCGGCACCACCCCGTGGGGCACCACGCTGCACGGCGAGGAGAACTTCAACCAGTACTTCGCCAACAGCAGCCGCGCCACGGACAAGCGGTACGGCATCGGCACCGGCCCGACCGAGCGCAAGTGGGAGCGGTTCGACAAGCGCTTCGACGTCGCCCAGGAGCCGAACGAGGTGCACCGGTTCGGGTACGTCGTCGAGTTGGACCCGTACGACCCGACGTCCACGCCCCGCAAGCACACCGCCCTCGGCCGCTTCAAGCACGAGGCCGCGACCGTGCGGCTCACCGACGACGGCCGCCCGGTGGTGTACTCCGGTGACGACGAGCGGTTCGACTACTTCTACAAGTTCGTCAGCAGCAAGCGGATGCGCAAGGGCAACTCGCGCGCCGTGCGCGAGCACAACCTGTCGCTGCTCGACGAGGGCACGCTCTACGTCGCCAGGCTGACCGGTGACTCCCCGGCCACCGACATCGACGGCTCGGGCAGGCTGCCCGCCGACGGCGAGTTCGACGGCAGCGGCGAGTGGATCCCGCTGGCCACCGCCACCGCCGACGGTGCCGTGTCGCACGTCGAGGGCATGTCCGCCGACGAGGTGTTCGTGTTCACGCGGCTCGCCGGCGACAAGGTGGGCGCCACGAAGATGGACCGCCCCGAGGACATCGAGCCCAGCCCGGTCACCGGCAAGGTCTACGTCGCCCTCACCAACAACTCCAACCGCGGCAAGGCCGGTTTCGCACCCGCCGACGAGGCCAACCCGCGGGTCAGCAACAAGCACGGGCACGTCCTGGAGCTGACCGAGCGCTGGAACCGCGCCGACGCCACGAAGTTCGCCTGGTCGCTGTTCCTGGTGGCCGGTGACCCGGGCGACCCGGCGACCTACTTCGCGGGCTTCCCGAAGGAGAAGGTCAGCCCGATCTCCTGCCCGGACAACGTGGCCTTCGACCCGTACGGCAACCTGTGGATCTCCACCGACGGCGCCCAGCTCGGCTCGCACGACGGCCTGTTCGGCGTGGCCACACGCGGTCCGCGGCGCGGTGAGCTGAAGCAGTTCCTGACCGTGCCGGCCGGCGCCGAGACCTGCGGCCCGATCATCCAGGACCGCCGTGTCGTGGTCGCCGTGCAGCACCCGGGCGAGATCGACGGCGCGTCCGTCGAGCAGCCCAAGAGCACCTGGCCCGACGGCCCGGGCACGTACGTCCGCCCGGCGGTCGTCGCCGTGTGGCGCGCCGACGGCGACGACATCGGCGTCTGACCGGGCCAAGGAGCCCAAGGAGTCAAGGACACCGAGGCGCGGGCCACCTGCCACAGGGGGCCCGCGTCTCGGTGTCCACCGGCGTCCTTCAGTCCTCGCCGTGCAGGGTGAGGTCCACGACGAGGGTCCGGTGGTCGGAGTCCGCGAGGTCGAGGAAGCGGGCGCGGTGCGCGGCGAAGCCGTCCGACACCAGTACGTGGTCGATCTGGACGCCGAGCGCCGGGGCCGTGCGGGACGGCCAGGTCGGGGTGCGGTCGGCGCCCGTCAGGCGGGTCGCGTCGCGCAGCCCGGTGTCGAGGATGCGGCGGAAGGCCGCGTGGTCCTGGGAGGCGTTGAAGTCGCCGGCGAGGATCGTGGGCGTGCCGGGGCCGGCGGCGGCGAAGTCGCGCAGCGCGCCGAGTTCCTCGCGCCACACGCCGATGTGGCCGGGCAGCGGGGGCATGGGGTGCGCGAGCTGGAGCCGTACGGCGTGGCCGCGCACGTCGGCGACCGCGCCCGGCATGCCCATGGTGCCGGGGACGCCCGGGGCGGCCCTGAGCGGGAAGCGGCTGAGGATGACGGAGCCCTGGGAACCGCCGCCCTCGACGGCCCGGCGGTGCGGGTGGCTGCCGGTGAGGTCGCGGCTCAGGATCGCGCCGCAGGTGTACTCGCACTCGGAGACGAACACCAGGTCGGGCTCCTCGCGCCGCACGGCGGCGACGAGTGCGGCGGTGCCCTGCCCGAACTCCACGTTGGAGGCCATCACGCGCAGCTCGGCGAGCGCGGGCCCGCCGGGGACGTCGGTCTTGCCGTACGGCTCGATGTACCAGGCGAGCAGCCCGAGCAGGGCGACGCCCCACGCGGCGCCGGTCCACCACCGGGCGAACAGCGTCAGCAGCAGGCCGAGACCGGTCGGCACCAGCAGCCAGGGCAGGAAGGCGAGGAGGTGCGGTACGGGGGTGACGGCGTCGGTGTCGGCGATGCGGCATCCCACGACGGCGCTCACGGCGGCGAAGAGCAGCGCGGCGAGCCATACGGGGGCGCGCCCGGCGCGTGTTGCGCCGGGCGCGGTCTGTTCGGCCGTCGCCATGTCCACGTTGTCCCCTCCCGCCGTGCCGGTACCCGGGGCGCGCACACCATCACCAGGTGCCGCCCCGCGGCACAACTGCCCACGGACCGCCCATGCACTCCGTCACGGACGGACCGCCCCCGGCGACGGTTGCCGGGGCAGGCGGCGGCGGCCGTGTCGCCCGGTCAGCCATGAGGCCGCCGCCACCGCCAGGCCCAGCGTGACCAGCAGCCACGACGCCGTGCGGAGTGTCGTCGTCAGGGCGTCGTAGACCGCTCCCGCCGCCGGGCGGTGGAGTTCGTCCGGGAGGCCGGCGACCGTGAGGCGGCGGCCGAGCGCCACGGCGAGGGCGAGCAGTGCGCCGCCGAGGGCCGTGCCGAGGCCGGTGGCGGTGACCGCGCGGCGGCGGCACGCGGCGACGGCGATCCCGGCGAGGGCGAAGACGACCGCACCGAGCGGCAGCCAGAACGCGGCGACGTCCAGCACGTGGTACCCCTTCCGCAGCCGGTCCACCTCGTCGGCCGGCAGCACGGCGACCGCGGTGTGCTCGACCGGGATGCGATGCGCGAACGGCATGTGGTCGGCTGCCAGCCGCGCCTTGACCCGGGCCGTGACGGGCGCCAGGTCGACGGTGACGGCACGGCCCGCGGCGCGGTCGTCGCGCAGGGCGCGCAGCACCGCGCCGTGCACGGTCCGGTTGGTGGCGTCCCACGCCGTGCGGTACGTCTCGGTGCCGGTGAAGGAGCGCACCGCCTCGTGCACGAAGGGCTTGAACGTGCCGCGCGCCGGGTCCGCGCCGACCTCCGCCAGGATGTCGTCCCCGACGGTGTCCGCGACCGCGCCCCGCACGTCCGGGTCGGACGCCAGCGGCGCCATCGCGGCGACGTACCGCCCGGTGTCGGCCAGCCCGTACGCCGCCCAGGCCGCGAGCGTGCCGAACGGCACGAGCAGGCAGGCCAGCGCGATCAGGGCCGCCGACAGGGCGTTCCGGACGCGCGGGCCGCGCGGGAGCGGGAGGTGCGGAGGACGGGGGCGCACGTTGTCAGCCAAGGCCGCGGTGGCGCGCGACGCGACCGGGAGGCGTGCAGATGGGCGCACGGGGGGTGCGGATGGGCGTACGCGCCGGTTGCGCCGGCCCGAACCGGCGTCGACAGGAGCGGCGGCATCGACCTGGGGTCGACGGGAGCGGGCGGGATCGGCCCGGGGTCGACGGGAGCGTCGGCATCAGCTCCGCCGCCCACCCCGCGAGCCCAGCCGGCACCGCCGAGCCCAGCCGGCACCGCCGGGACCAGCCGCCCGCCCCGCAAGCCCAGTCGGCTCCGCCGCCCGCCCGCGAGCCCGTCAGCCCACGCGCTCGTCCTCCGCGTTCTCACGCACGCAGTACCGATAGAACAGCACCGCGAAGGAGCCCGCCGCGACGGCCAGCGCGAGCGTCGCGGACCGCAGTACGCTCGTGCCGGTCTGGCTGATCAGGAAGCCGGTCGCGGTACCGGTGAAGCCCGCCCAGAGCAGTGCGCGGGGTTCACGCTTCAGCCGCGGCGCCACGGCGCGTACGGCGGCGTACCCGGCCATGAAGGCGAACGCCGTCAGGAAGCCGAACAGCAGGTTCCAGCCGGTGACGGGTCCGCCGCCGCGCCGGTTGGCCGCGGCCCAGTAGCCGAAGACCAGCCCGAGCACCAGGGGCAGCGCCCACGCCATGCCCGTATGGGCCCGTGCGCCGAAGATGTCGGTGGAGGCGGCCGTGCCGCCCTTGCTGCGCTTCCCGCGGGACGCGGGAGCGGCGTGAGCCATGAGAGGACTCCTTCCTCCTCGCCCCCGCCTACCAGCGGACACCTGCCACCCGCCACCGTCAACTCGGCGGCGGGCTCCGCCGGGAGGGGATGCGGGACGTGCCGCCGCGTGTTTCGCTGGGGCCGTGAGCGACGGCGGCCAGGGCCTGCGCGTCCGGTACCCGCGGGCCGGGCGCCGGGACGTCGTGCGGGCGCAGTCGCTGCTGAGGGTGCGCGGCCGGAGCGTCGCGTGGCTGCCGCCGCTGCTGCTGCTCGTGCTGATCATCGCCGTCGACGCCGTCACGCCCGGGAGCTTCCGCATCATCACCTGGATCGTGCTGGTGCCGGGCACCGCCGCCACGATCTGCCGGGTGTGGACGACGGCCGGGTACGCGCTCCTGGCGGTGGTGAGCTACATCGTGGTGGACGGCGCCTGGCCGGACCAGTACCAGGCGGGCCTGGCCGACTTCGTGCTCGTCGCGCTGGGCGGCGTCCTCGCCACGCTGGCCTGCGCGATCCGGCTGCGCGGCGAGCGGCGCATGATCCACATGCGGGACATCGCCGACACCACCCGGCGGACCGTGCTGCGCCCGCTGCCGCCGGGCTGGGGAGGTCTGGAGCACGCGGAGGTCTACCTCACCGCGGACACCGACGCCCGCGTCGGGGGCGACTTCTACGACATCCAGCCGGGCCCGCACGGCACACGCGTCCTCCTCGGCGACGTACAGGGCAAGGGGCTCGGCGCGGTGGAGGCGGCTGCCGCGCTGCTCGGCACGTTCCGGGAGGCCGGGTACCACGAGCCGTGCCTCGCCACGGTCGCCGACCGCCTGGAGACCCGGATGCAGCGGCACCGGCAGCACCTCAGGGCGCTCGGCCGGCGTGACGCGGACCGGTTCGCCACGGCCGTGCTGCTCTGCTTCCCGGCGAAGGGGGACGGTGTGGTGGAGGCCGTCGTGTTCGGCCACGAACCCCCGCTCGCGGTCGGCGCCGGCGGCGTGCGGTCCCTGCCGGGCTGCGGCGCGCTGCCGCTCGGCCTCGCCGAACTCGACCCGGCCCCGCCGCCCGTGCACCGCGTGCCCGTCGCCCCGGACGAGACGCTGCTGCTGTTCACCGACGGGGTGACCGAGGCCCGCGACCGCGACGACGTCTTCTACCCCCTGGAGGAAGAGGTGGCGCGGGCCGTCGCCGCCGACCCGCGGGCGGCCGACCCGCACCGCCTGGTGGCGCTGGTCCGCGACGGCACCCTGCGCCACACCCGCGGCCGGCTCACCGACGACACCACGGTGTTCGCGGTGCGCCCGGCACCCGGCGAGAACCCCGAACGAGGACGTTTGCAGGCCTGAGCCCCTCCCCCGCGGCCGCAGCGGCTACGGTGCTGGCGTACGTGATCGACAGGGGGAGGGGACGATGCCCGCAACCGTGCTGCTGCTCGCGGCCTCGCCGGTGGGCCGGGGCCGGCTGGTGGACGCCGCGTCCGTGCTGCCCGTCCTCGCGGCCGTCCCGCCCGCCGTGCTGTCCGGCGCGGACACCGCGAACGTCGTCGAACTCGCCGACCCGCTCGAACCGCAGGCCGTCCTGACCCGGCTGCGCGCCGCCGCCGCGGCCCCCGGCCCGCTCACCGTGTACGTCACCGGGCAGCTCCAGCTCGACCGCCGCCAGCGGCTGCCCCATCTGGCGCTGGCCCGCACCACCCCGGCGACCGTCCGCTACACCGCGCTGCCCTGGCACTGGATCCGCGAGGAGCTGCGGCTGCGGCCGGCCGGCACGACGACGCTCCTGCTCGACCTGCATGCGGACCCCGAGACCTGGCAGTGGCTGCGGTCGCGCCCCCTGGACTGCGGCCGCAACAACGCGGTCTACGGCCGGGTCGCCCCGCCCCCGGCCCGGCGCGCGGTGGCGCAGCCCGCGTACATGAAGGCCGTGGCGACGATCCTGCGCAGCGGGTTCCGGCCGCCGCCGGACCAGCTGCATCTGGAGGCGCTCGCCCGCACCGCGCCCGAGAGGACGGGGACCGACCTGGTGCTGACCACCCCCGTGCCCGCCCCCGGCGACCCGCACGCCGCGATCAGCGCCGCCGTGCGCGCCGGCCGGCACGGCGACGCCGACGCGCTCGCCGCCCGGCACGAGCAGACCGCCGTGCAGGCGCACGGGCCCGGGTCGGAGGAGGCGCTGCACTGGGCCGAGGTGCGGGCGGATCTCGCCATGTTCGCCGGGGACGCGGCGCGCAGCTGCCGCACCTGGATGGCGATCGCGTCGGCGCGGCTGGCGGCGGGGCAGACGCCGGACGCGCCCGCCGTGGAAGCGGCCGTGGACCGGGCGCACCACCAGTGGGGGCAGGTCGGGGACGCGGCGACGGCCCGGCGGCTGGGGCAGGAGCTCGCCGCACTGCGCGGCCGGGTGCCCGGGCGGCGCGAGGGCGCGCTGGACCACGTCCGCCGCCAGCTGGACCAGCTCCAGACGCAGGACTGACGGCCGCGGTGCCGCGGGAGGCGCCGTTCACTCGTTCGGCGGTGTTCACCGCGGTCCGTCCGCCGCACGGCTGATATCCACGAAGCAGGGGGAAGCCGCCACCGACCGAAGGAAGGGCCGCCCATGGCCACCACCCTCGCCATCGACTTCACCCGAGGACTCGACGACGCCTGGTCGAAGATCGCCACGTTCGTGCCGAAGCTGATCGGTTTCCTGGTCGTCCTGGTCATCGGCTGGTTCATCGCCAAGATGATCACCAAGGTGCTGGACCGGGTGCTGCGCAAGGTCGGCTCCGAGCGCCTGTCGGAGCGGGCCGGTACCGCCCGGATGCTGCAGAACTCCACGTACGACCTGACCGGCATCGTGGCGAAGATCGTGTACTTCGCGCTGATGCTGATCGTGGTCCAGCTGGCGCTCGGCGTCTTCGGCCCGAACCCGGTCAGCGCGATGATCAACGGCATCGTCGCCTGGCTGCCGCGCGGCATCGTCGCCGTCGTGCTCGTCGTCGTCGCCATGGCCATCGCCAACATGGTCCGCTCGATCGTCCAGGGCGCGCTGTCGTCCGCGTCGTACGGCACCACGGTCGCCACGGGCGTGTGGGGCGCGATCGTCGCGCTCGGTGTGGTCGCCGCGCTCGGCCAGGCCGGCATCGCGGAGAACGTCGTCCACTCGCTGCTGATCGCCGCGCTGGCCACCGTCGCGGGCATCCTGATCGTCGGTGTCGGCGGCGGCATGATCACGCCGATGCGGGAGCGCATGGAGCGGATGCTGTCGGCGGCGGAGGAGGAGACGAGCCGCCGCAAGGGCAGCATGGCCGCCTACCAGGCGGGCCGGGAGGACGCGATGCGCCACCAGCCGGCCGGTGAGCGCACCGAGAGCACCGGCGGTGCCACCGAGATGCGCGGCGGTGGCGGCGGCATGGACCGCCCGTCGGACATGTGACGCACAAACCCCTGCCGGGCCGTGGGGAGCGGTCCGGCAGGCGGTTTCCGCATGCCGTGGTGTGCCGGGGGCGGCGGGCCGTGCGGCCGTCGGCTCAGGCGACGTCGCCGGCGGTGCTGCGGCTGCCGCCGTCCTCGTCGCCGGAATCCGCGCCCGCGCGGGTCTCGGTCCCGGCCAGCAGGTCGTGCTGCCGGACCAGCCAGCTGATCGCGGTCAGACGGCACACCGCGTAGTCGTGGCCCACGGGCTCGCGCCAGTCGATTTCGGCGAGCGCGTCGAGGAAACCCAGGGCGTAGTCGGTGAGGTCCTCGCGGCACGGTGGCGGCGGGACCAGCCCCGGGTGGTCCCCCGACAGGCGCTCCCGTATCTCGGCCACGTGCTGGTCCACGGCGGCCGTGAAGGCAGGCTCGAACGCGAACTCCGCGAAGCGGGGCCCGTACGTGCTGCTGATCTTGGCCAGGGGGGACATGCGTCCCACCGTAATCAGGACACCGGGGAGCAGAGCACCGGGTTTGCCATGATTTACGTCACGAGGGACGCGCCGCGCCCGCGTACTGGGCCGCCTGCGGCCCGGGTTCCTTCGCTCTGGCCGAGCCGGTGTGCGCCGCCCGATCAGGTCGCCGCCGACGCCGTTGTGAGGGGCGGTGCCGGCCGTGGCGGGGATGCCGAATCGGGCGCCGGCCGTGGCGGGGATGCCGAAGCGAGCCGGGGTGGGTCGGGGCACGCCGGTCGGGGTGCCGCGCGGGTGCAGTCCCGGGGCCAGAAGCGGTGGCCACGTCGCGTTTCGCCTCCGAGGGCTCGGGTAGTCGGCCCTCGTTCCAGGGGGGTGGACGGTGTTTCCGGCCGGACGTGCCCGTGTCGTGCGGGGCGCCCCGGGAACCCGGTCGACGTTGCACAGACCGTGGTGAGTGAAGGAGGCGGTAGCCGTGCCGAGGGACGACCGTCACGGCGCCCCCGGCGACGACCCCGGTCCGCACGGCGCTCGGGGCGGCTACGAGCCGGGAGCCCACGGTGCGGTCCCGGAGCTGGACCAGGACCGGGCGCGCGCCGCCGACCTGATCGCTTCGACCCTGCGGGGCGCCGCACCCGGGCAGGTGCCGGAACTGCTGTGCGTCGTCGCGGTCGCGCTGCTGCCGGTGAACGGCGCGAGCGTGTCGCTGCGCGGCGACGGCATGCCCGCGCAGCTCAGCGCGAGCAGCCCGCGGGCCGCGCACCTCGCCGACGTGCAGGCCACGCTGGGGGACGGCCCCTGCCAGTGGGTGCTGGAGACGGGGGAGCCGGTCTTCGCCCGTGACCTGAGCCGGGGCGGCGACGCGGGCCGTTGGCCGGTCTTCGCGGAGGCGGCCACGGCGGCCGGCGTACGGGCGGTGTACGCGCTGCCGCTCGGCTTCGACGACGTGTGCGTGGGCACGCTCGACCTCTACAGCGAGACACCCGGTGAGCTGACTGAGCGGCAGCGGCGCACGGCCGAGATCGTGGCCGGCGCGATGACCGTGGCGCTGATGGCGCTGCCGCGCGGCGAGGAGCACGAGGCGGAGGGCACCCCCTGGCTGAACGGCCTGGCCGCGGACCACGACGAGGTCCACCACGCCATCGGCATGATCATGGCTCAGCTCGGGTTGGGCGCCGACGACGCGCTGGCCCGGCTGCGCGGGGACGCCTTCGCGCAGGGCCGCACCGCCCTGGACGTGGCACGGGACGTGGTGGCGCGCCGCAAGAAGTTCGAGCGGGACTGAGCGCCCAGGCGGCGGGACCCGGGCACGCGGCGCCGGGTTCCGGGCGGGCGCCGACTCACACCAGCGCACGCCCCCGCTTCCTGACCTCCGTCAGGCGCTGCGCCCCGAGGTCGGCCACCGCGCGGGTGATCTCCGAGTAGACGTCGCCGAGTCCGCCGTACGTGACGCTGACCGCGTCCTCGCCGACGCGGACCGCCGCGGCCTCCAGTGTGAGGACCGCCGGCCGGCCGTCGGCGTCCGTGCCGGTCAGCGTCACCCGCAGGCCCTGGCGGGCGTCCCCCGCCTCCGGCAGCGGCACCTCCGTGACCCTGACCTCGGCCGTCCCGCCCCGCTCGGAGGTGGCCGCGAAGTGACCGCACCGCTCCGGCAGCGCCCGCAGCCAGTCCAGCGTGCGGTCCAGGTCCGGTACGCGATGCGAGGTGACCTGGTAGCGGAGCTGGGCGTCGGTGTCCATGTCGTCCAGGGCCGCGACCGCGCGCGGCCCGCCCGGGGCGCCGAGGAGGTCGTCGGCGTAGAGGGCGTCGAGGAGGCGCCGGCAGTCCGCGTCGCGGGTGGTGGCCTTGAGCAGCCCGTCCCGCCAGGTCGCCACGCCCCGGGTGGGCACCCACGGCCCGCCCAGGTCGGTGTCCGTGACCAGCGCGGCCCGCGCCTGCGCCCCGGTGAGGCCGGGTGGCGCGGCCGGTTTCGTGGGAGCCACCGGGGTCTGCTCGGCGGCCGGGGACGCGGGGGAGGCGGACGACGAGGGCCGGGCGGGCGAGGTGGGCGAGGCCGGTGAGGCGGACGGGCGGGGCCCGGACCGGAGCCGGTCGGTTCCGACGGCCGAGCAGGCGACCGCGGTCAGCAGTGTGGCCGCCGACAGGGCCCACGCGACGAGGACACGAGCGGCCGGGGAACGGTTCATCGACTGCCTCCTTGACGGCCTTCCAAGATCGGGTACGCCCTTACACGGCACCACCGGGCCCGCCCGCCCACCAGTGCGCGGCGCCGTCCGGGTGAGCCACCGGGCCACCACCGGGCAGGGGCACCGGGCGGGGCCACCGGGCGAGCACTGGGCGGGGCCATCGGGCGAGCACCGGGCGGGGCCATCGGGCGAGCCCCGACGGCGCCAGGCACCCGCCCGGTCGTGGTGCACCGCAGCATCGTCGGCAGCATCGAACGGGCGATCGCCCACCTCCTCGGGGAATACGGCGGCGCCTTCCCGGCGCCGGGCGAGCTGCCCGGCGAGGAGTTGCTCCGCCGGATCGCGCGACGGGTCCGGGGGACCACCTTGGGGGAACCCGCGTAAGGTCCGACGTGTACGTCGTCATCGTCGCCGACACAGAGACCCGGGGCCCGGCAGGTACCCGAGGCCCACCGGACGCCGATGGCCACCGCCCGGCCCCGTGGAAGGAGAGGCCGCCGTGACGACCGACCAGCCAGGCCCGCAGAGCGACGGCCGGCCCATCCCGGTGATCATCGACTGCGACACAGGCATCGACGACGCCCTCGCCCTGCTGTTCGCCGTCCGGCACCCCGGCCTCGACCTGCGGGCCGTCACCTGCGTGGCCGGGAACACCGACGTCGACGGCGTCGTACGCAACACCCTGACCGTGCTGGAGCAGGCCGGCGCCCCGGAGATCCCGGTCGCCCGGGGCGCCGAACGCCCGCTGATCGAGGCGGTGCGCACCGCGCGGCACGTGCACGGCCACGACGGCATGGGCGACCTCGGCCTGCCCGCCCCACCCGCGCCCCCGCCGACGTGGACGCGGTGACGCTGCTGCACCGCGAGATCCTCGCCTCGCCGCGCCCGGTCACGCTGATCCCCACCGCGCCGCTGACCAACATCGCGCTGCTGCTGCGCACCCACCCGGACGTCACCCGGAACATCGAGCGGATCGTGTTCATGGGCGGCGCGGTGTCCGGCGGAAACGCCACGCCCGTCGCCGAGTTCAACGTCTGGCACGACCCGGAGGCCGCCGCGATCCTGCTGACCGCCGGGGTGCCCGTCACGATGTACGGCCTCGACGTGTTCCGGCGCGTGATCGTGCCGGGGCCGGACCTGCGCCGGCTGCGGGCGAGCACCGAGCCCGGCACCCGCCTCGCCGGTGAACTCCTCGCCCGCCGCGGGCCGGTCACCGACGCGTCGGACCCCGGCGGCGGTCTCGGCGACGCGGGCGCGGTGTGCGCGGTCGCGGACCCGGGGGGCCTGACCACGCACCGCCTGCCGGTCGAGGTGTCCCTGGCCCCGGGCCCGGCCCGCGGCCAGACGATCGTCGACCGCCGCGCGCGCCCGGGTGAATCGGAACTCCACGAGGGCGTGCGCGAACAGGCGCTGGTGGACGTGGCGCTGGACGTGGACGTTCCGCGCTTCGTGAGGCTGTACCTGGAAGCGGTGGAGCGCTAGCCGATCGGGCGGACCGGGTCGGCTCAGTCGGCCTCGGCCGGCCGCACCGCCCACCGCTGTTCCACCCTGGCGACCTTCCAGTACGACACCGCCGCCGCCCACACCACCACGAACAGCCCGACGATGACGTAGCCGACGCTGTCGAGGTCGATGCCGGCGATCCAGCTCGTCACGGCGTCGCTGAGGTCGAGCTTCTCGTGCAGTACGCCGACGAGTTCGATCGTGCCGATGAAGAACGCGACGGCGATGGACAGGCCGGTGATGGTGAGGTTGTAGAAGACCTTGCGGACGGGGTTCGAGAACGCCCACTGGTAGGCGAAGTTCATGAACGTGCCGTCGAGCGTGTCGAACAGGCTCATGCCGGCCGCGAACAGCAGCGGCAGGCACAGGATCGCGTACCAGGGCAGGCCCGCCGCCGCGCCCGAACCGGCCATCACCAGCAGCGTGACCTCGGTGGCGGTGTCGAAGCCGAGCCCGAACAGGAAGCCCAGCGGATACATCTGGCCCGGCCGGGAGATGGACCTGGTGAGGCGGCCGAGAATGCGGTTCATGAAGCCCCGCGAGTCCAGGTGCTGCTCCAGCTTCCTCTCGTCGTACTCTCCCGCGCGCATCGCCCGGAACACCTTCAGGATGCCGAGCAGCGCGACCAGGTTGAGGGCGGCGATGAGGTAGAGGAACGTGCCGGAGATCGTCGTACCGAGGACGCCGAGGGCCTGGTGGGTGCCGGAGTCCTCGTCCATGACCCGGCCGGCGAGGCTCGTGCCGCCCGCGACCAGACCGGCCAGCAGGACGACGACGCTGGAGTGGCCGAGCGCGAACCAGAAGCCCACCGACACCGGCCGCTTGCCGTCGGCCATGAGCTTGCGGGTGGTGTTGTCGATCGCGGCGATGTGGTCGGCGTCGAAGGCGTGCCGCACGCCGAGGGTGTAGGCGGTGATGCCGAGGCCGATGCCGAAGGCCTTGGAGCCGACCTCGTAGTGGGCGGGTACGACCAGCAGGAACAGGACGCCGAAGGCGACCACGTGCAGGGCGGCGATCACGGCCAGCAGGCCGGCGGTCCTGAGGGTGTCCTCCCGCCGCCAGCGGAACGACGTCGCGGAGGCCGTCGTGGCGGTCGTCGGGGCAGGGTCGGGCAGGGTCATCCGGTCACGCTCCAGCACCTCGTGGATCAGTTCGTGAGATGCCGTGGCCGGTCTCCTGGCTTACGGGTCGTGCGTTCGCGGCCCGCCTTCCCGGCCGCCGTGCGGTGGCCAGTGGCTGCCCCTCGTGGGGCGTGGGACGCGAACTCCCCGATCACAGTGGCGAGGGCCGCTCCGGCCTGGGCCCGTCGGTTCCCCGACGGACCGTCACCGGCTTCCCGAACACCACGGCGCGCCCACGGTAGGCCCTGCGGGGCACCGCTGCATAGCTGCACAGCTGCGCAGGTATTCAAGATCACATGGGGCGGGGTGAGGGTTTTAACGAGGTGGGCGGGGGCGGAGAGGTGAATGGGGGTTGGAGGAGGTGGGTGAGGCCGGACGAGGTGGGTGGGGCTGGATGAGGTGGGGTTGGTACGGCGAGGGGGCGGACGGGAGGGCACCTGCGAGGATGACCCCATGCATCTCGTCCCGGCCGACCGCGCCGACCGGCGTGCCATCGACGGCCACCGGGTGTGCGACGCCATCGCCGCGATCGGCGAGCCCGGACACGTCCGCACCTGGGCCGACCGCTTCTCGCTCCTGGCCGACGCCAAGCGGCTCGCGCTGCTGCTCGCCCTGCACCGCACCGGGCCGCTGGCGGTGTCCGACCTGGCGATCGCGACCGGCATGAACGACCCGGCGGTCTCCCAGGCCCTGCGGCTGCTGCGCGCGGCCGGGGTGGTGCAGGGCGAGAAAGAGGGCCGCGTGGTGCGCTACCGGGTGGTGGACGAGGAGATACGGGCGCTGCTGACCCATTGCGAGGCGAACCGGGGGCGCTGAGGGGGCGGGCACGGGTGCCTCCGGCGGCCTGTGCGGGTTCGGTGGGGGCGCGCGTAGCGCGGTTCGCTCGGTGGGTGGGGCGGGGCCGCGCCGGGGGGTGTCCGTCCTCGGAACGGCGCGGAATCGGTGGGCCGTGAAGGGACCGGCGCGGACGCGCCAACCGCTGCGGGCGGACACCCCCCGACACGGCCCCT
>NZ_JBFBAX010000042.1:0-41160 GCF_040682395.1 Streptomyces sp. NPDC051207 | reverse complement strand
GGGTGTCCGCCCGCAGCGGTTGGCGCGTCCGCGCCGGTCCCTTCACGACTCACCGATTCCGCGCCGTTCCGAGGACGGACACCCCCCGACACGGCCCCGCCCCACCCACCGAAGAGACAGCGCTACCCGCACCCCCACCGAACCCGCACAGGCCGCCGCAGGCACCCCACCCGCACTCACCAGAGCCAGCACCCGCACCCGGCGCCCAGCCCGCCCGCCGCCGCAGGCACCCCGGCACCCGCCGAGCGAACCGCGCGATACGCGCACCCCCGCCCAACCCCGCACGCCGCCGCAGGCACCCCGCAGCCATGGGAGTGGCAACCCGCGCCACACCGCCCCCCTGCTGCCCGGTTAGTCTGATTAGCGCGTATCGTCGCCGCATGCCCACGCCATACGGATCCCGCGGCGGCATGGCGTTCGGTGTGGCGGAGCTGCGTGTGCTCCGCCGCGCCCTCGCTCTAGCCGTTCACCCCAGCCCCGCCTCGGCCGAGGACGTCAAGGACTGCCTCCGGCTCGCCGAGTCGCTCGACGAGGCGATGCGGGAGGGCGTCAGGCTGCGCGCCTTCCTGGTGGCCGACCTCGCCCGGTACCGCGCCGCCCTCCCCGGCACCGCCGTCGGCTACCTCGCCCTGCTGGAGGAGGCCCTGGGCTCCGGCTACCGCCCCGGCGCCGACGACCTCGCCGCCCTGCGCGCCCTGCGCGGCAACCCCGCCGCGGCCGCCCTCCTCGCCCACTGCGCGACCCTCGCCGAGCAGGACGTGCGAACCCGCCTGGCCGCCCGCACGGCCCCCACGGCCCGCACAGCGCACCCGGCAGACCCGGACGCCCCGGCCGACCGCGAGGCAGCCCCCGCCGGTCCCGCCGCAACCGCCGCTCCCACCACCCCGGTCATCCCGGCTTCCCGCACCCGCCTCCTCGCCCTCCCGGGTGGCCTCTCCCGCCCCCGCCCGGCACCTACGGCCGCGGAGACCGGACGCACCTCGCACACCCCCGCCGTCGCCGTCGCGGTCGCCGCAGCCCAGGACCCCGCCGAGGACCCCGGCAAGAAGCCCGGCAGCAAGCCCGCCGCCAAGCCCGCCGAGAAGCCCGCCACCCCCGAGCCCACCCCCGCCCGCCCGGGCACCGGCTCCCCCAAGCCCGGCCGCCCCATCCCCACCCCGGGCGAAGTCTTTCCCCGCCGCAAGCCCGCCCCGCCCCCGGCGAACCCGCCCCAGCAGCTGGCCGCGGGCTGACGCGCCCCGGGACGGCCGGGCCGCTCGGGACGACCTGCCCCGGACGACCCCGTCCCGGCCGCCCCCGGCGCCGTGGCTACTCTGGATCCATGGACTACGTCGCCGCGCTGCTGCCCCCGGTCGTCATGGCCGTGTTCTTCATCGGTCTGATCCGCGTCATCGTGAAGACCCAGGGCGGCGCCAACAAGGCCAAGGAGGACGCGGCCGTCGACGCCGCGCTCGCACGCGCGAAGGCCACCCGCCGGCCCGCCCCGCCCCACGACGCCTGAGCCGCCGTACGCCCTTTTTGTTCCGTTTGTCGGCAAAACGCATGTTCCGCACGCCGTAGCCGCCATCTCCCACTATTGTGCGGAGAGTGCCTCGCCCATTGGGAGAACTCGAAGACGCGGTCATGACGCGGGTGTGGAAGTGGAACCGCCCGGTGACCGTTCGAGAAGTCCTGGAAGATCTCCAGCAGGAGCGCTCGATCGCGTACACCACCGTGATGACCGTTCTGGACAATCTCCACCAGAAGGGCTGGGTGCGCCGCGAGGCGGAAGGCCGGGCCTATCGATATGAGGCGGTCTCCACGCGAGCCGCCTACTCCGCGGCTCTGATGAACGAGGCCTGGTCGCAGAGCGACAACCCCGCCGCCGCTCTCGTCGCCTTCTTCGCGATGATGAGCGACGAACAGCGCCAGGCCCTCCGCGACGCCCTGCGCATCGTCCAGGCCCCGGATTCCCCCGGCGATACCCCGGAGAACAACCCCGGTGACCGGCCCGCGGGCAAGTCGGGCCACAACCCCGCCGACAACCCCGGCTCCGCAACGGACGGCGGCGGGCGATAGCGTCCGCCCATGTCAGCAGACAGCCCCGAAGTCACCGCAAAAGCCATCACCGTCCGGCGGGCCCGAACCAGCGATGTCCCGGCGGTGCGCCGTCTCCTTGACGCCTACGTCCGGGACGGCATCCTGCTCGACAAAGCGATGGTGACCCTTTACGAGGACATCCAGGAGTTCTGGGTGGCGGAACGCGACGACAACGCCGAGGTGGTCGGCTGCGGCGCCCTGCACGTGATGTGGGAAGACCTCGCGGAAGTCCGCACTCTCGCCGTGAAGCCGGGCCTGAAGGGCGCCGGGGTCGGCCATCAGTTGCTGGGGAAGTTGCTGGAGACGGCGCGCTGGCTCGGCGTTCGCCGGGTTTTCTGCCTGACCTTCGAAGTGGAGTTCTTCGCCAAGCACGGCTTCGTCGAGATCGGCGAGACGCCGGTCGACACCGATGTCTACGCGGAGCTCCTGCGTTCCTATGACGAGGGCGTCGCGGAGTTCCTCGGACTCGAACGAGTGAAACCGAACACCTTGGGCAACAGCCGGATGCTTCTGCATCTGTGATCGCCGGCGATTGACGCGACCGGAACCTGCCCCGGTGCCCTATGTCCGAAACGCGCACGTTTCCGGACGGGTCCGTGCCTCTGAGTCTCTCCCAGGGGTTTGTGTTTTTCCGGCAAAAGCGGTTTGCTTTCCGACGTACTGCAGTACTGCATATAACAGGGGACGGCGATACCGCGGATGCCGACACCCCCGGTCCTGAAGTAATCGATGAAAGGAAATCCGGTGGCGCAGAAGGTTCAGGTCCTTCTTGTCGACGACCTCGACGGTGGCGAGGCGGACGAGACCGTCACGTTCGCGTTGGACGGCAAGACGTACGAGATCGATCTCACCACTGCCAATGCGGACAAGCTCCGTGGCCTTCTCGAGCCTTACGTGAAGAGCGGTCGCCGTACGGGAGGCCGTGCTGCGGGCGGGCGTGGAAAGTCCCGCGCCTCTTCCGGCGGCAGCCAGGACACCGCGGCCATCCGCGCGTGGGCGAAGGAGAACGGCTACGAGGTGAACGACCGCGGCCGCGTTCCCGCGTCCATTCGCGAGGCGTACGAGAAGGCCAACGGCTGATCGGCGGCCTTTCCGACCCTACGAATATCAGGCAGGCGGCCGGGTGCACGCGCGCCGCAGCCGCACCCGGTGGCACTGTGCTGCCACCGTGTCGACCAGCCGCACGAGATCGGGGGCGCCCCCAACGCCCCCCAGTGCCGACATCGTCGGCAGCGAGGCCTCGACCTCACACCCGGGCCCGGGGGGCCGCACCCACACGGCGGCCCCCTGCGAACCATCACCACCCGCAGAACGGCCCGAGTCGCCAGGGCCACCAGGGGCCACCGGGCCACCGGCACAAGCGCCAGCACCGACAGCACCGGCAGCCCCAGCGGAGCCGGCGGCCCCCGGAGGCAACGGCGCGGTCATGACATCACCCGCCCCCAGCGCCACCAGATCCAGCGCCAGCCCACCCCACTCCAGCCACTCCAGCAGTACGGGCAGCTCGCCCGCGCTGCCCGCCGCCACGAGCAGCCGCCACCGGTCGCCGTACGCGGCCACCGGAGAGCCCGGCGCCAGGCGCCGCAGCGCCGCGCGGCCCGCCTCCGCCGGAACGTCCAGCACGTCGAAGCGCACGCCCACGGCGAGCCGGACGGGAGATCCGGGCACTGTGGGCCACCCCAGATCGTTCTCGTACCAGTGCCGGATCCAGGCGTCCCGGCCGTCGCGGTGGTCCGCCGCGCCCCGCTCGCCCCGCCCGGTCTGTTCGAGCGGCCGGCGAGGCGGTG
This sequence comes from Streptomyces sp. NPDC051207, assembly GCF_040682395.1. Lineage (NCBI taxonomy): Bacteria > Bacillati > Actinomycetota > Actinomycetes > Kitasatosporales > Streptomycetaceae > Streptomyces > Streptomyces sp. NPDC051207. The sequence goes on along the minus strand of NZ_JBFBAX010000042.1, from coordinate 37,294 downwards.
GCACGGCGGCTGTCGTGGCCCCGGGCGCGGCCGTTTCCGGGACCACGGCCGGGGGGAGGGCGTCAACCATGTCAGGAGCAACCGTCCGGAGAAGTCGGGAGTTACGCTGGGTACTGCGCCATGTGCGCAGTGTGTCGAACAAGAGGGCGCGTGGGGCAGTGGGAAGGCGCAACGTTGTTCGCCCGTAGCGGAGGGAACCGGTGTGCGCGGCATGGACTGTCAGTCGGGGCGGGTAAGACATCCCTAGTGGGAGGGGGCGACACGCAGGACAGGCCGTCTCACGTTCGCCATCGGCGTACTGGCGAAGGGGGTAACTGCCTGGCCTGCGGGAACATCGTCTCGCACCATCGGGTTGGAGCACATGTCGGCGTTCGGGGTCAGGAGGCCAAGGACGGTGTCGGCAGTTGGAATGAGCGGTCCCCGCTTGCGGGACTAAGCTGCGGAAGGACAGGGAGGGGAAGTTCCCCCCACTGCCTGACCGCTCTGAGGAGCGATTAACGATGTTCGAGAGGTTCACCGACCGCGCGCGGCGGGTTGTCGTCCTGGCTCAGGAAGAAGCCCGGATGCTCAACCACAACTACATCGGCACCGAGCACATCCTCCTGGGCCTGATCCACGAGGGTGAGGGTGTCGCCGCCAAGGCCCTTGAGAGCCTCGGGATTTCGCTCGAGGCGGTCCGCCAGCAGGTGGAAGAGATCATCGGCCAGGGGCAGCAGGCGCCGTCCGGCCACATCCCCTTCACCCCCCGTGCCAAGAAGGTGCTGGAGCTGTCGCTCCGCGAGGCGCTGCAGCTCGGCCACAACTACATCGGCACGGAGCACATCCTGCTCGGCCTGATCCGCGAGGGCGAGGGCGTCGCCGCCCAGGTCCTGGTCAAGCTGGGCGCAGATCTGAACCGCGTGCGGCAGCAGGTGATCCAGCTGCTCTCCGGTTACCAGGGCAAGGAGACCGCCACCGCCGGCGGTCCTGCCGAGGGCACGCCCTCCACGTCCCTGGTCCTCGACCAGTTCGGCCGGAACCTCACCCAGGCCGCCCGTGAGTCCAAGCTCGACCCGGTCATCGGGCGCGAGAAGGAGATCGAGCGGGTCATGCAGGTGCTGTCCCGCCGTACGAAGAACAACCCGGTCCTGATCGGTGAGCCCGGCGTCGGCAAGACCGCCGTCGTGGAGGGCCTCGCCCAGGCCATCGTCAAGGGCGAGGTGCCCGAGACCCTCAAGGACAAGCACCTCTACACCCTGGACCTCGGCGCCCTGGTCGCCGGCTCCCGCTACCGCGGTGACTTCGAGGAGCGCCTGAAGAAGGTGCTCAAGGAGATCCGCACCCGCGGCGACATCATCCTGTTCATCGACGAGCTGCACACGCTGGTCGGTGCGGGTGCCGCCGAGGGCGCCATCGACGCGGCTTCGATCCTGAAGCCGATGCTGGCCCGCGGTGAGCTCCAGACCATCGGCGCGACCACGCTGGACGAGTACCGCAAGCACCTGGAGAAGGACGCCGCGCTGGAGCGCCGCTTCCAGCCGATCCAGGTCGCGGAGCCGTCGCTGCCGCACACGATCGAGATCCTCAAGGGTCTGCGCGACCGGTACGAGGCGCACCACCGCGTCTCGATCACCGACGAGGCGCTGGTCCAGGCCGCCACCCTGGCCGACCGGTACATCTCGGACCGCTTCCTGCCGGACAAGGCGATCGACCTGATCGACGAGGCCGGTTCCCGGATGCGCATCCGCCGGATGACCGCGCCGCCGGACCTGCGCGAGTTCGACGAGAAGATCGCCGGTGTCCGCCGGGACAAGGAGTCCGCGATCGACTCGCAGGACTTCGAGAAGGCCGCCTCCCTGCGCGACAAGGAGAAGCAGCTCCTGGCCGCGAAGGCCAAGCGGGAGAAGGAGTGGAAGGCCGGCGACATGGACGTCGTCGCCGAGGTCGACGGCGACCTGATCGCCGAGGTCCTCGCCACGGCCACCGGCATCCCGGTCTTCAAGCTGACCGAGGAGGAGTCCAGCCGCCTGCTCCGCATGGAGGACGAGCTCCACAAGCGGGTCATCGGCCAGGACGACGCCGTGAAGGCGCTGTCGAAGGCGATCCGCCGTACGCGCGCCGGGCTCAAGGACCCGAAGCGTCCGGGTGGTTCCTTCATCTTCGCCGGTCCGTCCGGTGTCGGTAAGACGGAGCTGTCCAAGGCGCTCGCCGAGTTCCTGTTCGGTGACGAGGACGCGCTGATCTCCCTCGACATGTCGGAGTTCAGCGAGAAGCACACGGTCTCGCGTCTGTTCGGTTCGCCCCCCGGCTACGTGGGCTACGAAGAGGGCGGCCAGCTGACGGAGAAGGTGCGGCGCAAGCCGTTCTCGGTGGTCCTCTTCGACGAGGTCGAGAAGGCCCACCCGGACATCTTCAACTCGCTGCTGCAGATCCTGGAGGACGGCCGGCTGACCGACTCCCAGGGCCGGGTCGTGGACTTCAAGAACACGGTCATCATCATGACGACCAACCTCGGCACCCGGGACATCTCCAAGGGCTTCAACCTGGGCTTCGCCGCCGCGGGGGACACGAAGACCAACTACGAGCGCATGAAGAACAAGGTGTCGGACGAGCTGAAGCAGCACTTCCGGCCCGAGTTCCTCAACCGCGTGGACGACGTGGTGGTCTTCCCGCAGCTGACCAAGGGCGACATCCTGCGGATCGTCGACCTGATGATCGGCAAGGTGGACGAGCGTCTGAAGGACCGGGACATGGGCCTCGAGCTCTCCCAGTCCGCCAAGGAGCTGCTGGCCAAGAAGGGCTACGACCCGGTGCTGGGCGCGCGTCCGCTGCGCCGCACGATCCAGCGCGAGGTCGAGGACTCGCTGTCGGAGAAGATCCTCTTCGGCGAGCTGCGCCCCGGTCACATCGTGGTCGTGGACACCGAGGGCGAGGGCGAGGCCCAGACCTTCACGTTCCGCGGCGAGGAGAAGTCGGCGCTGCCCGACGTCCCGCCGATCGAGCAGGCGGCCGGCGGTGCGGGGCCGAACCTGAGCAAGGACGCGTAGGCGCTGCGCTCGGCTTGAGCGGAAGAAAGGGCGCTGCCTCGGGACCGAGTCCCGGGGCAGCGCCCTTTTTCGCGTTCACCGTCCCCCTGGAAGCCGTGGCAGAGGTGTACGTCATACGACTCGGCGGAGTTTTCTCACCGTCGGGGGGACGGGGAGTGCCGCGAGAGTCTCCTCCGGCGGCTCGGTGACGTCCGCCGCGAGGACGACGGTGATCTCGCGCAGGTTCGGGAAGAGGGCGGGGACGCTGGAGACGTCCTCGCTGCCGCGGAAGTTGTTGAGCCGCAGGCTGGTGATGCCGGGCAGCGGCGGGCCGTGCCAGCCCGAGCGGCCCCAGTTGAGGCGCAGGTCCTCCAGCGCGGGCAGGCGGACGATCTCCTCGTAGTCCTCGGGCCTCAGCTCCGTGGAGAGGCCCGTGAAACTCAGCTGCCGCAGTGAGCGGAAGCGGTGCAGGCCGCGCAGGTTGGTGCGCCACAACGCGGTCCCGGCAAACCGCAGACAGCGCAGCGGCAGGTCGGAGGGCAGGGCCTCGTCCAGGGAGCCGGTCCCCAGGGGCACCCCCAGTTCGAGCTGGTCCAGGGTGGCCGAGCCGGACAGCGCGGCCAGCGCGCCGGGCCGCTCCAGTCCGTGCACGAGGTCGAGGGAGAGCCAGGTCAGCGGCAGCCGGGCCAGCGGGGCGAGATCGTCCACCCACGGGCAGCCGCTGATGTGGAGGTGTGTGAGCCGGTGCAGCGGCGCCAGGCATTCCAGGTCCCGCAACCGGTCGTTGCCCCGGAGGACCAGCTCGGTCAGCCGGTCGGGGACGAGTCCGGCGGCGATGTCCGCCGGATCGATGTCCCCGGTCAGCTGAACCCTGCCGCGGCCCCCCAGCTCGCGCAGGAGACGCAGGTGCTCGCCGGAGGGCGCGGTGAAGTACAGGCCGTCCTCGCGCAGGTGGGCGACGACCTCCTCGCCGTAGCGGCGGGTCGGGAAGCGGTGCCAGGTCCAGGTGAGCTGGGCGCGTACGTCGAGTGCGGGGTGGGAGCGGAAGCGGGCGAGGACGGGCAGGGCGGCGTCGGTGCCGATCAGTGAGGCGGTGACGACGACGGCCCGTGCCTCCTCGTCGCCGAGGCCCTCGGGTCCGGGCAGCAGTTCCAGGGCCAGCGGGCCCACGGAGGCGAGCGCCCGTGCCTCCTCCACCGTTCGCGGCGGGATGAGGGCGGCGGCGTCCCGCTCGACGGCGGACCGTACGGCCGGGTCGAGCTGGGTGGCGTGTTCCAGGGAGGCCAGGGCGAGCAGCCGTACGCGCGTGGCGGCCGGTCCGTCGAGGCGGGCCGCCGATTCCGTCAGGTCGCGGAGGAGTTCGGCGCGTTCGCGCGGGCGGGCGTGGGCGACGGCCATCCGGAACACGTCGGCCCACTGTTCGTCCGCGGCGCCCCGCACCAGCAGCCCGAAGTCGCCGTCCTCGACGGCCGCCTTGGCGCCCAGGTAGTCCTGGAAGGTGCGGTGCACGAACTCGACCGTGCCGGCGCCGGGTTCGCGCAGCAGGCCGCTGCGGACCAGGAGATGGCCGAGGATCCGCTCGGCGTCGCCCTGTGCCGCGGCGGCCGGCAGGGACGGCAGGACGTCGGCCACGATGCGCACCGCGCGGTCCCGGTCCATCTCGGACTGGTTGTTGCGGATCAGCCAGTAGGCCAGCCGCTGGAGGAGCTGGATCTGCGGGAGTTCGGTGAGGTGGACACCGCTGTCCGCGTCGTGCTGTGGGAACATGTCCCGTTCCTCGTCGCGCCGCGCCAGCAGCATCGACAGGGCGGCGTCGTACAACTCCTGCCTGCCGTGCGGGAGATAGCCGCGCCGGTCGCGGTGCAGGGCGCAGATCAGCCCGCACATCAGCGGGTTGGTGGCGAGCCGGCCGAGGTCGGGCTTGGTGCCGACGGCGTCGAGCAGGGAGCGCTCGTAGCCCTCCAGCCGGTCGGCGTCCGCCCCGGTCGCGCCCGCGCGGGCGGCGGCGTGCCAGCGGGTGATGAACGCGGCCACGTCGTCGCGGCTCATCGGGGTGAGCGCGAGTTCCGTGAAGCCGTCGGGGGTGAGCCAGTCGTCCCGTACGGCGGAGGGGCGTGAGGTGACCAGCCACTGGTTGCCGGGATACACCTCGAGCAGCTCGCGCAGCCAGCGCCGGGTGCGTTCGCGGTCCCGGCCGGGGATCTCGTCCACGCCGTCCACGAGCAGCAGCCCGCGCCCGTCGGTGAGCACCCGGTCGGCCCAGCCGTCCGGCTGACCGGCGTGGAACGGGACCCGCACGGCGGTCAGGAAGGCGTCCGGCGCCGGGAGGCCGTCGGGGCGCCGGACGAGGGTGCGCAGGGGCAGCACGAAGGGGATGCGGTCGCCGCGTTCGCCGCGCGCGGCGGTCACCGCGAGCCACTGCACGAGCGTGGTCTTGCCGGAGCCGGCGACGCCGCGCAGCAGCACCCGGTCGTGCTCGGCGAGGGCCTGTTCGGCGGGCCGGGGCGTGGCGGCCGAGGCGATGTGCGCCCCGCCGGGGCCGGTGGCGTGGCCGTCGTCGTCGGGGCCGAGGGCCCGGAGGCTGAGGTAGGCGGCGTCCAGGGGCCAGCGGTCGGGGGAGTCGGCGAGGTCGATGCCGTAGATCGTGAGGTGGCAGTGGCGGGTGGTGACGTACGACAGGTAGCGCCGCTCGAAGGGGGCGTCGGTGCCGCCGGGCGCCGGGGTGCGGGCCATGAGGCGGTCGAGCTTGGCGACCAGTTCGCGCTGGCGCCGGGTCTGCTCGACCAGGGCGCGCGGCACGAAGGTGGAGCGCTGGGTGAAGAAGTGCAGGATGTGCAGGCAGGCGGTGTCGAGGAGGCTGCCGTGGAACAGGCTCGCGTCCAGGGAGAGGTGCCGCTCCGGATGGCCGCTCGCGGCGCGCAGGGCGGCGGCCAGGTGTTCGTGGCCGAGTTCCACGGCCTGGACGTCCGTCATGGTGAGGTCGCCGAGCGCGTACAGGGTGTCGGCGAGGGCGACGACGACGGCCTGTTCCTCGTCCGCCGCCACGGGTCGCTCGGCGCCGCCGCGCAGGGCCTGGCGGACCAGTTCGGCGGCGAGCCGGTGCAGGTCGGGCTCCGTCAACGTGCGCTTCTCGCCCCGGAAGGAGACGTGGCCCGCTATCCGCACGGGCCTGTCGACCAGCCCGGCGCCGGGTCCCTCCGTCACGAACAGCTTTCTGACGAGGGGGACGACCACGCTCGACGCCAGCCTGATTCCCGTGGCCGGTTCCATCTCGCCGTGTCCCTCCCCGGGCTCGGTGCTGTCGCGGCTGGTCAGCGTAGCGCCGGTCACATTCCGCAGTCCTTCGATCTCGGTCAGCGGTGACATGCCGCACAGGGTTTTTGTCCGTTACTAGCCCGGTTAGTGGAAATCTCCCGGTGGGCAAAACGGGCATTTCGAGTCCCTGGTCGTGTCCGGCTTGGCCGTCTTGGGCGAAATGAGAGGCACTGGAGCTTCTGTCAATAGTGAGGCTCTTCAAGGCTTGGGTACTAACTTGGGTCGTAGATCACGTTTTTGGGGGTCTGTGGGGGTCCGGGTTACCAAGGGACAGCCATCCGGCGTCCTGTGCGCCGGTGTTTTCATGCTCCCGTCCCCATGAGGTTTCGATGTCCCAGCGCGTCACGTCCCGCACCTTCCGTACGTCCCTGCTCCGCACCCGCGCCGCCGTCCTGGCCACCGGCCTGGGAGCCTCGGCCGTGCTGGGAGTCGGGGTCGCGGTCGCCGCCGACACCACGGCTGCCGCCTCGTCCACCGCCGCCAGTGCCGTCCAGGCGCAGGCAGCCGCCCAGGCCAAGGCGGCGAAGGCCCAGGCCGCCAAGGCCGCGAAGGCCAAGGCCGCCAAGGCCGCCAAGGCGCAGGCCGCCGCCGCCGCGAAGCGGAAGGCCGCCGCCGAGGCCCGCAAGAAGGCCGCCGCCGCGGCGAAGAAGAAGCCCGCCTCGTGGGTCGACCCGGTGAAGCAGTACCGGCTGAGCGCCAAGTTCGCCCAGGCCGGCGGCATGTGGACGCAGAAGCACTCTGGCCAGGACTACGCCGTGCCGACCGGCACGAACGTGATGGCCACGCACGGCGGCACCGTCGTCAAGGCCGGCGGCTACGGCGCCGGCGACGGCCCCGCCTACGGCAACGCCGTCGTCATCCGGCACGGCAACGGCACGTACTCCCAGTACGCGCACCTGTCCCGCATCGACGTGCGGATCGGCCAGATCGTGAAGACGGGCCAGCACATCGCCCGCTCAGGCAACACCGGCAACTCCAGCGGTCCGCACCTGCACTTCGAGATCCGTACGACCCCGAACTACGGCTCGGCCATCGACCCGGCCGCCTTCCTGCGGTCGAAGGGCGTGCGCGGCTAAGCGCGTTGGGGACCCTCGGCGCCCGCGGTGCCTCCGGCACCGGGGGCGCCTTTCGCGCCGGCGGTGCGAGCGGTGCCCGTGCTGGCCCCGGTGCCGGTGCTGTCCGCGCTGTCCCCGGTGCCAGAGGTGCCCGTGCTGCCCGCGGTGCCCTCGTGGGCCCGGGTGACCAGTTCCGTGGCGACCTCGAGGATGGCCAAGCGCTTCTCCTCGGGGTCGGCCTTCATGTCCTGCAGGGCGAACAGCCCGGCGTGCATCGTGAACAGGGCACTGACATAGCGGACCTGGTCGGCCAGGGCCGCCTCCGGGTCGATCAGGATGTCCCGCAGATCCATCATGCGGCGCTTGAAGGTCTCGCCGATGCGCAGTTCCCGCACGGTCGCCTGGTTCTCCTGCATGAAGCGGAACAGGGGTCCCGCGCTCGCCAGCGCCTCGCTGTAGCGGCGGACGATCTCCTGTTTCGTCTCCAGCGTCTTCGGCTGCCTGCCGCCCCACTCGATGAGTTCCTCGATCGGCCTCGTGAGGTCCTCGAAGATGCTGACCAGGATCTCTTCCTTGGTCTTGAAGTGGTAGTAGAGCGCCGCCTTCGTGACGTCGAGGCGCTCGGCGATCTCGCGCAGCGACGTCTTCTCGTAGCCCTGCTCCGCGAAGAGTTCGAGCGCCACGTCCTGGATGCGCTGGCGGGTGTCCCCGCGGCGCCGCTGCCTGGTGCGGTCCATGGCCGCCCATCCTCCTCCTGCCGCGCTCTTCTGAAAACTTACTTGACGACCGGCTAGTTCCGCGTCTACTTTCCCCAGTGTAGACAACTAGCCGGGCGGCAAGTAAGTAGCGGCGAGCAGTGGGGGAAGTGGAATGACGGCGGACACAGCGGTACCCGCGCCGGGAACGGACACCGGCAAACAGCCCCGAAGCGTGCGGGTGGTCCTGCTCGCCCTCATGATCGCGATGATGCTCGCCATGCTCGACAACATGATCATCGGCACCGCGATGCCGACGATCGTGGGCGAGCTGGGCGGCCTGGAGCACCTGTCCTGGGTGGTGACCGCCTACACCCTGGCGACCGCCGCCTCCACCCCGATCTGGGGCAAGATCGGCGACATGTACGGCCGCAAGGGCACCTTCCTGTCCTCGATCGTGCTCTTCCTGATCGGCTCCGCGCTCAGCGGCATGGCCCAGGACATGGGCCAGCTCATCGGCTTCCGCGCCGTGCAGGGCCTGGGCGCGGGCGGTCTGATGGTCGGCGTCATGGCGATCATCGGCGATCTGATACCGCCCCGGGAGCGCGGCAAGTACCAGGGCATGATGGCCGGCGTCATGGCGCTGGCGATGATCGGCGGACCGCTCGTCGGCGGCACGATCACCGACCACTGGGGCTGGCGCTGGGCCTTCTACATCAACCTGCCGCTCGGCGCGGTCGCCCTCGTCGCCGTCAGCGCCGTCCTGCACCTGCCGAAGAAGCGCGCCGAGGCACGCGTCGACTACCTCGGTGCGGCCCTGCTGACCGTCGGCATCACCGCGATCGTCCTCGTCACCACCTGGGGCGGCACTGAGTACGCGTGGACCTCCGCGCGCATCATGGAGCTGATCGGCATCGGTGTCGCCGCGCTCGTCGGGTTCGTGTTCCGGCAGACCCGGGCCGCCGAGCCGGTCGTGCCGCTGCACATCTTCCGCAGCCGCAACTTCACGCTGATGGCCATCATCGGCTTCATCACCGGCTTCGTGATGTTCGGCGCCACGCTGTTCCTGCCGCTGTACCAGCAGTCCGTGCAGGGCGCGTCCGCGACCAACTCCGGGCTGCTGCTCCTGCCGATGCTCGGCGCGATGCTCGTCACCTCGATGGTCGCCGGCCGCGTCACGACCCACACCGGCCGCTACAAGGTGTTCCCCGTCGTGGGCAGCGCGCTGATGGTGGTCGGGCTGTATCTGCTGTCGACCATGGACACCGGCACCAGCCGGCTCACCTCCGGCGTCTTCATGGCCGTGGTCGGTCTCGGCATGGGTTGCCTGATGCAGATCACGATGCTGGTCGCGCAGAACAGCGTCGAGATGAAGGACATGGGCGTGGCGTCCTCGTCCGCCGCCCTCTTCCGCACCCTCGGCTCCTCCTTCGGCGTCGCGATCATGGGCGCGCTGTTCAACAGCCGCGTCCAGGAGGTCATGGCCGAGCGGGGCGGCGCGCTGGGCCGCGGCATCACCGAGCAGTCCGCCCAGCTCGACGCGGCGAGCCTGGCGAAGCTGCCTGAGGCGGCGCGGGAGGCCTACCAGTACGCGGTGTCCGACGGCACGCACGCGGCGTTCCTGCTGGGCTCGGTGGTGGCGGTGCTGGCGCTGGCGGCGGCGGTGTTCGTCACCGAGGTACCGCTCAAGGGGTCGGGTCCGGCCGCGCCCGAGCGGGGCGGGGACGCGGGCCGGGACGGCGGCGCGGCGGTGACGGCGGGGCGCGTGGGGGCGGTGTGACGGGCCGGGGGTGCCCGGCGCTTCGGGGCCCCGGCCGACCCGGGAGGGCAGCGGGGTCGGTGTGAGCCGGGCAGGGAGGGCGGCCGGAGCCGGTGTGAGCCGGGCAGGGAGGGCAGCCGGAGCCGGTGTGAGGGGCTGGGAACGTCAGTCGGGGCTGTGTCAGTCCCGCGTGCCACCATCGCCCCATGGACAAAGCGCGGCAGCTACGGCTGGCGAAGGACGCCATGGACCGGGAGTGGGCCGATCCCGGGCTCGACCTGGACGCGGTGGCCGCGCACGCCGGGTACTCGCGGTACCACTTCATCCGCGCCTTCAAGGAGGCCTACGGCGAGACCCCCGGCCAGTACCTGACCCACCGCCGTATCGAACGGGCCGAGGACCTGCTGCGTACCGCCAATCTGACGGTGACCGAGATCTGCGCCCTGGTCGGCTTCAGCAGCCTGGGCACGTTCTCGGCCCGGTTCAAGGCCTGGACCGGGCTCACCCCGAGCGAGTACCGCACCCGGCACGTGGGCCGCGGGGCCGCCCTGATCCCCGGCTGCTACGCGATGCTCTGGGCCGGCGGCTTCCGCTCCGGACCCGGCCGGGCGCGGCGCGATTCCGAAGAAGCGGAGCGCGATCCCGAGGAAGCGGAGCGCAATTCTGAAGAAGCGGACTGACGGAACCGGGTCCTACGGTGACGGTGCGGGCAATCGCTGCGCACTCTCCCCGCAGACAAGGAGCACTCCCATGATCAAGGGACTCAAGATCTCGACCGTCTGGGTCCTCGACCAGGACCGGGCGAAGGAGTTCTACACCGAGAAGCTCGGCCTGGAGGTCCGCACCGACATGACGATGGGCGAGGGCGGCATGCGCTGGCTCACCGTCGGCGCGCCCAGCCAGCCCGACGTCGAACTGACGCTGATGGTCCCCGGCAGCGGGATGGACCCCGAGTCCGCCGAGATGGTCAGGAAGCTGGTGGCGAAGGGCGTGCTCGGCGCGGGCGTGCTGACCACCGACGACATCCACGGCGACTACCGCAAGCTCAAGGACCGCGGCGTGGAGTTCCTCCAGGAGCCGCAGGAGCGGCCCTACGGCATCGAGGCGCTGTTCCGCGACGACTCCGGGAACTGGTTCTCCTTCACCCAGCCGCGCGAGGGCGGCCCGGACACGACGAAGGACTGGAGCTGCTGAACGCCACCGGGCGCCCGGCCCCGGTCAGAGGCCGGGCGGCAGCGCCGGACGGCTGACCCTCCGCCACGTACGGCCGGTCGGGGACCCGGCGGCGGTACCGGACAGCCGACCGCCACCACACGGCGGGCCGGTCAGAGGCCGGGCGGCAGTACCGGACGGCTGCCCGTGTCCGTCGGTGCGTGCTCCGGCAGCCACAGCACGGCGACCGCCCCCTCGGCCGGCACGTGCTCCCGCGCGCCGGGCGGCCGTACGTTGCGGAAGGTCAGCCGGGCGCCCAGCACCCGGGCCTGACCGGCCGCGATGGTCAGGCCGAGCCCGTGGCCGCGTCCGGCGCGGTCCGCGCTCCCGGTGCGGAACCGGCTCGGGTCCTCGGCCAGCAGGTCCCGCGGGAAACCGGGACCGTGGTCGCGGACCCGGACCACCCGGCCCTCGACGGTGACCTCGACGGGCGGCCGACCGTGCCGGGCGGCGTTGGCCAGCAGGTTGAACAGCACGCGCTCCAGGCGGCGCGGGTCGGTCGTCACCTCCGACTCGTGCACCACCCGCACCGTCACCCGCGGGTCCCTCACCGCGACGCGGCGCCGCACGAACTCGCCGAGCATGATGTCCTGCAGCTCGGCCCGCTCCGAGGCCCCGTCGAGGCGGGCCACCTCCAGCACGTCCTCCACGAGCGTGCGCATCGCCTTCGCCCGGTCCAGCACCAGCTCCGTCGGGCGGCCGGGCGGCAGCAGCTCGGCCGCCGTGAGCAGCCCGGTCACCGGGGTGCGCAGCTCGTGCGCGATGTCGGCCGTGACCCGGCGCTCGGCCTCCAGGCGCTGCTGGAGCGCGTCCGCCATGGCGTCCACCGCGCTCGCCAGGTCGTCCGTCTCGTCCCGCACGACCCCGCCGATGGCGTCCCGCACCCGTACGTCCGGCTCGCCCCGGGCGACCTGGTTCGCCGCGGCGGCCGCCTTCCGCAGCCGGCGCGACAGATGCCCGCCGATCAGCACGCCGAGCGCGCTGCCGCCGAGGACGACCGCGATGGAGCCGATCACCAGGGCCTGGTCGAGGTCCTTGAGGATGTCCGTGCTGCGGTCGGTGAAACCGGTGTGCAGCGACATCACGTGCCCGTCCTTGAGCGGCACCGCCGCCCAGATGTCCGGCGGCCCCCCGGCCCGGTCGGACACGTACGTCGCCCGGCGCCCCGCCGCCACCTTTCTGCGCAGCTCCGCCGGCAGGTCCGGGTCGTCCAGCTTCACGTTCGGGAAGTTGGGACGCTGGGACAGCTCGTAGTTGCGCTGGGCGATCATGATGCGCTCGTCCGCGAGGTCGCGCGCGTTGTCGAGCATGGACACCCGGGCCGCGTTGTGCACGACCAGGCTCAGCGCGACCGCCACCAGCGCGCCGACCAGCGCGATGGCCGCGCTCAGCTTCCACCGCAGACCCGTACGGATGCCCGTCCCCGGGTTCCACGGCAGACCCGTACGCCTGCCCGCGCCCGGCTTCCACCGCAGCCCCGTACGGACAACGCCCACGCGCCGCCCGTCTTCGGCGGCCGACCGCCCGGGCCGCTCCCGTCGTTCCGGCCGTCCCGGAAACCCCCGCGTCATGATCCCGCTCAGGCCTTCAGCTTGTAGCCGAAGCCGCGGACCGTCTCGATGCGGTCCTGGCCGATCTTCGTGCGCAGCCGCTGCACATGGACGTCGACGACGCGGGTGTCACCGCCCCAGCCGTAGTCCCACACGCGCTCCAGGAGCCTGTCCCGGGAGAGCACCGTGCCCGGCGCGGAGGAGAACTCCAGCAGCAGCCGCATCTCCGTCGGCGTGAGCGCCACCGGCTGCCCGGCCCGACGCACCTCCATGCCGTCCGTGTCGACGTCCAGGTCGCCGAAGGTCAGCACGCCCCCGGCGCCGCCGGGCCCGGCCGCCTCCGCCCGGTCGCCGCTCGCGTGCCCGAAGCGGCGCAGCACCGCGCGGATGCGGGCGACCAGGACGGCACCGTCGAACGGCTTCGTCACGTAGTCGTCGGCGCCCGCCTCCAGGCCCAGCACCACGTCGATGGAGTCGGCCCGCGCGGACACCATGATCACCGGGACGGTCGACTCGTCGCGGATACGCCGGCACAGGCTGACGCCGTCCAGGCCGGGGACCATGACGTCCAGCAGCGCGATGTCCGGCCGCTGGGACCGGAAGGCCTCCAGGCCGGACAGGCCGTCGGGCATCGCGGTCACCGCGAAGCCGTTCCGCTCCAGGGCGAGCTGGGTCGCCTCGCGGATGACGTCGTCGTCCTCGACGAACAGGACGTGGGTCTGGTCTGCCATCGGCGGTGCTCTCAGTCCTCGGGTCGCAGCCGGCGTTCTCACCTGTGCGGACGCGCCGGGCGGCGTCCGCGTTCACTTGTCTCCCGCGCGTCAGCCCCCGGGCGCGGGCGTCACGTCCCCGCCGCCGACGGCGCTGCTGTAGTCGTTGTGCGTGCGGAACCGCTCGGTGAACCGCCCCGCCGCCCACCGGTACGTGATCACGTTCTCGCCGGACGGACTCGACACCGGGTCGCCCTTCTCGTACACCTGCTTGGTCACCACCAGGTCGCCCCGGTCGATCTCCGCGTAGACCGGCGGCTCCTCGGCGCGGAACACGTTCCGGTACGCGCCGCCCTCCAGCCGGTACACGTACGAGCCGACGCCCACCGCGTCGCCGCAGGTCAGCACGTTCACCACGACGTCCTCGGCGCGGCCCCCGGTCAGCTCGCCGTACGACACGTCGACGGGGTACTCGTCGGCCACGCACGGCGTCAGCTCCCGCTTGACCTGCGCCGACACCAGCGGATCGCCCTTCACCAGCCGGACCGCGTCCACCCGGTCGGGGGTCCGCGCCGGACGCACCGAGGGCACCGCGGCGGCGCCCGAGACGGTGTCGGCGTGCGCCGGGCCCTCGTCGCGGGCGCCGGTGCCGCCGGTCCCGCAGGCGGGCAGCAACAGGGCGACGGTGGCGAGGGCGGCCACCGCCGTGCCCACCGCCTTGAGGCTCCCCCGTGCCCCTGTGGTACCGGCACCGGTCAGGCCGCGCAACGCTCCCGCTCCTCACGCTCCAGCGCGCGTGCGTCCGGATCGCGGGCCTGAAGCTCCTCGCGGAGCCGGGCGAGCGCCCGATGCAGCGTGCTCTTGACCGTTCCGGCCGACATGCCGAGCGCGGCGGCCGTCTCCTCCGTCGACATCTGCTCCCAGTGTCGCAGCACGACGACGCTGCGCTGCTTCGGGGCGAGCACCCTCATCACGTCCATCAGCAGGGCGCGGTCCGCGTGCTGCTCGGTGGAGTCGGCCACCGAGGCGTCCGGGAGCTGCTCGGTGGGCACCTCCTCCAGCTTCCGAGCCCGCCACCACTCCGTCCGGGTGTTGATCATCACCCGGCGCAGATAGGCGTCCGCGAGCCGCTTGTCCGCGATGCCGTCCCACTTGCCGTACGTCCGTGCCAGCGCCGTCTGCAACAGGTCCTGCGCGTCCACCGGGTCCGGGACCAGGCGCCGGGCACTGCGCAGCAGCGCGTCCTGCCGGGTGCGGACGTACTCCTCGAACTCGAGCACCTCGCCCTGCGCCATGGTGAACCGCCTCCCCTGTCCCCGCGCCGGCCGGCCTGCCGCCGCCGGTCCCCGTGCACGGAACAGAAGCTACGGACGGCTTGTCACGGCACGGTGCGAGGCACCCTGCGGGAAACGCGCGGCTGTCCGTCGGTTGTGTAACGGAGGGCGGGCAGGGGGCCGGGACGGCCCGGGTGGTGCCGCAATGGGGGATTCGCCCCCAGCGGGGCCGGTCGGGCGAGGTCGGGTCAGGTCACGTCTGCGGCAGCCGGTACAGGCCGCCCTCCAGCGGCTCGACCAGACCGTCGGCCACGAGCCCGTCGAGCGCCCGCGCGCGCTGCACGGGTTCGTGCCACACGCGGTCGAGGACCTGCTGCGGCACGGGCGCGTGCGCCTCCCGCAGCACCGCGAGCAGCCGGCCGCGCACCTGACGGTCGGTACCGGCGTACGTCTGGCCGCGGCGCGGCGGGCCGTCGTGCTCCGGCTTGCCCGCCAGGCGCCAGGCGCACTGCGCGGCGATGGGGCAGCGGTGGCACTGCTCGTTGCGCGCCGTGCACACCAGCGCGCCCAGCTCCATGGAGGCGGCGGCCCAGCGCGCCGCGGTGGCGTCGTCCTCGGGCAGCAGTTCCCGGGCGAGCCTGCGTTCGGCGGCGGTGGTGGCGTTGGGCGGATACCGCACGCCGGTGACCGCGCGGGCGAACACCCGGCGGACGTTGGTGTCCAGCACGGCGTGCCGCTGCCCGTACGCGAACGACGCCACGGCCGCCGCCGTGTACTCGCCGATGCCGGGCAGCGCGAGGAGCTGGGCGTGGTCGGCCGGTACGTCGCCGCCGTGCCGTTCCGCTATGGCGACGGCGGCACCGTGCAGGCGCAGGGCGCGGCGCGGGTAGCCGAGCCGGCCCCAGGCGCGGACGGCCTCGCCGGGCGCCTCCCTGGCGAGGTCGGCGGGGCGCGGCCAGCGGGCCAGCCACTGCTCGTAGACCGGCAGGACGCGGTTCACCGGCGTCTGCTGGAGCATGAACTCACTGACCATCACCCCCCAGGCACCGGCCTCCGGGCGCCGCCACGGCAAGTCACGGGCGTGCTCGTCGAACCAGTCGATGACGGGGGAGTGCAGCGGCTCTCCGGCGGTCCGCTCGGACGAGGGGCCGGCGGTGCCGCCGTGCGGGGGCTTCGTGGGCGCAGTCATGGCCTTCCGATCCTGCCATGCGGGGACGGCCGTGCGGGGGCAAGGGCGTCGCGACGGGCGGTTCGCGGGGCGACGGCTCGGGGCGGGCGGGGGGTGGTGTGCGGCGCTCGGGGCGCCGGGGCGGGCGCGGCGCGGACGGGGCGGGTTGTGCGCGGGCGCCCGCGCGGAGGGTGCCGGGCGAGGCGGTGCCTGTGTGTGCCACGACGCGGCGGCTGCAGCGCCGGACCGGGTGCAAGGACCGCAACTGCGAACACGGGCGGGAAGCCCACGGTCGTCACGGACCGTGCACATATCCCGGTCCCGGTCACACCCTGCGATCGTCACGCACCGCGCCGGACGAAAGCCGGGGACGCGGGGGCCGTGTGCAGGATGATGATCCGGAAAAGTTGTGGCGCGGGGCGGCGGGTGGGGCCGGTGAACGCCTCGATCTCTCGTACAGTTTGCGCCGTGGGATCTCTGCGCAATCCGGTCGGGCCGCTTCCCTCCTCCATCTACTGGCGACGGAGGGCCGTACTCCTGTCCGCAGTCGCCCTGTTGGCGTTGCTGATCGCCTGGGTGGTCACCTCGGGCGGCGGAGGCGGCGACGGTGGCCAGAACGGGGCCAACGGCAAGAATCCCGCGCCCACGATCACTCCTGGACCGTCGAGTTCGGGTCCGGCGATCAGTCAGGCGCCGGGCGGCCGGGACGAGTCCGAGGGCGGGAATTCCGGCGGCTCCGGCGACGGTTCGGGCGACGGCTCCGGTGACGGGACCGGCTCGGGCGACGGCGGCACCGGTGACGAGGGTGACGCCGGGGGTGCCGGAGGGACCGACGGCGGCACCGGCTCCGGCTCCGGTACGGGCGTGGGCACGGGGTCCGGCGACACGGTCCCGGCCGGGTCCTCACTGCCCAACTGCACGCCGGGAGCCGTGAAGTTGAGCCTGCGGAGCCTGCGCAACACCTACGAGCCCGGGCAGACGCCGACCTTCGTGCTGGCCGCGCGGAACATCTCCGGCAGTGACTGCAAGATCGACCTCGGGCCGAAGAACGCGGTCCTGACGGTCACTCAGGCCACCGCCGACGACGCGTACTGGGCGTCGGACCACTGCCCCAAGAAGGCGGGCAACCGGGTGTACCGGGTGCCGGCCAACAGCGGCATCACGTACACCGTGAAGTGGGAGCGCGAGCCGAGCGCCCCGCGCTGCGCGACGCCCCCACCGGGAACGGCGAAGCCCGGGACGTACCTGGTGGAGGCGAAGGCCCCGGGCTTTGCGAAGGTGCAGACGTCGTTCGTCCTGGAGGCCGACTAGCGCCGGGATCACCCGCGCCGCTGCCCTGCTTCGGTCGACCCGGTATTCGGCCAGGCCGACGGCTTTGTGCCATTCGTCGGCAACCCGCCCCCAACGCCGCTGAGACGCCGCTACACAAGAAGCCGGGGGTGGCGTCCTGCCGTCCCCTGAGTGGGTGGCCGGTCGGTCGGGGAGGTCTGGACGGTTGCTGACCATCAGCGTGGCGGTACTGCCGGCGGTCATCTTGGGGCAGCTCGCCGACGGCGTCACACAGGCCGGTCGATGAGCCCCCGCACGCGCAGAGGGCGGGCGACGACCAGGCGCCCACCGGCACGGCGTCGAACCCGCAGGCCCGGCAGGCGGCGGCAGCGCGCGGACGACCGGCTGGCCGGCCTGCTGCTGGCCGTGGTCCCGGCCGTCGTCCTGGTGGTGGCCGTCCTCCAGTGGCTGCTGGCTCACTGGTGGATCATGGTCGCCGTCGGCGCACTCGCGGTACTCGCCGGCGCCGGCCGGCTCCACCAGAAGCAGCAGCGGGCCCGCTGGGAAGCGGTTCGCGCCCAGGGTCTGCGCTACGGCCTGTCCCAGCTGGACGCCCTGCATCATGCCCGGTTCGAAGAGGCGGTGCGGGACCTGATGCGCCGCGACGGCTGCCGGGACGCCGTCCGCGTCGGGGGCGGCGGCGACCTGGGCGCCGACGTGAAGGCCACCGACCCCTACGGTCGGCGCTGGGTGATCCAGTGCAAACACCGGCGCAACGGCCTCGCGGGCTCCGCCGTGGGCACGCCGGACCTCCAGGTACTCAACGGCACGGCCCGCCAGGTCCACGGCGCCGATGTCGCGGTCATCGTGACCAACGGCCGAGTCACCGCACCCGCCGCGAACTTCGCCGGGCAGCAACGCCTCCATGTGGTCGACCGCCACACCCTAGGAGTGTGGGCATCCGGCTCACGCCCCCTGTGGGAACTGCTCCGCGCGGTCCCGCCACCTCGCAGGCCGACCACCCTCTGAGCCGGGCCCGGGGACGCCGAAGACCCCTGGATGCCTTCCCCGGAAACGGTGCTGACACCGCAGGCGTGGTGCTGACACCGTAGAGGTCATGGGAGCGGAAGGGACAACACCGGCACCGGAGACCTCAGTGCGGAGTGGGCTCACCTCTCTTGGTGAGGTGGCGTGCCGTTATCGGGCGGACGAGATACGCCCGGAGGACCTGCCGATGATCGCTGCTGAGGCACTCGCGGCCGGACTGGACACCCCGACACTGTGCGAACTCGCGGGTTGGCCTCGCAACGCGGATGCCCGCGGTATGCGCGACGCGTTCGAGCAGGCACTCGCCGAGTCCGGGATCGGGTTGCCGGACCGGGGCCTGGCACGGCGCCACGCCCTGCGCCGGATGGCGGCGCAACTCATCCACGGCGAGACAACCCCCGCCGACCTGGCGACGGACGACTGGTGGGAGACGGAAGCCGAGACCGCGGCGGAGCAGGCGTTCGTGGCGCTGATCCCGCAGTGCCATTGCTGCATCGAGTACACGCTGGGGTTCGACGAGCAGACGTGGGCGGCCCAACTGCGCAGCGCCGCCCTCGACCTGGCATCGTCCGAGCCGATCCGCCCCGGATGCTGACTCCGCCGGGCGCGTCACCACGGGTGAGATCGCCGGGCGGGCGGCACACCCGGCGATGCCGGGATCAGACGTACCGCTCCAGGATCGACGACTCCGCCAGCCTCGACAGGCCCTCCCTGACGCTGCGGGCCCGGGCCTCGCCCACGCCGTCCACCGTCTGGAGGTCGTCCACGCTCGCGGCCAGGAGCTTCTGGAGGCCGCCGAAGTGTTCCACCAGGCGGTCGATGATGGCGCCGGGGAGGCGCGGCACCTTGGCCAGCAGGCGGAAACCGCGCGGGGAGACCGCCGAGTCGAGCGTCTCGGGGGAGCCGGTGTAGCCCAGGGCGCGGGCCACCGTGGACAGTTCGAGCAGCTCGGCGTGGCTGAGCTTGTCCAGCTCGGCCAGGGCCTCGTCGACCGTGCGGGAACGCTTGGCGGTCGGCTCGGGCACGTAGTCCCGGACGACCAGTTCGCGCTCGGGCTCGACGCCCGCGATCAACTCGTCCAGCTGGAGGGCGAGGAGACGTCCGTCGGTGCCCAGCTCCACCACGTACTCGGCGATCTCCGTGGCGATGCGGCGCACCATCTCCAGGCGCTGCGCGACCGCCGACACGTCCCGGACGGTCACCAGGTCCTCGATCTCCAGCGCCGACAGCGTGCCCGCGACCTCGTCCAGGCGGAGCTTGTAGCGCTCGAGGGTGGCCAGGGCCTGGTTGGCGCGGGACAGGATCGCCGCGGAGTCCTCCAGGACGCGGCGCTGGCCGTCGACGTAGAGGGCGATCAGGCGCATCGACTGGGAGACGGAGACGACCGGGAAGCCGACCTGCTTGGAGACGCGGTCCGCCGTGCGGTGCCGGGTGCCGGTCTCCTCCGTCGGGATCGACGGGTCCGGCAGCAGCTGGACGCCCGCCCGGAGGATCTTCGACAGGTCGGAGGAGAGCACGATGCCGCCGTCGAGCTTGCACAGCTCGCGCAGCCGCGTCGCCGTGAACTCGACGTCCAGGACGAAGCCGCCCGTGCACATCGACTCGACGGTCTTGTCCGAGCCGAGCACGATGAGACCGCCCGTGTTGCCGCGAAGCACGCGCTCGAGGCCGTCACGCAGCGGCGTGCCGGGAGCCACGGCGCTCAGCGAGGCGCGCATCAGGCCATCGGTACCGGCACTCCCACCGGACTTTCCGGGAGCTGCTGCCCGGTCGTTGGCTGCCACTGCACTCCTCCGGTCGCAGGTTCTGGGGCGCTCCCGTCTCGCACACTCGGACGCACGGACGGGCGAGACCAGGGCAAAGTCTACCGGCGGTCGGTCTCCTCCCGGGGGGCCTCTCGCCGACGGGAACGCGGAAGGACCCGCAGGGCGTCCCCTATGTCCGCGACTTCCAGGACCTTCATACCGGCCGGGATCTTCCCCGGATCGCCCGGTACCAGGGCGTGTGTGAAGCCCAGGCGGTGCGCTTCCGCGAGCCTGCGCTGCACGCCCGTGACGCGTCTCACCTCGCCCGCGAGGCCGACCTCGCCGATCGCGACGAGGTTCTTCGGCAGCGGGGTGTCGCTCGCCGCCGACGCCAGGGCGAGGGCGACGGCCAGGTCGGCGGCCGGCTCGGACAGCTTCACACCGCCGACCGTCGCGGAGTAGATGTCCCGTTTGCCCAAGGCGCTGATCCGGCCGCGCTGTTCCAGCACGGCGAGCATCATCGACACGCGGGAGGTCTCCAGGCCGGACGTCGTACGGCGCGGGGAGGGGATCTGCGAGTCGACCGTGAGCGCCTGGACCTCGGCGACCAGCGGGCGGCGGCCCTCCAGGGTGACGGTCAGGCAGGTGCCGGGCACGGGCTCGGCCCGGCGGGTCAGGAACAGGCCGCTCGGGTCGGTCAGGCCCGTGATGCCCTCGTCGTGCAGCTCGAAGCAGCCGACCTCGTCCGTCGTGCCATAGCGGTTCTTGACGCCGCGTACGAGACGCAGGCGGGCGTGGCGGTCGCCCTCGAAGTGCAGCACGACGTCCACGAGGTGCTCCAGCAGGCGCGGGCCCGCGATCGTGCCGTCCTTGGTGACGTGGCCCACGAGCAGGGTCGACATGCCGCGGTCCTTGGACGCCCGGATGAGCGCCCCCGCCACCTCCCGCACCTGGGCCATGCCGCCGGGTGCGCCGTCGATCTCCGGGGAGGCGACCGTCTGCACCGAGTCCAGGATCAGCAGCGACGGCTTGACCGCGTCCAGGTGGCCGAGCACGGCCGCGAGGTCGGTCTCGGCCGCGAGATACAGGTGGTCGTCGATGGCCTTGATGCGGTCGGCGCGCAACCGGACCTGGCTCGCCGACTCCTCGCCCGTCACATAGAGCGTCCGGTGTTCCTCGCTGGCCGACTTGGCCGCCACGTCGAGCAGCAGCGTCGACTTGCCGACGCCCGGCTCGCCCGCGACGAGCACCACCGCGCCGGGCACCAGACCGCCGCCGAGCACCCGGTCCAGCTCGGGCACCCCGGTGGAGCGGGCCGTGGCCTGTCTGCCGTCGACCTGGCCGATGGGCAGCGCGGACGTGGTGACGCGGCCCGGCGCCGTGGTACGGACCGCGGGCGTGCCGTACTCGTCGATCGTGCCCCAGGCCTGGCATTCGGGGCAGCGACCGAGCCACTTGGCCGTCTGCCAGCCGCACTCGGTGCAGCGGTAGGACGGCCGGTCCTTGGTGGTCTTCGTGCGGGCAGCCATGGGTGAACCGTAGCCGCCGCCACCGACAACGGGCCGCCCGATGCCCACCGGCACCGGCAACGGCCGCCCCCGGCCCCCCGTCGACGCCCACCCGCCACCCCCCGCGAATCGGCCACCGCGGCGCGAACGCATCCTCGAACAAACGGTCACCCTCCCCTTATGAGGGATCGTTTCACCCGTACGGATTAAAAGTGCTCAAGGTGGGAGAAGGGGCCGTCCGGCGGCGCCTACGGTCGCCGGATGATGAGCAGCAGTCCGCAGACCCCGACCCGCACGACCGGCGCGCACCGGGCGCGCCGGGAGGCGCGCGACCGCGCGGCGGCCCGCACGCTGGCGGAACGGCCGCCCGCTCGCTACGAGCCGTACCTCGACGGCCTGTTCACCTACTGCCTGTCCGTGCTGTGCGACCACGACGCGGCCACCGCCGCCCTCGGCGACGTCCTCGCGCTCGCCGAGCGGCGCGGCCGGCACCTCCCGGAGTCGGCCGGCGACCGCCGCGCCTGGCTGTACGCCCTGGCCCGCTGGGCGTGCCTGCGCAAGCTCGCCGCGGCCCAGCAGAAACGTCCGGGCAGCCACGCGGTGGGCCGCTCCGGCGCCGGCCGGCCGCGGACGGAACGGTCCGCCGGTCCCGCCGGACCCGCCGGACCGGCCGTTCCGGAGGACGTCCAGGAGCAGCGCCGCCGCGAACTCGCCCTGCTGGCCTGGCCCGAGGCCGCCGGGATCACCCCGGAGCAGCGCGAGGCGCTCGAACTCGCCGTGCGCCACCACCTCGCCCCGCACGAGGTCGCCGCCGTCGTCGGCATGGAACCGGCCGCCGCCAAGGAGCTCCTCGCCTCCGCCGCCTGCGAGGTCGAGCGCACGCGCGCGGCCCTCGCCGTCGTGGAGACCGGCGCCTGCCCGAGCGTGGCCCACCTCACGGGCGACAACCAGCTCGTCCTCAGCCCGGCGCTGCGCCGCGAACTCGTCCGGCACGTGGACGACTGCCCGCGCTGCCGCCGTACCGCCGAGCGGGCCATCCCCGGCCGCTGGCCGGGCACGGCCGTCACGCCCGCCGAACTGCCCGTGCTGGCCGCGCCCCGCGCCGCCCTGCTCACCGCCATGGCGCACGCCACGCGCACGCGTGGGCACGCCCCGCGCTTCGACCGGCGCGGCTTCCCGATGGACCCGCGCGACCGTGCCGCCCGCAGGGACCGGCTGCGCACGCGTGCCGTCACCACGACCGTCGTGGCCACCGTCGTCGCCGCGCCCGTGTTCGCCCTGTGGGCGGCCTACCGCGGCACGCCGATCGGCGAGGCCGACGGCCACGCGGCCGGCGCGCGCGAGGCGCACGGCCCGGACGCGCTCGACGGGGAGGCGGCGGGCGGCTACGAGAACGCCGGCAACGCCAGCACCAGCCCCGGTGGCCGGTTCGGGCACAGCGGCGGCCCCGGCGTCTCCGTGGAGGTCGTCAGCGTCGCCGGCGGCGGCAAGGGCGCGGCGGCCCTGGAGGTGGTGGCCGGGCACCGCGGCGACACCACGCTGATCACCCTCACCGCGACCGGCTCGGCGCCGGTGCGCTGGTCGGCGTCCACCGGCGCCTCCTGGCTGTACCTGAGCCAGTCGTCGGGCACCCTGAACCCCGGCGAGACGCTGACGGTCAAGGTGTACGTCGACCATCTGCGGGAGCCGTCCGGGTACTGGAGCGCGCGCGTCGCCATCGCCCCCGCGGGCTCCGTCGTCTCCATCGAGGGCTACGGCACCGCGCCCGGCCCGTCCGACCCGCGGCCCGCCCCGAGGCCGAGCGGTCCCGGCGACCCGCCGCCGAGCCCGCGGGACCCGACGCCCAGCGACCCGGCCCCCTCGGAGCCCACGCCGAGCGAGCCGGCCGACCCGCCGTCGTCACCGCCCCCGGACCCGTCCGCGAGCGAGCCGTCGCCGTCCGACCCGGGCGGCTCCTCACCCCCGCCGAGCGGCGGCGGCGACCCGAGCCCGTCGACGTCGTAGCGTGCGGCCGGCGCGGCCGGCGCGGGTCCGGGTCAGTCGACCGGATCGGCCGGGTGCGGTGCCAGCAGGGGCAGCCGCGAGGCCAGGCGCTGCTCGCACAGCTCGGCCAGCCGGTCGTAGCCGGCCTTGCCCATCAGCTCGGTCAGCTCCGCCCGGTAGGAGACGTACACCGGTTCGCCCGCGCCGTGCGCGGAGGTCGCCGACGTGCACCACCAGTGCAGGTCGTGGCCGCCGGGACCCCAGCCGCGCCGGTCGTACTCGCCGATCGACACCTGCAGCACGCGCGTGTCGTCGGGCCGGTCGATCCAGTCGTACGTCCGCCGCACCGGCAGCTGCCAGCACACGTCCGGCTTGGTCTCCAGCGGCTCGCGGCCCTCCCGCAGCGCCAGGATGTGCAGCGAGCAGCCCGCGCCGCCGGAGAACCCGGGCCGGTTCTGGAAGATGCACGAGCCCTGGAACGGGCGGGTCTGCCGGGAGCCCTCGTCGTCCTCGGTGGTCCAGCCGCCGCGCAGGCCCTCGGCGTGGTTCTGCCAGATGTCCGGTGTGAGCCTCGCCACGTGCCCGGCGACCCTCTGTTCGTCGTCCTCGTCGGAGAAGTGGGCGCCCAGCGTGCAGCACCCGTCGTCCGCGCGGCCCGCCTGGATGCCCTGGCAGCCGCTCCCGAAGACGCAGCTCCAGCGAGAGGTCAGCCATGTCAGATCGCAGCGGAAGACCTGCTCGTCGTCCGCCGGATCGGGGAACTCCACCCACGCGCGCGCGAAGTCGAGCCCCTTCTCGTCGCCCACCGGGGCCTGAAGACCCGCTCCCGGCGCGGTCACTTGCGAAGAATCCGTGGCCGAACCGGCCCTCCCGGCCACCCTGTCCTTCTTGTGGCTCTTGCCGCTCTTGTCTGGCTTGCCGTTCTTCGCCTTGTTCGTCTTTGGCACTCGACCAGGGTAAGTCGCCCGGGGCCCCCGGCGGGACCGCTCCCGCCCCCCACGCGGGGGCAGCGGGCCGCGCGGCGGGCAGTAGCGTTCCGTACATGAGACTCGGTGTCCTCGACGTGGGATCGAACACGGTGCATCTGCTGGTGGTGGACGCGCACCCGGGCGCGCGCCCGCTCCCCGCCCATTCGCACAAGGCGGATCTGCGCCTCGCCCAGCTCCTCGACGGCGACGGGGCGATAGGCCCCGAGGGGGTCGACAAGCTGGTCACGGTCGTCCGCAGGGCCCTGGAGGCCGCCGAGGACAAGGGCGTCGAGGACCTGCTGCCGTTCGCCACCTCCGCCGTGCGCGAGGCCCGCAACGCGGACGACGTGCTCGCACGGGTGCGTGCCGAGACCGGCGTCGAACTCACCGTGCTCACCGGCGCCGAGGAGGCCCGGCTCACCTTCCTCGCCGTGCGCCGCTGGTTCGGCTGGTCGGCCGGGAAGCTCCTCGTCCTGGACATCGGCGGCGGCTCCCTGGAGATCGCGTACGGCATCGACGAGGAGCCCGACGCCGCCGTCTCGCTGCCGCTCGGCGCGGGCCGCCTGACCGCCGGCTGGCTGCCCGGCGACCCGCCCGCCCCGGAGGACGTCCGCGCGCTGCGCCGCCACGTCCGCGCGCAGATCGCCCGTACCGTCGGGGAGATCGCCCGCTTCGGCGCGCCCGACCACGTCGTGGCGACGTCCAAGACGTTCAGGCAACTGGCCCGCATCGCCGGCGCCGCACGCTCCGCCGAGGGCCTGTACGTGCAGCGCGAGCTGAAGCGGCAGTCCGTGGAGGCCTGGGTGCCGCGTCTGGCCGGCATGACCACCGCCGAGCGCGCCGAGCTCCCGGGCGTCTCGGAGGGCAGGGCGGGCCAGCTGCTCGCGGGCGCGCTGGTCGCCGAGGGCGCGATGGACCTGCTCGGCGTGGAGACGGTGGAGATCTGCCCGTGGGCCCTCAGGGAGGGCGTCATCCTGCGGCGCCTCGACCACATGGGGTCGGTGTGACGCCACGGGGACGCGGGCGACCGCGCGGCCGGCCGGGGCCGACCGGACCACCGCGGCCCGCCCGCGGCGAACGCCACGACGGCGAAGCGGCCCGCGCGCACCGCAACGGCCAAGAGGCCCGTGGCGAACCCCACAACGGCGAAGAGGCGCCCCGCACCCGCGGCACCGCACCCCGTAATCTGTCCACCATGGCAGAGCCAGTCGTGCGCGTCCCGGATGCGAAGGTCGCCCTGTCCACGGCCTCCGTGTATCCGGAGTCGACGGCGACGGCCTTCGAGATCGCCGCCCGCCTCGGGTACGACGGAGTCGAGGTCATGGTGTGGACCGACCCGGTCAGCCAGGACATCGAGGCGCTGCGCAGACTCAGCGACTACCACCGCATGCCCGTCCTCGCCGTGCACGCACCCTGCCTGCTCATCACGCAGCGCGTGTGGTCCACGGACCCGTGGACCAAGCTCCAGCGGGCCCGGACCGCGGCCGAGAAGCTCGGCGCGAGCACCGTCGTCGTGCACCCGCCGTTCCGCTGGCAGCGGCAGTACGCGCGTGACTTCGTGGCCGGCATCTGGCGGATGGCGAACGAGACCGACGTGCGCTTCGCCGTCGAGAACATGTACCCGTGGCGCTACCGCGACCGCGAGATGCTGGCCTACGCCCCCGACTGGGACGTCACCAAGGACGACTACCGGCACTTCACGATCGATCTCAGCCACACCGCCACCGCGCGCTCCGACGCCGTCGGGATGATCGACCGGATGGGCGACCGGCTCGGCCACGTCCACCTCGCCGACGGCAGGGGCTCCGCCAAGGACGAGCACCTCGTCCCGGGCCGCGGCACCCAGCCCTGCGCCGAGGTGCTGGAACGCCTGGCCCTGAACGGCTTCGACGGCCACATCGTCATCGAGGTCAACACCCGCCGCGCCATGTCGAGCGCCGAGCGGGAGGCCGACCTCGCCGAGGCGCTGGCGTTCGCCCGGCAGCACCTCGCGTCGGCGGCGCGGGTGCCGCGGCGATGACCGGCGCCCAGCGGGCCACCGGCGACGCCCCCGGGGCGGACGCGGTGCCCGGCCGGCGCCGGGGACGCCCGCCGCGTACGGAATCCGGCGACACCCGGGGCCGCATCCTCACCGCGGCCCGCGAGGAGTTCTCCGAGCGCGGCTACGAAAAGACGTCGGTGCGCGGCATCGCCAAGGCGGCGGGCGTCGACTCGGCGCTCGTGCATCACTACTTCGGTACCAAGGAACAGGTCTTCGAGGCGGCCGTCGAGGTGGCCTTCGCGCCCGCCCTGAAGGTCCGCGACGAGGTCCTCGAAGGGCCGCTGGACGGCGTCGGCGAGCGCCTGACCCGCATGTTCTTCGGGCTGTGGGAGAACCCGGCGACCCGGTCCCCGCTGCTGGCGATCGTCCGCTCGGCCGTCAACAACGAGGCCGCGGCGGCCGTCTTCCGCCGCCTGATCTCCACCCAGCTGCTGCGCCGCGTCGCCGCCCAGCTCGACCTGCCGGACGCGGAACTGCGCGCCGAACTCGCCGCCGCGCAGCTCGTCGGCGTCGCCATGATCCGGTACGTGATCAGGATCGAACCGCTGGCCACGGCGGACCCGGAGCAGATTGTCTCCCGGGTGGCCCCGGTGGTGCAGGGGCATCTGACCGGGCGCTGAGCCGCGAGCCGGGCGGCTGCTGAGCCGGGGCGCGCGGATCCGGCGAAGACCGTACGGGCAAGACGTCGAAGACCCGTACCGGTGAGGCATCGAAGACTCGTGCCCATGAGACATACGTCCCGGGATCCGGACACCCTGTCCGCTCCCTGGAAGACGGGCGTACGCTCGACGGGAGTCACCACTCTCCGAAGGAGCGAGCGAGGATGCCCGAGCTGAGGTCCCGCACAGTCACCCACGGCCGCAACATGGCGGGCGCCCGCGCCCTGATGCGCGCCTCCGGTGTACCCGGTGCGGACATCGGCCGCAAGCCGATCATCGCGGTCGCCAACAGCTTCACCGAGTTCGTGCCCGGCCACACCCACCTGGCGCCGGTCGGCCGCATCGTCAGCGAGGCGGTCGTCGAGGCGGGCGGCATCCCGCGCGAGTTCAACACCATCGCCGTGGACGACGGCATCGCCATGGGCCACGGCGGCATGCTCTACTCCCTGCCCTCCCGCGACCTGATCGCGGACAGCGTGGAGTACATGGTCGAGGCGCACCGCGCGGACGCCCTGATCTGCATCTCCAACTGCGACAAGATCACCCCGGGCATGCTCAACGCGGCTCTGCGCCTGAACATCCCCACCGTCTTCGTCTCCGGCGGCCCGATGGAGGCCGGCCGGACCACCCTGGTCGACGGCACGGTCCGCACGCTGGACCTGATCGACGCGATGGTCGAGGCGGCCAACGACAAGGTCTCCGACGCGGACGTGCTGCGCATCGAGGAGAACGCCTGCCCGACCTGCGGCTCCTGCTCCGGCATGTTCACCGCCAACTCGATGAACTGCCTGACGGAGGCGATCGGCCTCTCCCTGCCCGGCAACGGCTCGGTCCTCGCCACCCACACCGCCCGTCGGCAGCTGTACGTGCGCGCGGCCCACACGGTCATGGACCTCACCCGCCGCTACTACGAGCAGGACGACGACTCGGTCCTGCCCCGCGGCATCGCCACCGTCGCGGCCTTCGAGAACGCCATGGCCCTCGACATCGCGATGGGCGGCTCCACCAACACGATCCTGCACCTGCTGGCCGCCGCCCAGGAGGCGGAGGTGCCGTTCGGCCTCACCGAGATCGACGCGCTGTCGCGCCGCGTGCCGTGCCTGGCGAAGGTCGCCCCGAACGTCGCCAAGACGCGTACGTACTACATGGAGGACGTGCACCGCGCGGGCGGCATCCCGGCCCTGCTCGGCGAGCTGCACCGCGCCGGGCTGCTCAACGAGGACGTCCACTCGGTCCACAGCCCGTCCCTCGCCGACTGGCTGAAGACCTGGGACATCCGCGGCGGCTCCCCGTCGCCCGAGGCGGTCGAGCTGTGGCACGCGGCCCCCGGCTGCGTCCGCTCCGCCGAGGCCTTCTCGCAGTCCGAGCGCTGGGAGACCCTGGACGAGGACGCCGAGGGCGGCTGCATCCGCTCCGCCGAGCACGCGTACTCCAAGGACGGCGGCCTCGCGGTGCTGCGCGGCAACCTCGCGGTCGACGGCTGCGTCGTGAAGACGGCCGGCGTGGACGAGTCCATCTGGACCTTCGAGGGCCCGGCCGTCGTCTGCGAGTCGCAGGACGAGGCCGTCGAGAAGATCCTCACCAAGCAGGTCAAGGAGGGCGACGTCGTCGTCATCCGCTACGAGGGCCCCAAGGGCGGCCCCGGCATGCAGGAGATGCTCTACCCGACGTCGTACCTCAAGAGCCGCGGCCTCGGTAAGGCCTGCGCCCTGATCACCGACGGCCGCTTCTCCGGCGGCACGTCCGGCCTGTCCATCGGGCACGCCTCCCCGGAGGCGGCCTCGGGCGGCACGATCGCGCTGGTCGAGGACGGCGACCGGATCCGCATCGACATCCCGAACCGCTCGATCGACCTCCTGGTCGACGACGCGGAACTGGCCCGCCGCGGGCAGGCGCTGAACGGCGTGTACGCGCCGAAGAACCGCGACCGCAAGGTCTCGGCGGCCCTGCGCGCCTATGCGGCGATGGCCACGAGCGCGGACAAGGGTGCGGTGCGGGACGTGACGATGCTGGGCTGATGTTCCGGCGGTGCTGGGCTGACGCCCGGGCCGTGCTGGGCCGACGGCCTCCCGCGTACCTCTCGTAGGGCCGCCTCCGCACGGGGGCGGCCCTTCCGCGTCCGGTCCGGTGGGCGCTACGAGTCCAGGGGCCGGGGCGCTACGAGGCCGGGGACCGGAGCCTGCGAGCCCACGGACGGGACCTTGCGAGGTGCAGGGACCGGGACCCAATGAGCCAGGAGACCGAGCCCTACGAGCCGAGGGACCGAGTCCTACCGGATCCGAGGACCGGGACCTCACGAGCCCGAGGGCCGGGGGCGCTACCAGTCCGCCGGTCGGCGTCCGTCGACGGCGAAGACCGTGCCGTCGGGGGCGGTGGCGTAGACAGCCGGGCCGGCCAGGCGGGGCGCGGGCAGCGCGGCGGCCAGCCGGTCCGCGTCGCCGCCCAGGCGGGCCCGGGTCTGGCCGAGGAGGCGCCCGCCCGCGGTGTCCACGGCGAGCAGGCGCCCGTCGGCGCCGGTGAAGTACACGTGCCGTCCGTCGGTGACGGGCGGCGACCCCCGGCTCACCGAGGTCTCCAGCGACCACCGCTGCGTGCCCGTACCGGTGTCGACCACCGTCAGGGAACCGCCCAGGCCCAGCAGGCAGACGAGATCCCCCCGCACCGTGGCCTGCGCCTGCTCCAGCGGGACGCGCAGGGCCACGCGCCGTGAGGTGCCGGACCCCGGGTCGTAGCGGACCACGCCGCCGACTTCCCCGTAGTTGCCGCCGCCCGCCAGGAGGACGACGCTGCCGTCCGCGAAGCCGGCCGGGGTCAGCTCGCCCTCCAGCCGCACGTCCCAGCGCACGTCACCCGTGTCCGGGTCCACGGCCGTGACCCGGGTCCGCGCACCGCCGTCCGCGGGGCCGGTCGACAGGGCGTAGGGGCCGCCGTCGAACGAGGCGAAGTACGGACTGGGCACGTCCGCGATCCGCCGGGTCCACCGGGACGTGCCCGACGCGCCGTCCACGCCCGTGACCCGCCCGTCGGGAGCGGTCAGCAGCAGCATGTCGCCCGCGTGCCGGGAAGCCCGGTAGCCGGAGACGTCCAGCCGCCAGGCCCGCTTGCCGGACGCCGGGTCGACGGCCTCCAGATACGCCCCCGAGTGGGTCCGCACGTGCACGCGC
Organism: Streptomyces sp. NPDC051207; assembly: GCF_040682395.1. Taxonomy (NCBI): domain Bacteria; kingdom Bacillati; phylum Actinomycetota; class Actinomycetes; order Kitasatosporales; family Streptomycetaceae; genus Streptomyces; species Streptomyces sp. NPDC051207. The sequence goes on along the minus strand of NZ_JBFBAX010000042.1, from coordinate 7,167 downwards.
CCACCGGAGAAGACCGGCGCCTCCAGGGGACCGTCGGCACCTTCGAGGGCACGCCGCCACAGCACCCGCCCGTCGGCCGGATCGAGCGCGCTGATCCGCCCCGGACGCACGCACACCAGACGCTTCGCCCCGTACGCGCACCGGTGCATGCCGGGCTCGCCCGACGCCGGCGCGGCCGTCCAGGGGTGAAAGTCCCCCGCCGGGGCGGAGACGCCCGCGGGGATCCGCCGCGGCTCCGGGGAGGCGTCGTCCAGCAGCAGGTAGGCGGTGCCCGTGCCCGTCACGAGGGCCAGCGCCGCGGCGGCCAGCAGCGCGGCGCGCTTGCGGGGCGGGCGTGCGGCGCCGGGCGCGGTCCGGCCGGCGCGAGGCCGCGGCAGCGTCGCGCCCTCCCCGGTGCGCTGAGCCGGTATGAACGCCTGCGTGTCGTACGACGCCGCCACCGACCGCAGCTCACGCATCAACTCGTCCGGTGTGGGCCGCTCGTCGGGCTCCTTGGCGAGGCAGCGCAGCACCAGCGGGGCCAGTTCGTCCGGTACGCCGCTCAAGTCGGGCTCGTCGTGCACGACTTGGTAGGCGACGACGTAGGGACTGTCGGAGTCGAAGGGCCCCCGCCCGGTCGCCGCGTGCACCAGCACCGAGCCCAGGGCGAAGACGTCGGCGGCGGGCCCCACCTCGCGCGGGCGCCGGAACTGCTCCGGGGCCATGAACGGCGGCGTGCCGATCAACTTCCCCGTCTCGGTCCGCAGTTCACTGTCCTTTGGCCGGGAAATGCCGAAGTCGATGACCTTGGGGCCGTCCTCGGCGAGCAGGACGTTGCTCGGTTTGAGATCCCGGTGCACCACCCCGACCCGGTGGATGTCCCGCAGCGCCTCGGCCAGTCCGGCCATCAGCCGGCGCAGTGGGGAGGCGTCCATCGGACCGTTCCGCTTCACGTGTTCGGCGAGGGTCGGGCCGGGGATGAACAGCGTCGCCATCCATGGTCGCGCGGCCTCCGGATCGGCGTCCACCACGGGTGCGGTGAAGGCGCCGCTCACCCTTCGCGCAGCGGCCACCTCCTGCCGGAAACGGCCCCTGAACTCGGGGTCCCGCGCGAACTCGGCATGCACGACCTTCACCGCGAGCTTCATCCCTGAGGTGCTGCGCGCCAGATGCACGACACCCATGCCGCCCGACCCCAGACGGGATTCGAGGCTGTAGTGACCGGCGTATTCCGGAAGTTCCGCTTCCGCGCCCGCTCCGGCGTTCTGCTGTGGCGCCATGGGACCACCCCCGTGCTTCCGTCCGCGCGCGCGACGCTCGGAGCCTAGTCGATGACTCGTTCGGGGCAGAGGGGGGTTGCTAGCCTCCCGGTGCGAGTCGCGCACATGCGTCCATGGCGTGATTCGGGGGTATCAAAGCGACCCCATGGACGTCATGGGGTGCAACGGGGGAGGTTTCTTCATGTCCGTCGACCATGCCGAAGCGGCCGAGGACGGCCAGGCGGAGTCCGCGACGACCCGCTATTACTCGACAGCCCCGGGCTACCGCGTCAACGTCCGCAGCGGCCCCGGCACGAATTACTCGATCATCAAGGTCCTGCCCGAGGGCACCCGGGTCGCCATCAACTGCCAGTCCCCGGGCACCTGGATCACCGGCCCGTACGGCACGACGAACATCTGGGACAACATCGCCAACGGCCAGTTCGTCTCGGACGCGTACGTCAACACAGGCAGCGACGGCTACATCCGCCCACGCTGCGCCTAGGTGTATTGAGCCGCAGCGTTGTTCCACGGGTGATCGGTGGGTGGCCGCCGAGTGCGGTGTGGCTGCGGTGATGGTTGTAGGTGTGCAGGAAGTCTGCCAGGGCCCGGGTGCGTTCGGTGTTGCTGGTGTAGGGCCGCAGGTAGGCCCATTCGTCGAGCAGGGTGCGGTGGAAGCGTTCGACCTTGCCGTTGGTCTGCGGCCGGTAGGCGCGGGTGAGCTTGCCGGCCGCGCCGAGGCCGGCCCGACCCGAGCGACAGGCCAGATTCCCGCCCCGGCTCCGGGGGCGTCAGGAGCGATAACGACCGCGTGAGCCCGGCGAACGCACCCGCCCGGCCCCGCCGACGCCGGGCTGCGCGTCCCCCTGACCCCCGGCCCTCCGGCGAGCTGCGGGCATGCGCGCCGCCGGGGGCGGCACGGGTGGGCGCAGGCGGCGCCCCGCCGACACCGGGCTGGGCATCCCCCTGACCCCGGCCCTGCCGGCCCGCGCTCGATACACCCCCTTCCGCACCCCCCTCCTTGACGCCCCCGCACCCCCAGCAGCATTATTCATCACATGATGAATTACACCCCCGCCCCCGACCCCCCAGCCATCCGAGCCACCAACCTCACCGTCACCCGGGGCCCCCGCACCGTCCTCCACACCCTCGACTTCACCGTCCCCCGCGCCCGGATCACCGGCCTCCTCGGCCCTTCCGGCTGCGGCAAATCCACCCTGATGCGCGCCATCGTCGGCACCCAGGCCAACGTCACCGGCACCCTCGACGTCCTCGGCCACCCGGCCGGCCACCCCACCCTGCGCACCCGCGTCGGCTACGTCACCCAGTCCCCGTCCGTCTACGACGACCTCACCGTGCGCCAGAACCTGGACTACTTCGCCGCGATTCTCGACCCCGGCCGCGCCGCAGCCGAACGCCGCCGGGAGAACGTCACCCGCGCCATCGCCGACGTCGACCTCACCACCCACGCCGACGCCCTCGCCGGCAACCTCTCCGGCGGCCAGCGCAACCGCGTCTCCCTCGCCGTGGCTCTCCTCGGCACGCCCGAACTGCTCGTCCTGGACGAACCCACCGTCGGCCTCGACCCCGTCCTGCGCCGCGACCTGTGGAACCTCTTCCACCGGATCGCCGCCGACCGCGGCGCCACTCTCCTCGTCTCCTCGCACGTGATGGACGAGGCCGAGCGCTGCCACCGCCTGATGCTCATGCGCGAGGGCGAGATCCTCGCCGAGGACACCCCGGACGCCCTGCGCACCCGTACCGGCACCGACACCGTCGAGGCCGCCTTCCTCCACCTCGTGGACGAGGCGACCGCGGCGGACCGCGACAAGGAGCGCACCCGATGACCACCCCGCACACGACCACGCCCCCCACGCACCCCGGCGCGCCCCCTGCCGCAACCCCCCGCGCCCTGAACGCCTCCCGCACCACGGCCACCGCCGCCCGCGTCCTGCGCCAGCTCCGCCACGACCCGCGCACCATCGCGCTGCTGATCCTGATCCCCTGCGTGATGCTGCTCCTGCTGCGCTACGTCTTCGACGGCAGCCCCCGCACCTTCGACAGCATCGGCGCCTCACTGCTCGGCATCTTCCCGCTGATCACGATGTTCCTGGTGACGTCCATCGCCACCCTGCGCGAACGCACCTCCGGCACCCTCGAACGCCTCCTCGCCCTGCCCCTCGGCAAGGGCGACCTCATCGCGGGCTACGCCCTCGCCTTCGGCACGCTCGCCATCGTCCAGTCCGCCCTCGCCACCGGCCTCGCGGTCTGGTTCCTGGGCCTCGACGTCACCGGCAGCCCCTGGCTGCTGCTCCTGGTGGCGCTGCTCGACGCCCTGCTCGGTACGGCCCTCGGCCTCTTCGTCTCGGCCTTCGCGGCCTCCGAATTCCAGGCGGTGCAGTTCATGCCGGCGGTGATCTTCCCCCAGCTCCTCCTCTGCGGCCTGTTCACCCCGCGCGACAAGATGCACCCGGCCCTGGAGGCCATCTCCGACGCCCTCCCCATGTCCTACGCGGTCGACGGCATGAACGAGGTCCTCCGCCACACCGACATGACGGCGGCCTTCGTACGGGACGTCCTGATCGTCGCCGGCTGCGCCCTGCTGGTCCTCGGCCTGGGCGCGGCCACCCTCCGCCGCCGCACGTCCTAGCCCGCACGCCGACCCGCACCGCGTCCCGCCCACCGGACAACCCACGCACACCCCCACCCCCCGATGGGAGGATGAACCAGGACGACGCAACCCCCGGAGGGCCCCGCACCATGACGCAGAAAGTCGCAGTCCTCGGCACCGGCAAGATCGGCGAAGCCCTGCTCAGCGGAATGATCCGGGCCGGCTGGGCCCCGGCCGACCTCCTGGTCACCGCCCGCCGCCCGGAACGCGCCGAGGAACTCCGCGCCCGCCACGGCGTCACCCCCCTCACCAACGCCGAGGCCGCCAAGACCGCCGACACCCTGATCCTCACGGTCAAGCCGCAGGACATGGGCTCCCTCCTCGACGAACTCGCCCCGCACGTCCCCGCCGACCGCCTGATCATCAGCGGCGCCGCCGGCATCCCGACCTCGTTCTTCGAGGAGCGGCTCGCCCCCGGCACCCCGGTGGTCCGCGTCATGACGAACACCCCGGCCCTGGTGGACGAAGCCATGTCCGTCATCTCCGCGGGCAGCCACGCCACCGACGAACACCTCGCCCACGCCGAGGAGATCTTCGGCGCCGTCGGCAAGACCCTCCGCGTCCCCGAGTCGCAGCAGGACGCCTGCACGGCCCTCTCCGGCTCGGGACCGGCGTACTTCTTCTACCTGGTCGAGGCGATGACGGACGCCGGCATCCTGCTCGGCCTGCCCCGCGACAAGGCCCACGACCTGATCGTCCAGTCCGCGATCGGCGCCGCCACGATGCTCCGCGACAGCGGCGAGCACCCGGTCAAGCTCCGCGAGAACGTCACGTCCCCCGCGGGCACCACCATCAACGCCATCCGCGAACTGGAGAACCACGGCGTACGGGCCGCCCTCATCGCCGCCCTCGAAGCCGCCCGCGACCGCAGCCGCGAACTGGCCACCGGCAACAGCTGACCCCGCCCGCCGGGGGCGGTCACTCCGCCGCAGCCACGACCTCCGCCGTGTTCACCACCCGCGCGAACCCGCCCCCGTGCAGAGACACCGCCGCCGCCCGCGCCACCTCCTCCGTCCCCAGCCGCCAGCCGAACGGCCCCTCGAGGCCGAAGGTGTACGTCGCGTCGAACGCCACCACCACGTCGTACCCCAGGTTCCCGCCCATCCGCGCGGTCGTCTCCACGCACATGTTGGTCTGGATCCCGGCCAGCACGACCTGCGAGATCCCCGCCGCCTTCAGCCAGGCGTCCAGATCCGGCGTCCCGTAGAAGGCCGAGTTCACCGACTTCCTCACCAGCAGCTCACCCCCGGTCCTCTTCCCGCGCCGCTCCTCCACGTACGCCTTGAAGCCGTTGCCCGCCTGCCCGGGCCGCAGCGGCGACCCCGCCTGCACCGAGTCGTGCCGCACGAACACCACCGGCCGCCCCGACGACTGCCATACGTCGATCAGCGCCGCGATGTTGCCGTCGGCCCCCGGGTTGTTCCGCGGCCCCCAGAAGCCGAGGTTCTCGAAGCCCTGCTGTACGTCCACGACGACCAGCGCCGCGTTCTCCGCGATCTCCATGCCCACGATCCTGCCGCCGGGACCCCGGTGTCCCCAGAGGGCGAAAAGACATCGTTCGATGATTTACTGCCGACCATGTACCGCGTGGCGCTCGTCGCCTTCCCCGGCATCCGCGCCTTCGACGTCTCCGTCGTCACCGAGGTCTGGGGCACCGACCGCACCGACCGCGGCGTCCCCGCCTTCGACCTCCGCCGCGTCGCCCCCGACCCCGCCCCGGTCCCGATGTGCGGCGGCCTCACCCTGCTGCCCGACCGCACCCTGACCTGGCTCCACCGCGCCGACCTGATCGTCGTCCCCGGCCTCGACGACCACCTCACCCCCGCACCCGCCCCCGTCCTCGACGCCCTGCGCCGGGCCCACACGCGCGGCACCACCATCGCCGCCCTCTGCGCGGGCGCCTTCACCCTCGCCCAGGCCGGACTCCTCGACGGCCGCCGCGCCATCACCCACTGGAACCTCGTGGACCTCCTGCGCACCCGTCACCCCGGCGTCACCGTCGTCCCGGACGCGCTGTTCATCGAGGACGGCAACCTGTGGACCGCCGCCGGCACGGCAGCCGGCATCGACCTGTGCCTGCACCTCGTCCGCACCGCCCACGGCGCCGAGGCCGCCGCCACCATCGCCCGCTCCATGGTCACGGCCCCCTTCCGCACCGGCAGCCAGGCCCAGTTCATCGAGCGCCCCACCCCCCGCGCGGACCGCGACGCCGACACCCTCGCCGCCGTACGCGAACACGCCCTGCGGCACCTGCACGAACCGCTGACGGTCGCCGACCTGGCCGCCCGCGCCGGAATGGCCCCGCGCACCTTCACCCGGCACTTCACCGCCGAGACCGGCACCACCCCGCTGCGCTGGCTCCTCGACCAGCGCCTCGCCGCGGCGCAGAAACTCCTCGAACGCACCGACCTCCCCATGCCTGAGGTCGCCCGCCGTGCCGGCTTCGGCAGCGAGGTCACGATGCGCCAGCACTTCGCCTCACGCCTCGCCACCAGCCCGCGCGCCTACCGAGCCGCGTTCAGCGCGGCCTCCGCCCGATAGCGCGACAGCCCGCGTCCACCGCCGGCCCTACGCCGCGAGGGTGCCGTGCGCAGCGAAGTTGACACGCTCAGGGTCCCTCCGTACTGTTCTCCGGGTTGTCCGACGTGAGCGCCGACCCCGGTCGGTCCCCGGACAGCCATTCCGCAAGTACCACCACTACTCGACGACAGTCGTCCTGCGTCTGACGTCATTTCATTGGCATGCGTATTACCGGAATGAGGAATCCGCGTTCGAAAGGACGCAAGGCTCCGATTCGCTCGGAAGCCGGGAATCCGCTAAAGTCTCACTCGTCGGAACGGCGCGAGCGCCGGGAAGGCAAACCCCGCTGACTGGGGGTCAGACCGAGAAAAGGATCTGATAGAGTCGGAAACGCAAGACCGAAGGGAAGCGCCCGGAGGAAAGCCCGAGAGGGTGAGTACGAAGGAAGCGTCCGTTCCTTGAGAACTCAACAGCGCGCCAAAAGTCAACGCCAGATATGTTGATACCCCGACCTGGTCGGTTCCGATCGGGTTGAGGTTCCTTTGAAGAATACACAGCGAGGACGCTGTGAACGGCCGGGCTCATTCCGCCTGGCTGTTCCGCTCTCGTGATGTGTCACCGGCGGCTCTTCTTTGAGCATGGTCGGGTAGAGCATTCACGGAGAGTTTGATCCTGGCTCAGGACGAACGCTGGCGGCGTGCTTAACACATGCAAGTCGAACGATGAACCACTTCGGTG